>JBMZDF010000415.1:0-5683 GCA_049614105.1 Promineifilaceae bacterium (SeqCode)
TGTATGTGAGACCCCAACTTCGACTCTTGTGAGTACTGAAACGCGCGAGGTGGGCGTGGGGCGTAGTTCCTGGCACGGTGAGACCCCAACTTCGACTCTTGTGAGTACTGAAACATATAGAAGATGTACTACATTTAGCAATGAATGACCGTGAGACCCCAACTTCGACTCTTGTGAGTACTGAAACTTTCGTTATCGTTTGTCTCCTCAGTGGTAGGCGGTGTGAGACCCCAACTTCGACTCTTGTGAGTACTGAAACTTGTGAGATATAGTCGTGACTATCTGCTCAACATGGTGAGACCCAACTTCGACTCTTGTGAGTACTGAAACGTTTACCAGTGTCACAACGCAAGCATATGTTGTGTTGGGGTGAGACCCAACTTCGACTCTTGTGAGTACTGAAACTGACCATTAATGATGCCACGCAAGCCAACGCCGCCAGGTGAGACCCAACTTCGACTCTTGTGAGTACTGAAACCGCGTGCTGCCTGCGGTTGTGATTTCGGTTTGATTGTTGGTGAGACCCAACTTCGACTCTTGTGAGTACTGAAACTTTTTCAGAAGGGGTGAATCACCTCTCACTCTGTGGGTGAGACCCAACTTCGACTCTTGTGAGTACTGAAACCTTGCGTCCGTCAACGCGATTCGCTCGCCTTCGCCGGTGAGACCCAACTTCGACTCTTGTGAGTACTGAAACACTTTGAGCGCATCAATTAGGCTATTAATAATTACGCGGTGAGACCCAACTTCGACTCTTGTGAGTACTGAAACTCTAAGACCTGTTTGGTACAGCACGAGCGGCGTTTCGTCTGGGTGAGACCCAACTTCGACTCTTGTGAGTACTGAAACATCTTACTAACAGACCGTGACGGAAGGCGGGTATGGTGAGACCCAACTTCGACTCTTGTGAGTACTGAAACTTACCGCGCCGCTTGGTTGATTTCTGGCTCTGAATCAGGTGAGACCCAACTTCGACTCTTGTGAGTACTGAAACACACAAGCAATATATTAACCAGAGGTGGTGTTAGATGGCGGTGAGACCCAACTTCGACTCTTGTGAGTACTGAAACAGAAATAACGCGATAAAACGCAGGTGGCTTGTGTTGGTGAGACCCAACTTCGACTCTTGTGAGTACTGAAACTGTTGCGCGGCCACGCGGCGCAAATCCCGCAACAGGGTGAGACCCAACTTCGACTCTTGTGAGTACTGAAACTTGTACTCGTCCTGCGACGCCAAAACGACTATTTGGGTGAGACCCAACTTCGACTCTTGTGAGTACTGAAACTTCGGACGTATCGGCCTTTAGTCTAAACCACAGTTCGGTGAGACCCAACTTCGACTCTTGTGAGTACTGAACGGTTGCCTAGTTTTCTCTGTCTGTGTTGGCGTTCAATTATTGGCAAGCCCCGCAAATGCACACAACTTGGCCCCTACGCTATACTTCCCCCAACGTCAACACACAGATGAATTGATCAAACCCTATGGCACAAGTAGCACTCAACTCCCCCGCCCCAGACTTTACGCTTAACAACTACCAAGGCGACCCCGTTTCGCTGTCACAGTTCAAGGACCATCAAAACGTTCTGCTCGTTTTCAATCGTGGCTTTTTCTGACCGTACTGCCGCAAGCAAATGGCGCAGTTGCGTCGTTCCCATGATGAGTTTGTTGCGCGAGACACAACGGTGATTGTTGCAGGGCCAGAGAAAGCGAAGAAGTTTGCCAGCTATTTTGGCGAACATGATTTGCCGTTTATCGGGCTGCCTGATCCGAAACATTCGGTGTTAAAGTTGTATGGTCAGCAGGTGAAAATTTTCAAACTCGGCCGATTACCAGCCCAGCTCCTAATCGACAAAAGCGGCACGGTACGCTTTGTGCATTACGGGCACGACATGACAGACATCCCCGAATCACAGGCGATGCTCGATCTCATCGACAGTTTGTAGCTTGGATAGTGAGGGTTTCGGCCGATTGTCACCCAACCCCTCACTTCCTAACCCTCCACCCCTATGCAAATTCCAGACTCCCATCGCGATTTATTCGATAAGCCAATTTGCGGCATTCTGACAACGGTTGACCCGAACGGACAGCCCCAAAACAGCGTCATCTGGTGCGATTATGATGGCGAACACGTGCGGGTCAACACGGCGGCGGGTCGTAAAAAAGACCGCAACGTGCGTCACAATCAAAAAGTTGCCCTGATCGTCGTGGACCCCAATGACGAAATGCGCTGGATCGACGTGCGCGGCTTTGTCGAACAGGTTGATCACGACGCCGATTGCGCCCACATCGACAGCCTCGCCCAACAGTACAGAGGGTATCCACAGTTTTTTGGGCATGCAGCCCCGCTCGAAGCACAGGCAACCCAAAAGCGGATCATCTTTCGCATCAAGCCCGAAAACGTCGTCACCCTAAGCTAAACAGATCACAACAAACCTCAGAGGTTTGTTGTTGTCTACGCTGGTTTATGCGTAAAAACCTCTGAGGTTTACGGCGCAGGCTCCCCGTTTGCGCGGTTGCGGTCATTATCGAACAACATGGTTCTCTGTATTTGGGCGAGGGCGAGACAGGCTGGAATTGGCGTTTTGGATTATGTGGAAATTCGCCCAGCCTGTCCCTACGGGGTGGATTATGCGGGATTTCGTTCGGCCTGTCCTGCCCCTGACGATATTTGGATGGTATTTGGGCGAGACAGGCTGGAATTTAATGTGTTGGATGATGTGGAAATTCGTCCAGCCTGTCCCGCCCCTACGGGGTGTGGAATTTCGTCCGTTTCCACTTTATTCGACGGTTACCGTCAAATTATGTTCCATTGTCTCGTCACCACCCGCCACTTGAAGAACCAGCGTAATCGTTCCGTTGTCATGGTTGAGCGCCCCCGACTGGGTCAGTTCGTCCCATGTTACGGTAATGCTGTTGGATGATTGATCGGGTTGGACGGGGCGGCTTTCGGCAAAATGCGTGTGATTTAGCAGCACGTCGCCGTCTGGATGGCGGCGCAAAATATTCACGGCGTAGGCCCAATTGACGGTGTAATCGATGGTTATGGACGCTTCGGCCGAAATCACCCCCGGCGTCACGCTAGCCGACACAACCGAAACGGGGCGCAACAGCGTCAGCGTAATCACCGATTCATGGGTATTGCCCGCCGCGTCAAAGGCCCGCATCGTCAACGGAATGGTCGATTCGCCATAGAAATCAAACCAGTAGGTCGGCAGCGCAAAATACTCAAACGGGAACGACCCAACCGCCTCTGCTGTACTAAGCAGCAAATACGACCCTTCTGGTCCTGAATCGGCCGTGAGAAAGTCGATCCGCTCTGCGCCAGGAACGTCCCAAGCCATCGTCACCGTGTCTGATTTCTCAAATTCATATTGCGACAGGGTGAAGCTGTTGATTTTCAACTGCGTTTCGGCCGTCAAGGCGGGGTTGTGGGTGATGCGGATCGAATGGCTGATTGAGTCGGTGCTGTTGTAGGCGCTCAATCGGTATTCGTTGTTGCTACCTTGGAGCGGCGGGACGGGGTACTGTTGCGCTTGCCAGTCGATTGTGTAGCTGTCGATCGCCTTCCCATCAAAAAAGAGCGGCGTCTCGATGCCGTCGCCATCAACAAGCAGCAGCAAAACCCCATCAGCGTTTTCAACTTCCCATGAGAGGACAAGCGGTTCTCCACCGCCAACGGTCCAGTGTGAGGCGGAGAAATCGATGACGTTTAGGTTGTTTTCGGCCGAGTTTGTCGTCGGTTCAACCGTCAGCATCGGCACAGGCAACGGTGATGCCGTTGCCACAGCAGTTGCCGTTGCCGCATCAGTCGCCGTTGCCGCATCGGTCGCCGTTGCGACAGCAGTTGCCGTTGCCGCAATCGTCTTGCTTGGCTCAGGCGTTGCCGTGTTTACGAGCGTGGCAGGTTGCGTAGCAGGCTCGGTCGGCGCAACGGTTGCCGTCAGCGACGGTTCAACCTCTGCAATTACAACGGTTGGCGTCTCATCCACCGATAGCTCTGTTTCCAGAACAGGCTCTGCCGTTTGACAACCTGCGAGAAGTAACATCAAAAGAAGGATTAGTCGAGTTTTCATCACGTGCTCCACAAATTCGATGCTGCTGTTTTTTAACTATGCTGTTTCTATGCGGGGTATACCTCAACAATTGCCTCAATTTCAACTGAGACGTGATTGGGAAGTGAGGCCATCCCAACGGCCGAACGTGCATGACGGCCACTATCGCCAAATACCTCAATCATTAAATCAGAGAAACCGTTGATCACCGCTGGTGTTTTGCCAAAATCGGGTGCAGTGTTAACCATGCCCAGCACTTTAACAACTTGTTTAACGCGATCCAACGATCCAAGCTCATCACGAATAACGGCAAGCTGGAACAGGCCAATCTGACGCGCAGCCGCATACGCCTGTTCCAATGAGACGTCTGTCCCAACTTTGCCAACAACGCTGCGGTCTACCTTGCCCGACAAATAAAGATGATTGCCAGACAAACAGGCGTGTAGATAGTTGCCACCAGCGACAGGGATTTCTGGGAGTTCGATTCCAAGTTCTTTGAGTTTTGCTTCAGCAGACATAGGACGGGTCCTTTTTGGCTAGGGCATCATGTATCCCCAGCGATTTATATAGAAAGAAAAACAGTTCGGATCTTCAGCACTCACGCAACCTCCCCGCCCCATCAAAAGAGGCGAGGGAGAATATACGATCTACGCTGACGGAATCCTTGATTTGAGCCAATCAATTGCACCACGATGATTAATTTCATCTTCATAGACGTGATACCACATCCAATAATTGTTCGCGACCCCATTTCCATACGGTGATTCTTGCCAGAGCCAGTCGTCATCATATTGGCGAAATTGATCGAGCGTTTTTTGGCGCATTGCTGCCAGTTCGTCTAGGTAATAGCCAATCGGCTGGCCTTGAATCTCCCGACGCGCCGCATCACCAAGATAAATCGGGGTATGCCACTTTTTGATACGCTCGGGATTATCAAGAATGTTACGCCCAGTAAACGTAATTTCCTGATAAGCAGCTTCTATGCCAGCAACATGCAACAGCAATGCGCCAATCGAATTGGCCTCTTTATCAAAAAGATAATCGAGCTGATGCATAGTCAAATCTCTAGTATGTTGAATTGTACGTTGGCGGCAGTGGTCAAGCGTTGCAACTAACACGCCAATATGAGGGCTAAACCCTTCCAACGGTTTGATAATCCATTCATTTTGTTTGTTCATAACATTTAAGTCAAGGGATCAGCATCTTGCTCACTTACCTAAAACCTGATCTCCTAATCACTTGCGTAACAATGATTTATCTATTTTAGTGAGTATATAGCCAATCGAATATAGAAAACACCATTGACGGTAGCGAGACAGTGGTTACAATCCTTCTCAAGATAAAGGTAGCCACCCAAATTGGGTGCAGATTTGACCACAGCATTGCAAAAAGGACAGTGTCACCCGCTTTGTATGTCGTTGGTTAGTCGTCAATAGTTATTCGTGTAAAGATTTACCATACCGTACTGATTCAATTTCGCTCAAACAGCTTGTTACGATTTTGTAGAGCAGTATCCTCGGTCAGCATTTAAGCAGCCAACGATGAAACAGATTGCTCTAAAACAAAACCGCGTCCAGTGGGTGGATATAGCTCGCGGCATCGGCATTATCGCTGTCGTTTATGGTCACGT
>JBMZDF010000416.1:0-5681 GCA_049614105.1 Promineifilaceae bacterium (SeqCode)
AGCCAAAGCGACCCAAAAAGTAGAAAATTAGCGGAAGTTGGAACGCGGTTCCGAGCCAAAACAAAAAGCCAGTAATAAAGTCGAAGTAACTATCGGCCGTCCACTCGACACGGGTTGTTTCCGTGGCTAAAAAGTTATTAAGGAAATTAAGGGCGGGCGGGATCAGAACAAACCAAGCGAAGGCCACCCCAGTTAAAAATAGGAGCGTTGCGATTGGGATGAAAATGAAAACAAGCCGTTTTTCTGTGGGCAACAGGCCGGGGGAGATAAAGGCCCAAAATTGATACAGAATCCACGGCATGGTTATGATGACGCCGCATAAAAGAACAATGGAGAAGTAGACTTCGATGTTTTCGGTCGGCCGAATAAACTGAATATTGGGACAACTTGCCGCAATATCTTCCTCTGATATAAAGAGTGTTGAAAAATATTGGCAGCTAACCAAAAATTTGAATACTTCGGCTGCAAATGCAAATGAGATGGCTGCACCGATGACTAGGCCGATAAACGCCCTTGTCAAGTGGATTCGCAACACGTCTAAATGCTGCAAAATACCCATCTGTTCTTCTTCTGCTTCTGGATCAAGCGTTACTTGTTTTGTCATGACGGCAAAGGATTCACTAGTTGGTCGTTATCCTGTGGTTGCAACCGACTATCAACTATGGGGTGTCTATTATTCTAAGTCGTCATCAATGTCGACTAGATTGGGTAAATTTGAGGGTGCGATCGAGTTTTCGGCCGCGCTCGGCTTGGCGACATCTGGTAGCGGGACTGCGGCATCCTGCTCAGCATCTTTTGCCGCCTGATTAATGTCTTGCGGTACAGAGACGAGTTCTCTGCGTAGCTCAACAACTTGACGACGCAGATCCTTAATATCATCAAGTGCGCCACGCAAATCTTCCTTTTCGGCCGCATCTAACTCGTTATTCAGTTGGTTTCTAAATTGTCGGGAGATACCTTGAAGCTTTGCCGTTGTTTGGCCCAGCCATCGCGCCACATCGCGAATCCGGTTTGGCCCCATTACCAAACCGGCAAGAATAAGTATAAAAACAAGCTCGCTAAAACCAATGTTGAGAATGCCAGTATCCATGAGACCTTATCAGTGAGTCAAATTTTCCAATCCCACTGGCAATTCTATCACAATTCAAGCTATAAAATTGAATTGGGTGGTAGTTGCGTGTAATTATTTTAAGCTGGTACGGGTTCGCCAAGCAATTCTGCTCGTAAAGCGTCTGTTTGCTCGGTTAGCGTGCCAAGAACACCGTTAACAAAGCGCGGCGCACTGTCTGAACCATACAGTTTAGCTAGCTCAACTGCTTCGTTAATTGCAACTTTAATTGGTGTGTTGCCGTCGATCAAGACCTCATAAATTGCAATACGGAGAATATTGCGGTCGATAACGGCAATTTGGTCGAGGGGCCATTCGGGGGCAAAGCGAGAGATAATCATATCAATATCGCTGCCGACCCTGACGACGCCACGCAAGAGACTGGATGCGAACTCGGTTGCGTTATTGCTTAGTGGTTCGAGTTCTTCACCCTCAGCATCTACGGTTTCACGAACGCGCCTTTGCATTACTTCTGCGGGGGCGTGTCCAGACATATCAAACTCATAGAGAACTTCTAGTATGAGGCAACGCGCACGTCGTCTTGGTTTCATAATGTTAATAGTGTCCCTGTATCCTGCTATCTGAACACATGGTTCGTATAGAAAACACATCTTCTGCTGTCTAGTATTTGTCCAGACTTTGCACCATCATAGCACAACGATTGTGATAAAGCTTGCGTCATGTGGTTAGCCTATTCCTAGGCCACCATCAACGCGAATAACCTCGCCTGTGATATAAGCAGCTTTATCAGACGCCAAAAACGATACGAGATAAGCTACCTCTGGTAGGCTCCCGAGACGTCCAATCGGCGTCACTTCTTTCACTTGATCAAGGGTCGTGGTAGGTAGCGTTGCGGTTAGATCGGTCAAAAATAGACCAGGCGCAACTGCGTTGACCGTGATTCCTCTTGACCCAATTTCTTTTGCAAAGGATTTTGTAAATCCGTGAATCCCCGCCTTTGCAGCTGCGTAGCTTGCTTGTCCGCTGTTACCAACCAATCCTGCAACGGATGAAATGTTGATAATGCGTCCACCCCTTTTGCCGCGCAGCATAGGACGTAAGACCGCTTTACTGCAATTAAATACGCTTTTCAAATTTATGTCAATGATTCGGTCCCAATCGGTCTCTTTCATCCGCATAACAAGCGCGTCATGGGTTGTTCCTGCGTTATTGACAAGGATATCGATTCGGCCGAATTCCGCCATCGCCTGCTTCACAAGCGCCTGCGCCGCGTCAGTCTGGCTGACATCTGCCTGAACCGCTACCGCCGCACCCCCTGCCGAGGTGATCAGGTTGACAACCTCGGCCGCTGCCTTAGCATCCTGACGAAAGTTGACAACGACCTGCGCCCCGTTTTCAGCGAGATCGAGCGCAATCGCTCGCCCAATGCCGCGCGACGCACCTGTGACCACAGCCACTTTATGATTGAGAGGGGGAAGCATAAGAAAAGCTAAGCAGCGTCTGAAAGCGGGTAGGCGGCAGATTCTGGATCAAAGCTAAGGCGCGTCGAGGTTCTGTTAATCCGACGCATAAGCTTGTGCAAAACATCGCTTGGCCCAACATCGACAAAGGTGTCAACGCCTATGTTACGCAGCATTTGTATTGAGTCGCGCCAGCGAACGCATTGTGTTACCTGTTTGGTCAGTTCTTGACGAATCTGCGGAACGGTAAACAAAATGCTGCTATCGAGGTTGCTGATGACGGGAATGCGGGGGGCGTTGAGGGGGGCTGTTTCTAGCACTTTGCCAAATTCGGCCGAAACATCTGTCATCAATGTGCAGTGTGACGCAATCGAAATAGGCAGAGGGATTACCTTTAGCGCACCTTGTTCAACCGCTCTGAGACCTACCAGCCTGACGGCATTTGTTTCGCCAGAGATAACCTGTTGGACAGGGGAGTTGTCATTGGCGAGGGTGACGACCTGCTTTGTTTCGGCCGCAACCTTTGCACACAGGCGTATCACCGTTCTTGAATCAAGCCCCAAAATTGCGGCCATCGATCCTGGGCGACTGTAGGTAGCCATCAGCCTGCCGCGTTCGTTTGCCAACTGTAAACCTGCCACAAAAGAGAGACAGCCTGCCGCAGTTAGCGCGGTTAACTCGCCTAAACTGTGGCCTGCAACATAATCTGCACGTGGCCAAGCGTTCGCTTCAATGAGCGCCCATCTTGCAAGGCTTGTTGTAAAGATGGCTGGTTGCTGCACACTTGTGTCGGCGAGATCAGCCTCTGAACCATCGATGCATAATTCAGACAGCTTGTAGCCTAAAAAGGCGTCTGCTTGATCAAAAACAGCCCGTGCTTCTGGGTGCTGCGTGTATAGCAAGCGTCCCATACCAACGGACTGCGATCCTTGACCCGGAAATAAATAAGCAACTGACATGTCAAAAAATACTTGTACGATGCGGAGCGCCAAGGCCAAGATCTGTACGCTAAAATGTAACGTACAGTTGTCACTTTGCTAAAGCGACAGGTCCCTTTCTATGTGCTTCCCACAGTAAAAAGACCGCCTAAGCGGTCTCAAGTGTCTATTCTTCAAATGCGGGGAGAATTTGACGCCCGCGATACTGATTGCAGCTTGGACACATGACGTGTGGCAATTTTAGCTCGCCACAGTCTGAATTTGAGCAAGGAACCAACTTTGTTAGTTTGATTCCATCGTGTGCGCGGCGCTTGTTGCGGCGCGTCTTAGAAATTTTACGTTTAGGTAATGCACCCATTTCAAAAAACCTCAATTCAACACAAGCGAACAAATTATTTTGAAGTGTAAATGCTCCAAAATCCGCTTGTGAACAAATGCTAAGTTGAATTATCTAAATTTGGAAATTGCTGATTACTAATCAGCGGCGATGTTTGTATCGCGACCTAGGATTATAGGTGGTTTCCAGAAAGTCGTCAATCCGAGTTTTGATGCGCTCGGCCGCGACCGTCAAAAAATAATTTAGCGATCGGTATTTCGATCTGGCTGAAATACCCTTTCCAATCGTTGTTTGGCTTATTCTTGCACCTCAGCAGGAACTTGCTCGATCTCTTCTTCAAGCATTTCCTCTGGATCTTCCTCACCCGCCAGCGTTTCTTCAAGGGCGGCAGCGGCCGAAAGCTCTGCCTCTCGCTGTTGTTCCAAGTGGTTCAGACCATTTTGCACGACTCGCAGAGAGCGAACCATATCCTGCTCAAGCTGGGCCAAAATGCGAGCAGCATAATCATCTGCACCCGCCCGAATGCGTTCTGCATCGACATGCGAGCGTTCTAGAATTTTGTTTGCACGTGTGTGGGCATTTGCAATCACTGCATCACGATTGACTAATTCCATCGCTTCTTGCTTTGCCAGTTCGCGGATCCGTTCCCCTTCTTCATTTGCTTGGGCCAGGATGCGGTCTTTTTCTGATTCGGTGCGCTGTGCTTTTTTGATCGCTTCGGGAATTGCAACCCGCATTTGGTCGATAATGTTGAAGATACGATCTTCATCGACCAATAAGCTCGCCGTGAGGGGGAGGCGGCGACTTTCGTTTAATACGTTTTCTAATCGTTCAACAAGATGAAGAATATCCACAAATAGCCTCGTTGTGCTGCAATGGGTTCGGCCGAAAATCGATACAAGTTCAATAAATTATATGGATGCTGAATCTGTGTGCAAAGCTGCAAGCAAATTGTTGCACGATGCTAAGGAATAAAACCTATTGATCTTGTATGCAAATATATGCTTGACCTCTGGGAAAAAAGATTGTGCAAGCTGCGTTTTGTTCCTAAGAGAATTGTGTGAGGAATTTGTTGCTATGCGTTTTTTTGACGATATTTGGCGGTTAATGCTTGCCGCACGCCCTCGGGGACCATGGAGCTAAAATCACCGTCAAGCGAAGCAATCTCGCGCAGAGTTGTGCCGCTCAAAAACATATTCTCTTCACGTGTCATGAGCGTCACGTACTCAATTTCGGGTGCTAGCCGTTGGGTGACTAAGGCCATCCGAAACTCAAACTCAAAATCTGAGAAAACGCGCAGACCACGCACGATCGCTTTTGCACCAACTTCGTTAGCAAAATCGGCCGTCATCCCGTTATAGCGGGTGACAGACACGTTTGGCAGATGGGCGAGGTTTTCCTCAGCAAGTTGAATACGCTCATCAATACTAAACAACACCTTTTTGAGATTGGCGCGACTGTGGTCGTAAACAGCGACGACAACCTCATCAAAAATGCGGGTTGCTCGCTCAATAATATCTAAATGTCCGTTGTGAATGGGGTCGAATGTGCCTGGGTATAATCCGCGAACGCTCATGAATCAGCTCGTTGGTTGGATGCAATCTGGTCAATTAAGTTAAAAAAACCACGCACGCGGCCTGACCATCCCAAACGTGCAGAAGCGACAGGCTCGGCTTCTATATCGTCAACCGGTATATCAATCGCTTTGGCTTCCTTGTAGTATTGTCCTCGCCCTGAGCAAATTTCGCAATCCCCATAGCCTGTCCCGCTACAGCGCGGACAGTAGCGATACATATAGCGGTTGGTGTCGGCGTCTGTGTACAACACTTCGCCTGTGCCATCACACTGGTGACATAAAACTTGCGACCCTTGGCATT
>JBMZDF010000417.1:0-5675 GCA_049614105.1 Promineifilaceae bacterium (SeqCode)
CATCCCCGACTTGAAAGAACAGGGCTTTCACGGGCTAAAGCCCAAGAGCCGTAAGCCTCGTTTTTCAGTGGAGACAAACAGCTCAACCCCTTGCTCGGAAAAATGGAGCGCCGCCCCTTCAATCGAGAGCACGTCATGATCGCCAACGCCCAGCATCGCCTTGGGGAGCGAAACGACTTTTTCAAATGTTTGACCCCGATCGGCCGATTTGAAGATCGCTAGCTCAAGCCCTCGTTCCCCCATGCCCAACCCTGTGCGCGAATCGCCAAAGTTGCGATAACGACCGACAAGATACAACGCACCATCTGGTGCGGCGACAAGATTGCCGCCGCCAAACCAGTAGCCGTACCCTTGCCGCTGGGGGGCAATCAGGATTTGAGCCGTGTGCTGATTGATGAGGGCGTTTGCAAAGGTTGTGAGGCGTTGTTTTTCGGCCGAAGTGAGCATAAGGAAGATTGGTGAGGTCTAAAACTGACTGCAATACCACAGGTCAACAAATAATAATCCACAGACCTGTGGATAACTATGGACATTGTCGCGCTGTTTCCAGCGCTTTATCCTGTTTGTGTGCGACTAGTCAAGCGGCCGATAGTTGACGTTGAATCGGTCGAGTCGTTTGAGGTGTGTCGCCAAACGCGCTTTGAATGCGTCGAAATCTTGTCCGCTTTCGGCCGACCAGACTGATTCCGCCACGGCACAGGCGCGAGGATAGGTCATGTACTCAGCCTGCTCTGGCGTTGGAATGTATTCCGTCCAAACATTGGCCTGCCCACCCAAAATGTGATGATGCTTGTCGTCAGGAACGCCCTCAGTTGGGTTAAACAGAAACGTTTTCTCAAGCAGCAACGGGGAGGCATAAGTTGCGGCAGGTGGCTCGTTTTCTGTGTCATTCGATTGCGCATAGTCGAGATAAACATAGGTTGTGGGGGACATCACTACATCATGGCCTGCTGTTGCTGCATCAATACCGCCCTGCGAACCGCGCCAGCTCATGACGGTGGCATTTGGCGCTAAGCCCCCTTCCAAAATTTCATCCCAACCGATCAACCGCCGCCCGTTGGCGTTGATAAACTTCTCTATGCGCTGAATAAAGTAGCTTTGAAGCTCATGCGTGTTTTTTAACCCTTCGGCCGCGATTTTTGCCTGACACTTTTCACAGTTTTCCCAGCGCACCTTTGGGCATTCATCCCCGCCGATATGAATAAACTCGCTGGGGAAAAGCTCGAACACCTCGGTCAAGACATTTTCGAGAAACGTGTAGACCGCTTCTGTGCCAGCACAGAATACGTCGTCCTCAATTCCCCAAAGCTGGCGCACTTTGTACCCTTCACCCACACAGCCCAAGTCGGGATAGGCGCTTAGCACGGCGATGGTATGCCCTGGCATTTCAATTTCTGGCACAACCGTAATGTGTTGCGCTTGGGCATAGGCAACCACCTCACGCACTTCGTCTTGTGTGTAAACCCCTCCATACCGTTTGCCATCTAAAATTTGGGGCGTAGCTGGAAGCGGCGTTGCGTCGCGCCATGCAGACACCTCGGCTAGCTTTGGATATTGTTTGATCTCCAGTCGCCACCCCTGATCTTCGGTTAGATGCCAGTGGAAGATATTAAACTTGTGCAGCGCCATGAGGTCGATGAACTTTTTGATAAACGAGACGGGGAACATATGCCGCCCAACATCGAGATGTAGACCGCGCCAGCCAAAGCGTGGGGCGTCCTCAATCTGAACCGCTGGAAATTCCCATGCGCCACCATTTGCTGATAACAATTGCCCCAGCGTTTGCACCGCATAAAATAGCCCCGCTGCGTGATCGGCCGCTAAAACGACTTGCGCGTCCGTGACGTTGAGCGTATAGCTTTCGTCTCGCTCAGCGTTTGTGCCGCCTTGGAGCTGGATGCTGTTTGTGGGGGTCGCATCATGGCTAACGGGAAGGGTTAGCCCTGTGATGGCGGTTAGCATGTCGGCCAGATAGTTGGCTTCTGCTTGGCTGGCGGGTTGGCAGGTGATGGTTGTTTGGGCGTTGAGGGTGAAGGGTGTTTCGGCCGAAATTGCCACTGTATTCGGTTGTGGCAGAAGGGCAAGGGAGTGACTCATAACTATTCTCTTTAGATAATACGATGATTATTGCGTGTGCATACGTTCAGAAATCGACAAAATACGCTGCATATTGCGTAAAACAGGCTTTTCAATCAACTTGCCATCAATTACGACAAGCGCCGAGTTGGCAGTTTCAAAGGCTGCAACAATCCGTCTCGCACGGTCGATGGCCTCCGCGCTGGGTGTAAACACCTTCATGATGGTTGCCAACTGCTTTGGGTGAATTAACCCTTTGCCCGTCATGCCGATCTCTTTCGCCAGCAGTGCTTCGCGTTCCAATCCATCAAAATCGTTGAGATCCAGATGCGGCACATCAAGCACGTCAATGCCAGCGGTTGCAGCGGCGTGGACAAGCCGTTGACGCGCATAAAGCAGGGCGTTCCAGCTAGATCCAACGCGCAAATCGGCGCTCATATCGACCCCGCCAAACAAGACGGCATCCATCCGACTGCTCGCGCGGGCAATTTCGGCCGCCGCCTCAAGCCCTTCGTTTGTCTCAATGATAACCTGCAAGCGGATTGGTACGCCTGCTTCGGTCAAAATATCGTCGAGCAGTTTAACCTCATCAGGCGTTTTGACCTTTGGCATCATTAGGCTGTCTGGTTGCCCATCGGCCGCCAAAATCGCCAAGACATCGGCCAACCCTTCAGGAGAACGCATGCTGTTGATGCGAATCATCAGTTCAGAGTTTGTTTCTGCTGGGCGCTCGGTAAACAGGGCAATCGTTTGCGCACGCGCTGTTGCTTTGTCCTGCGGCGCGACGGCGTCCTCAAGATCAACACAGACAATGTCTGGCTGTGCGCGAACCGCTTTAGGGAACATGTGGGGCGCAGTGCCAGGGGCAAAAAGAAAGCTACGGCGGGGGCGGATATTGTTCGCTTGCATAAATAGATGCCTCGATTGTGAAAGGTTTGTGCAAATTGTCTAACAAACGGAGCCGTTCCACCAACTTTTTAAGAAATTAGCTATTGGGGAAGCAGATCGTAATGAGTCATTACCGAAAACATCAGAGGTTTATTGTCAGCGACTCTGAACTGTGCATCAAAACCTCTGATGTTTATTGATCGAACCCTTGCTAGCGTTTTTGCCTCGACCATAAATACCAAGCTAGCACAAGCAGCAAGACGAATGAGCCAAATAGGGCGATAAAGGCGGGAAAGATGCTGCTGGGGGGAAGGGGTTGAGACGTTGAGGTGATTTCGGCCGAACCACCTTCCGCCGCATCGCGTGTCGCAAAAAATGCCGCCTGCTCTGGCGACAAAGTGGCGGTTGGCAGCGCGGTTGGGAAAGGAACCGGTGTTCGGGTCGCAAAGACAACAGGCTCAGGCGTGTTCGTGATTGGGATTACCGATGCAGGCGTATTGGTGGGGGCGTCTGTGGAGCCGCCTTGCGACGCTGGCACAGGTTTATACCCAACAATGACATCTTGCCCGACAGCAATCAACGATCCCGCATCAAGCCCGCTGACCACGTAAAAATCGTCCATTGTTTTGTACTGATACTGCAAAGCGATCTCGATCAGGGTTTCATCTGGCTGAACCTTGTGGACGTAGGTTTTGTCTGCCTCGCGATAGGTTGCACCTGTGTAGCGCGGTGGAATGTTGCCTTCGAGCAAAACAACCGATCCTCGATCGACCCCCAACTCTATCGCTTGCCCCAAAGTCAACAGCGACGTTTGGTTGAGGCCGCTAGCGGCGTACAACTCATCTAGCGTAAAGCCAAAACGTACGGCAATGCTGATCAACGTGTCGCCCGGCTGGACAAGATAGAAAATGCGACCATCTGCTTGAGGCGTTGGTGTGGAGCGATAGAGATCGACAGGGGGGGCTTCTTTTACTGGCGGCGCTTGCTCAACAGGGGCGCTGGTTGGTTCGACCACTTCAGCGGGTTGCTCGGCAGGGGAGGCGTCTCCTGCAAGTCCGAGAATGATTCGCTGTCCCGTTTTGAGCGGCGAATCGGCCGAAAGGCCATTCAAGTCAGCGAGCGTCTCAATAGAAATGGCAAAGCGCTCGCTGATGAGAGGCAGCGTGTCGCCTGCCTCAACAATGTACAAAACTTCGCCCCCTGCTAAGGGTGTTGGCAGTGGCTCTGTTTGTGCTTCGGCCGCTGTCGGGGCTTGCACAGAAAATATAAATAATAATAAAAATACAAGCAGCAAACGGTAGATGCCGCGAGTATTTGAGCGTCTGCTGGATGAATTGACCGATTGACTCCTGTTCATAATTGCCTAGTTTGCGATCCGTGAAAGTAGATTTTCGTTGTATGACTGTTTCGCGCTTTGCATAAATGGACTATCGTCAACATAATTATTATCATTGGGCTGGCGACGGTGTGGACGCTGCTGTCATGTTTTATCGCGTTTATTGTGCAGAAATGATCTGGCTTCTGCTCGCGAATTTGTTTGGAATGGTTATTATAACGCCTTGATTCGGCCGAAATAGCGAATTGTTCAGATCTGCATATTACAACAGGGGCTGCTGGTCTTTTCAATTGCCGCAACGCATGTTTTTCGCCCTCGCTGCACAAATAGGAATTTGCGATTTGTCGCAACCATCTACGCAAAAGAGCGTATAGAATGTAGTGCAAACATGATTTGCAAAACGATTTATCGTTAGCAGGAGGCCCTCGGTTTTGTTTGAGAGTCCCCTCTTTATAAACTCATTGATTAAATGCGCGGCTTGTTTTCTCAGCTTACTTTAACAAGCACGTGAGTGAGATGACTTAGGTTTGATCAAACAGCCGTTTGGTCACTTGGAGTATTCGTATGTCTACAAACAGACTTTTTCGTAGCGACTCAGACAAAATGGTCGCAGGTGTGTGCGGTGGTTTAGCCGCTTATTTAGATATGGACCCTGTGTTTGTCCGTCTTGGATTTATTATTCTGGGGTTTGCCTCAGGGATTAGTATCCCGCTTTATATCGCGATGGCGGTAATTGCCCCCACAAAATCAGGTCTTGATATGGAAGATATGATTCATTTTGGGGATGATATTGGTTCAGGTGGAGCCTCACCTGAGGTACAGCGCAACCGAAATTCCGTTTTCATGGCGGGGCTGTTAATTGTTGCTGGTGCATACTTCTTATTTGGCAACTTTGGGATTAACATTTGGCCGATCGCGTTGATTGCTTTGGGTACTTGGCTTGTTGTGCGACGCAGCGGCTAAGCTGCATGCATGACGCGTGTAAATAAATTGCTCCTGTGTAGGAGACGCGCCAACGGCGACGTTTCTATGGATGATATAACCTGAGACGCCTCAAACGAGGCGTCTAAACTGGATCGGTTACGCGGTGTTTTGAGACGTAACCTCTGGTAATTTATAGAGCGGAATCGTTACGGTGAAGGTTGAGCCTTCGCCGAACACACTATCAACTGTTATATCCCCGTTGTGGGCATCAACAATCGATTTGACGATAGACAAGCCCAGACCTGCACCGCCGCGTTGTTCTGAACGCGCCCGCGCTTTGCTGACGCGATAGAAGCGATCAAAAATGCGCGGTAAATCTTCTGACGGAATCCCTATCCCTGTGTCCTCAACTGTATAAACGGCCATGTCCTCTGTGACGGTTAAACTGGCC
>JBMZDF010000418.1:0-5667 GCA_049614105.1 Promineifilaceae bacterium (SeqCode)
TCAGCACGCAACGTAATCAGCACGGTTGTCATGCCGTTGCTGGCTGACTCAACGGCGTACATTAGGTTGGCAATAAACAGTTGCCGCTGCGCCTGCGCCTCATCATATCGTTTTTGCGCGTTTGTATCGTTTTCGTCGCTTGGTTTGAGTGGCAGCGTTGTGAACAGTTCCTCAAACTGGTCAATCACCAGCAAAAACGGCGTATTCGCCTTACGATAGTCAAGCAGCGCCAGATCAAGCGCATTCGCTTTACCCTTGCTCAGCATCGTATCGAGCGTATCCGCCTGCGCCACCGTTTGCGCAATCTCCAACAGCGAGCGCAACGGATTCTTATCAGGACGGATGACGCAAACACGCCAGCCCTGTGCTTCCAGCTTAGGCAACATCCCCGCCCGCACCAACGACGACTTGCCACTACCTGATGCCCCAATAATCGGCAGAAAGTTAACAATGCTGGGGTTGCGTTCAGTGCTCGGCTCAAACGGGTCGGGCAGACGTGCTAACAAATCGTCAACCAATCGGCCGCGACCAAAAAAGAGCGCCGCATCTTCCTTTCGATAAAAGTGGAGTCCCTTGTAAGGCGAAGGTGGCTTGGGGTTGGTTGGTAGCTTCGGTGGTTTAGGCAGTTCGGGTAAGATGTTTTGAACTGGTTCGGGCTGTGGCTTGGCAGGTTGAAATAGTGCAAACAACGGTTCCCAATCTTCATCAGGCCGGTTCGCCGTTAAGCGTTGCTGTAACTTGGCAAGATCGCGATGGCGTTGAAATGTGTCAACAATCGTGTAGGCATAATCAAAAGGCAGACCAGTCTGCTCCTGTTTACTGAGAGCATGATAGTCCAAATATGCACAGAGGCGACGCATTTCCGCAATGCTGTAGACCTCGGCAATCTGATCCGCCAAATTAAATATAGGATTGTTTGATAAAGAAGATCCTGCCATGATATTGTCCCAATAAAACCCGCTGGTTAATTGTTACAAATTGGGTGACTTGAGGCAAGTGGCAGGAGTATCTGCGAAGGGACGGCGTGGCGGAGATGTGAGGTAAGAATGCAGGGTTGCTTCTGACAACGCAACCCCGCACCTTCGTAACCCCGCCTTAGTTTTCCTTGAGGATGGTTTCTAGCTTGGCGGGCAGCTTGGCGGGAACTTTGAGGTGGCCGATGGCGGCTTGGGCGAGGGTGATGGTTTCGGCCGAAATACCCTCACCACACAATCCCTCCAAACGACAAAGTTCAACCCGCGCCTCCGCCTCTTCACGCAACGCTCCCTTGCCCGCAATCGCTTCTAGCTGCTGCTGGCGCGTGGCGATAGCTAACGTTAGCTGATCACTGTGTTCATGATAATAGGCGCGAGCGAGATAGTACCAAACGGAAAGCGTCGTCTTGATCAGGGCATGCTCTGTTTCAGCAGCGACGAAACTTTCTTTTGCGGCATCTGGTTTGCCCAGCTTCAATTGGGCAACCGCCTGCCATAAATACCCTTCGATCAAATCGTCTTTGGCATCTGCATCGTCTTCTGATCCTTTGATTGCCGCTTGGGCGTGTTCAAGTAGCAGTTGCCAGTTTTCGCGCCGAAAATAAACGACGCACATCATGGTGTGTGCCCCTGGGTTGTGACCAAAGCGTGCTTTGCTGAGATAAAAGGTGGTCGCCTTTTCCGCCACATCGAGATCGTCGCGCCACATTTCAAACTGGCTGCGCTCACCCGCCAGACAGATCCGACATTGTGAATAGTCGGGTGCTTCGGCCTCCATTTTGGAGAGCGCCGCTTCGATGGCGGGGGCGTTGCTGATCGCATCTTGCCCGACGTGGGCGGCGATCAAATCTTGGTAGAGGCATATTTTGGTGCGCCAGTTGGCATATTTTGGCTTACGGGCTTCAACGGCCGAACGGATTGTCGCGGGCAAGGCGCGAGCATAGTCTCGTTTGTTGAAAACAAGCCCCTGTTGATACCAATGCTGCATCTCCATCTTGCGTAGCTGCCATTCATCGCTGTCAAAAGACCCTGCTAGGTCGATTGCCTCTTGGATAATGGCGAGACTTTTGTCGGGATCGGACGTGAAGGTATCGTGCCAAGCCCAGCGTAATTCGTAGAAACGTTGTTGTAGTGCGTTTTCGTCGTGGCTCATTGTAATTGTTAATTTGTATGCTGGTCGATTAGTAGGTCAGCTAAAAAGATAACGACCTATTGATGCACCAACCTATCTAGTGAGGTGGTTAATCCCTCGAAGGCCCCGATTGCGTCGGTGGCGGTCATCAGTTTGCCTGAGAACAGTCGCGCCGTTTGGTAGAGGAGCATCAGCGTTAGCTGCTGTTGTTGTTCATTTGCCTGTGCGGCGGCCAGCTTTTGGATAAATGGAGAGTGGGCGTTGAGAAATAGGGTGCTGGCTGGCGTTTTGGTGACGTGTTCCTCGACATAGCCTGAGATGAGTCCTGCGAGTGCGGGATCGATTTCGTCGTTGGCGATGGCGTTGTGGGTGTCGTGCCATAGCTCGGCGTCGTGCGGGTGGATGAGGAGGGCAGGCACGGCGGCGGGTTCAAAGCCTGCAATTTCGGCCGAAATACCCAACCCCTCACACGCCGCCAACAACGCCACAAATGGCTCTTGCGCCACCTTTTTGAATAGCTGGGTTGCATGTTCATCAAGCGGCACGAGATCGATATGTCCCTGAGCAGTGTCTGGACCATATAGTTCGGCGTACTTTTGTAAAAACGGCCGAACGGCAAACCAAACCGCCTCAATCGCAGGGGCAGAATTTCCTTCCGCCAGCAGCTTTTCCTGAAGCGAACGAATCTCGCGTGTGACGTAGTAGAACTTACCTTTGCTGAGCTTCAAATAATCGGGCAGCGTCATTTGGCCTTGCGAGGTGCGGAAGGTCAAAATGTGGGCAACCTGCGTGAAAAAGTCGTCATCACGCACCGCCCAACCCGTCATCAAGTCGCTATGTCCACGCACAATTCGATGCCATAGCTCGCGATCATTTTGCTGAATCGTGTGGAGCGCCGCGCTGAGTTGTTCCCCCAACGCTTTGCGCACGAGGCTGAAATTTTGGTCGCGGCGGACGCTTTCGCGTGAGGCGGTCGGATGCAAGTAAGGTGACTCAACCAGCCCGCGCACAAATTTTGCCCACGGTGGCAGCAGTTCCTCCTCCTCTTCCGTAATGAACATGCTGCGAATGTAGACGCGCAGATCGCCATATTCGCGCACCGATGTGACGGAGGAGGGCGGGATAAACAGAAATCCGCTCAACGGTACGTCAACGCTTTCCCCGTTGGGCAGCGTCTCAACGTGATCGTGCAGCGTAATCACGGTTAGGGGTGACGACATCGCAAATTCGCGTTTGACAAATCGCTGTATCGCCTGCGTTGCGTTGCGCCGTTTCCATGGCGGCGTCATTTCGTTTTCGGGCTGCCATCCTTCATTGACATAGATTGGGATGGGTAGAAAATTGGCGTATTTGCGCACGTTTGTCGCCAGAATTTCCTCGTCTAGCAAGAAGCTGGCGTCTGAGCGCAGCCGCAGCGTGATGGTCGTGCCACGCCGTTTGCGCTCTCCTGCGCTTAGCTCAAATGAATTCCCGCCGGCCGAAACCCAAAGAAGCGGTGAACTATTTGGCTGCCAAGAGTGGGTCTGGAGTGTGACCTGTCGAGCGAGCATAAAGGCGCTTAAGAAACCGAAGCCGAATTGGCCGATTAGCCCTTCGCTGGCTTCCTGATCAAATAGACCGAGGCTGCCCCGCAGTTCGCCCGTATAGCTGCGGCCGATGGTCGTCAGGTACGCTTCAATTTCTGAGGCGGTTAGTCCCGACCCGTTATCAGAAATAGTGAGGGTGTGGGCGTCTGGATCGACGGTGATGTCGATGCGCGGCTGATACGCTGTGTCTTGTGATTCGACTTTGTAGCGTGTGCAACTGTCGTGTGCGTTTTGAATAAGCTCCCGTAATCCGACAACTGGGTTTGCGTAAAGGCTGCCAGCAAGGACTTCGAGTAGCCCATCCATGTTGAGTTTGAATTGGCCGATTGATTGCGACATAGTTTCATAATTATAGCAGTGACGATCTTGTTAGGGCGTTCGTTTTCAGTAGATTGGTCTGGTTTTTTGGGATCTTGCGAATTTTTCATAAAACGTAAAACGTGATGTGTCATGACCTCTGATGACGTTTTTCGCCCGACGTTTTATCTGGTGTTAACACCTTGAATCCCGAACGACCAGATCCCTTGCTTTCTCCCCTGTGAAGGGATAGAAACGGGGCTATGGCAAAAGGACGTAATAAACATCAAGCTCGGTTGGAGACGTTGAACTGGTTCGGCCGAAAATTAGCCCGTCGATCTGGTTCCGCGTGTGAACTATGCGCTGCAACAGGCGTGAAACTCGCGGCGTGGGAAGTGGCCCCGATTCCAGAGGAGCCAGAGATTGACCGTTGCGTGTTTATTTGCGAAACGTGCCAGACACAGCTTGAAAACCCCAAGCGTATTGATCCGCATCACTGGATGTGTTTATACAGTTCTGTTTGGAGCGAGACGCCTGCGGTGCAGGTGGTGGCGGTGCGAATGTTGAAGGCGCTTTCGGCCGAAAACTGGACCGCCGACCTTCTCGACCAACTCTATATTCCAGAAGAAGTCCAAACGTGGATCGATTCTGCTTAACTAAACCGTAAAGCGGCGGAGCCGCAAGTAGAAAGTGCCAAGTGAAAAGTTGAAAGTATAAAATGCTCACCCTGTTTACTTTCCGCTTTTCACTTTTCACCGCGTATGGGGCCTATACTGCGCCCGTACGCTGTAAATCACATGAGCGTAACAAACAAAGCAAAACAACGCGGCAAAATTCTCGACGAAATCATGACCTATCATCGGGAACAACTGCCAAAAATTAAGCGCGAAGTCCCGCTGCGCGATGTGCAGGCGTTTTCAATGGTTGCGCCGCCGCCGCTCAGTTTTTATGACGCACTGGCGAAACCTGGCGTCTCACTGATTGCTGAGTGCAAGAAGGCATCCCCCAGCAAAGGGCTGATCGCCCGTCGTTATGATCCCGTTGCCTTGGCAAAAACGTATGTGAACGGCGGCGCAAGCGCCATTTCGGTACTGACTGACGCTCGCCATTTTCAAGGTACTTTGGAGCATTTGCGCGATGTCAAAGAGGCAACAGCTAGCCGCGAGATCCCTGTGTTGCGCAAGGATTTCATGTTCGATCCCTATCAAATTTATGAAGCGCGTTCGGCTGGGGCTGACGCCATTTTGCTGATCGCCGCCGTGCTGCCGATTGCATTGATGGGTGAACTGCTCGCCTTGACGCATGAGTTGGGCATGAACGCGCTGGTTGAAGTGCATTCGGCCGCAGAACTCGAACGGGTTCTCACGATTAAGCCACGCATCATCGGCGTCAACAACCGCAACCTGCAAACGTTCAAGGTCGATTTTGAGAATACCGCCCGTTTGCGTGCGATGATCCCATCTGACGTGCTGGCGGTTGGCGAGAGCGGTCTGCGCAACGGCGACGATGTTCGCACAATGAAAGCGATCGGCGTCAATGCGATCTTGGTTGGCGAAACGCTGGTCAAGAGCAAGCAAACGCTGACAACGGTGCGTGAGTTTGTGCAGGCAGGACAATAGGACAGCGAATAATTAATAATTAACAACTAATTGCTAATTATTAATTATTTCTGCTCAAC
>JBMZDF010000419.1:0-5662 GCA_049614105.1 Promineifilaceae bacterium (SeqCode)
AGACCAAAATCAAGGGTTGAAGCCCGCCAAACGCCATCGGCACAATCAGCCCCAAAATGAGCACCGCCCGTATCAGCGGGACACCTATCGCTTGCGCTAGACCTTCGCGAATGCTGTCCACAATCGAGGTGTCTGAGGTTGACTGTTCTGTTTTGCCCGAATAGTTGGTTTGGATACGACTGATAAAGAAGGCGGACACCATAAACGTGGCTGCATCAACATAGAATGCGGTCGTCGTGCTTGTCGACGCAATTAAAAAGCCCGAAATCGTATACCCTAGAAATTGTGTGAAGTGTGTCGCCCCTTGATCCCAAGCGTTGGCGTCGACAAGTCGCTCCTTATCAACAAGCTGAGGGATGATTGCGATTTTCGCAGGGCGGAAGAACTGTGTGACGGCCGAGATTAAGAACCCAACCGCGTAAGTCACCGTTAACTTAATATTCAAATCTAGATTTGTAGATAGAATAAGTGGAATAATCAAAACGAGCGCCGATTGCGCAATGTCGGAAACAATCATCGTGCGGCGTTTATCCCAACGGTCACTCAATGCGCCAGCCCATAGGCCAAAAACTAACGCAGCTAGCACCTGCAACATAAACGCAAACCCAAGTTGCCAAGCTTGCCCTGTTAATTCATATACGAGGATAGGAAGCGCAATCGATGTAAATCGATCGCCAAATGTCGAGATAGATTGCCCAATCCATAAATTACGGTAATTCGGCAAACTAAGAGGGCTATTCTTTAGCCAACTGCTGTTTTTTGAATCTTGCATACCCCACCTTTTCTATAATAAAAATGTCAGCATCAGACTTCAACAATTTCGACGAGGCAACCGTTGCACAGGAACGCAAACGACAGCCTAATCGTACAACATGGCAAGCAGCACTTACTGCCTGACTATCTTGCTCCTATTTACGCCTGTTCACTTCGTTTCACTGGAAACCATGTGAAAGCAGGGCGCAATACTGTCTATCTCTTCGCGAAATAATGACGAGACAAATCGATCACACACGACAAGGCCAACCCATATATCGGGCAATACAAGCGTCACGATTCCAAAAAATCTGCCTACTTTCTATGTAACTGTCTTCCATCCCAGGATTCAACTATCCACTCCCCTCCAAAAAATCAGCCTACTTTGTATGCAGAAAAACGCTGTGGTGCATACAAATTCAGCTATACAGCTTGCCCGCTAGGCCCTATAGCACGCAAACGTACCAACAGTATAGTACATTTCTTCTTAACAAGTATGAGGTGACCGCCCACTTTAGGCGGTCACTTGAGGTTATTTTATGCAAAAATGATTATTCGCATCCATTCGTCCAAGCAAAACACTAATCGGCAGTTAACTGTTGGGCCACCTTGATACCAGCCACAATTGACAGAATACTGCCCGAAGTTGCTACAATAATTTGCAGTGGAGAGAATCGGGACAGGGTTTCGGCCGAAAATGACGCATCCCCCGCACGATCGACCCCACTGTCCATCGCCAATGCTACATTAAACGCCAGCGTCGAATTCCAATAAACGGTATGCTCATTGACAGACCACGCCCCCGCGCTGTCGACATATTGCTTCGCAGCAAAATTAGACGACATCAGCGGATTGGTGTAATCATTCGCTCCACCCGCCATCACGCCCGCAGGCTCTGCATCAAGCCCATCATTGCGCCAAATTATCGAGAAAAGTTGATCAACCCGATCACTTCCATAGCCCGAAACAAAGCTAAAGCGCAGCGGATTTGTGCCAAGAATATAATCTAGGGCGTCCCGTGCCACCTGCTGCGTTTCAGGATTAACGTCGCCTAGTGCCGCTTGCCCAACGGCGAGCACAAAGGGAGTTGTCAACATCACATAGTTGCTTCCCCAGTAAAAATCTTCATCGAGCAATGTCAAATTCCATGCAGAGTCTGCATGTCGCTGCATCATCATTGCCGACCAGTCTTCAAAACGTTGTTCAAAATGCTGGCTAAGCTGTTCGTCCAGCCCGTCGGAGCCTGATTCTGCGCTGTGCATGTATGCCAGCCAGCCAAGCATGCCAACCTGCCCAACGCCATACGCGTTGTCCGTTTCTGACGTAAATAAATCTTTGACATCTTTGTAGACAAAACGCACATAGTCATGATAACGTGAGTCGCCCGTGGCGCGGTACAGTTCGGCCGCCGCCCAAAAACGATCGTCGTGATCATCGTTATCGCGGTAAGGGCCATCAACACCAGGGATGTTTTGAGGATGGTCGACAAGGTATTGCCAGCCAAATTCGGCCGAAGTCAACAATTCCTGCGAAAACTCAGGGTCAACCTCCGCAAATACCAGCGCCCCATGCGCCAAGGCCGCTATCGCCGACCCAGACGTACTTGTTGGAATCACATGATACCGATCGTCAGACGGGTCTTTCTTAACCCCTAAAAACACATCTTCAATCACGCGCCCCGCCGTCGCCGCCGCAGGCATCGCGTCTTCCGTATCCTGAATTGCATGATAAAAACCGCCCGTGTTCTCATCCTGCATCTTCAAAATCCAGTCAAGTTCCCAGCGCACCTCGTCCAAAATGTCAGGCACGCCGTTGCCGCCTTCGGGAATGTTTAACTGTCTGTCCGAAAACTGGTCGCTGAACATCTCATACGTCCAGAGCAAGTCGGACACCGCCACTGCGCCAGCATTGGTGTATTTGCCGTAGTCACCCGCATCATACCAACCGCCCGACACATCTTTGGGGCCGTAGGTTTGCGACTTAAAGCGTGCGCTGCGATCTTGCAAGTGTCCTGCGGCGCGGGCAAATTCGCCGCCGTGCTGGCTATCGATTTCAACACCAGCGCGTTGCAAATAGAAATAACGCAGGGAATCTTTCAACAGGGTGTCGTAAAGGTTGGCTTTAATTTCAAAAACGGGAGAGCGGTCAAATCCGCCAATGGCGAGATAGTAGCGGCCCGTTTTGGTGAGGTCGCTAAAGTCGGCTTGCAAAACCCGTTCGCCAGAGACAACGGGATCGAGGTCTGTTACAAGTTCGAGGTTGCCGCTGTGGACGATGGTGTTGTCTGAGGCTTTGCGAACTTCAAAGCTGGTTTCGGCCGAAGCCGCCAACACCTCATCAAACCCACTCACCCGCGCAACTTTATACTGGCTGGGCAAATAACCAAGCTGATTGACCTTAATCGCAGGATATGTCGGTTCATAATCATCCGAAGTGAAACGGATATTGTTCAACCAAAATAGCTGTGGATCACCATTCACGCTTGAGAACTGCAACGTGGCAATTTGCGACAAACGGAAATCGTCACCGCCCGACAGCAAATTGCTGAGCGGAATACGCACCGTTTGCCAATTCTTGCTAGGCACAATGTAATTCTGCAAAGGCACGACGTTGGGAACATTGCCACGAACATCACGATCAAAATTGATGTCACTGATGCCGATCTGGAGCGCAGCAGGGCGCTCACTGCTTTTGATATTGAACTCTAGAAACCCGTTAGCCGCATAGGGGGCCAAACTGAAAGGCTCCCAATCACGTCCTGCGAATGAGATGCTCCACCAGCCATTTTCGCCGCTTACCCGAACACGATAGCTAGGCAGCTCTTGATACGATTGTGTCGCATCCAGCGGGAGGAAAACAGCGTCATTGTCATCGACTTCAGATTCGATTGACATGCCGTTTCCAGCACCCACCCATTGCGCCAGCGGCTTGTCGGTGAATAACGGTAACTCTGGCAGCGTTTGACGATCGGTTGCTTCAATTGTAGAGGGGATAAAAAGTGTGACCGAGAACAGCAGGGCGCACCAGAACAGAACTCGTTTCGTACTCATCCTGCCATTGTCAACTACTCGTCTAACGCTGTGGCTTACAATAATGGCAAATAGACGGTTAATTCTTTTGTCAGTGCGTTATGATACGCATCAGACTAGAACACACTTCTAGTTCTTAGAGAGATAACGACTCATTGACGAAAACCTCAGAGGTTTTTATGCACCAACTAGAGTTGACAACAACAAACCTCTGAGGTTTATTGACCAAAATTTATTGTGCTACTTAATACAAGGATGCTTTCACTGACGCCTTCTCGCCCCGCGCAATTTGTACTACCTCTTTCGCCTTTTGCGCCATGAGGGCTGAGTCTGTCGCGATTGTCACAAACTGCCACCCTTTTTCAATCATGTGGCGTGCGTATTCGGCCGTTCCACAGTGAATCCCCGCCGCGATCCCATGCTTTTGGCAAGCGGCATAAATGCGATCCAGCGCCTCCACCAGCATCGGCTCCGTAAAATCCATCCCCTGCGAACCACCCAGCGTTAAAGACAAATCTCCAGGACCAACGTAAATTCCGTCAAGTTCTGGCGTGCTGCAAATCTCATCAATCTGCTCAAGGGCTGTCGCCGTCTCAACCATTGCGATCGTCACGATTTCCCGATTGGCATGTTCCGCATAATCAGCCCCCGCATAAACCCGCGCCCGCGTTGGCCCTTTGCTCCGATACCCATCAGGGAAATAACGACATGCGCCAACAAACTGCTCGCATTCCTCACGGCTGTTGACCATTGGACAAATGATGCCATAAGCGCCCGCATCAAGCAGACGTTGCGCCATAATTGGCTCATTCCACGGCACACGCGCCATCGGCACAACGTCCGTTGTGGAAATCGCTTGGAACATGCGCAGGGCGCTCCCCACATCGTGAAATCCATGTTGGAAATCAACAACAAGGCTATCAAACCCTTGATGGGCCATCACTTCGGCCGACCACGAATCAGGGATGTTAAGCCACCCGTTGACCACTGCGCCGCCGTCTTTCCATATTTGTTTAACTCGATTTGGTCTCATGTGAATAATCACTCCGTTGGCAACGCACAGATAACAGTGCGGTTGCGTTTTTTCAGTATAATTTGTGGGCTATCCCGAAATAGAGATGCCACAGCTTTTGCTAGCATAATCAGATAAAAAATGTAGAAAAGCGAACGGTGAATAATTAACAATGAACGGATAATGATGAATGGTTTGCGGCTGGTTGCATTCACAATTAATTATTCAGTGTTCACCGTTTATTATTCAACATATCAACAACGATTTTGCCTCACTCAATGAAATTTGCCGAACGTCTGCCGCTTAACTTATTGCTTTCACTTGTTGTTCTGTTTGGGGTGCGATGGGATGTTTCGGCCGAAACACCACCCTTCACCGAAAACGGTACGGAAATGGGCCTCATCGACACGCGCAGCGGAACCGATCGCGCCATTGGACAGGCGTGGGGCGATTTTGACAACGATGGCTGGCTCGATCTCTACGTCACCGACACAGACGGCCCCAACTCGCTCTTTCGCAACCTCGGCGGCGAACGCTTCGAGCGCGTGGCAGATCCAGCCGTGGCGCTAGCCGATGCCTACAGCGGCGGCGCAATTTTCGCAGATTATGATAACGATGGCTGGCAAGATCTATACGTGCTGAACTGGGGCGAAAATACGCTGTTGCACAATCAACAGGGAACGTTTGTTGATGTCACCAGCGAGGCGGGCGTCGGCGGTGGCGACAAAAATAGCCAAACCGCTTCTTTTGGCGACTACGATCGAGACGGTCTGCTGGATATTTATGTGGCAAACTGGGCCTGTTATGGGCGCTGTGGACGGCCCACACAGGGAGACATCGATCGCCTCTATCACAACAATGGTGACGG
>JBMZDF010000420.1:0-5660 GCA_049614105.1 Promineifilaceae bacterium (SeqCode)
GGAAAAATCGGCCGATGAGCCAGCCCCAACAGAAGCACCGTTGGTTGAATTTTCGGCCGAATCCCGCACCATCACCTTCAACGCAGGCGACGGGCTTGAACTGCTCGGCACTTTTTATCCCGCAGGCGGTCTTGGCCCACGTCCCACCGTCGTGCTGCTACACATGCTTAACAGCAATCGCACCGTCTGGGAGGCGTTCGCATCTGAGTTAAACGCCAATGGTTACAACGCGCTTGCGCTCGACATGCGCGGACATGGCGAAACGGGCGGCGAGAAAAATTGGGAGTTTGCACGTGCCGATCATTTGATGGTGATGGGAGAACTCGTCAATTTTCCCGAAGTTGCGCCACAGCAAACGGTGGTAATTGGTGCAAGCATCGGCTCAAATATAGCGCTGATTCTGGGTAAAGATATGCCGCCGCTGATCAAAACGGTGGTGCTTTTATCGCCAGGACTCGACTATCGTGGTGTGACGACAAAGGATGCGATTGGGGCGTATGGCGATCGGCCGATTTTGATTGTTGCCAGCAGCGAGGATAGCTATTCGGCCGATTCAGCACGTCAACTGGCCGATCTAGCCTTAAACAGCGAACTGATTATGTACGATGGTGCAAGTCACGGAACCAACATGTTTGGCAAAGCGCCCACGCTCTCGCAAACGTTGCTGGACTGGTTAAACACACATGTATCTAATTAACACCCCCTGATCAACCCTGCGAGGCGGGTAAATGCACCATAGAATTAGCAGATGCTTTTAGCCCGCCTGAAATCTCACATTCCCCTGTTGAAAACGGTGTGGCGTCTCGCACTGCCCGTCTTGCTAACCAATTTGCTGCAAAGCTTTGTCAATGTGATTGACGTGTTTATGGTGGGTCGGCTGGGGTCGCTTGCGACGGCTGCGATTGGCATGGCTTCGGTGATTCGCATTTTGGTGTTGGTGATGGTGCTGTCTGTGACCTCGGGCGCGATGGCGCTGGTGTCGCAAGCGAAAGGGGCGGGCGACCATGATCGCATGAGCATTGTGGCGCGGCAGGCGATTTCATCGGGCATTTTGCTGTCGTTTGTGTTGATGGCGATCGGGTTATTTTCGGCCGAACCATTACTCCAATTTGCCAACAGTTCCGACGATACCGTTGCCGTCCAGCTTGGGGCCGAATACCTGCAAATTTTCTTCTTTGGCATCTCCTTCCTCATCCTCAACTTTGTCATCAACCGCTTGATGCAAGGGGCTGGCGACACAATCACCCCACTGTATCTGACCGCGTTTGTGAACCTGCTCAACATTGCGTTCAACTACATTTTCATGTTTGGCCTTGGCCCCATCCCTGCGTTTGGGTTGAGAGGAGCGGCGATTGGGACGATTGCGGCGCGTGCGATTGGGGTTGTTATCGGTTTGAGCATCATTTACTCAGGCCGTAACGTGATTAAAATAGGCGCAGGCAGCTACTGGCCCGATCGCCAAATGTTCACCGACATCTTTTCGATTGGCGTTCCCTCTGGTATTCAGGGCATTTTTCGCAACGGGTCACGGCTGCTGGTGGTCAAAATTATTAGCGCAACAGAAGTTGGCGTTTTCGGGATTAGCGCCTTGGCGATTGGCACAAGTATCGAATCGCTGGCCTTTATGCCGATTCTGGGCATCAACGTCGCCGCAACAAGCCTCATTGGGCAATCGTTGGGGCGTTGGCAGACAAAAGAGGCGCAGCAGCGTGGCAATATGGCGATCGCGTTAGGGCTGTTTCTGATGATCTTGTTTACGATCCCGCTGGTTGTGTTTGCGCCTATCCTGATCCGCTGGTTTGCGCCTGATGCGAACCCGACCGTGTTGGCAACAGGGACGCTTTACATGCGAACCAACACGCTTGCGCTGCCTATGACGGCGATTGCGATGGTTGCCAACGGCGCAATGCGCGGGGCGGGGGATTCAACGCCTGGCATGATCAGCACGCTTGCGACGCGAGGCGGCCTGTCTATCATCCTTGCTTATGTGTTTGGCATTTTGCTGGACTATGGGTCAATCGCCGTTTGGATAGCGTTACTCGTTGGACTGTTGCTTGATGGCGTGTTTATGGGAACTCGCTGGCGGACAAACCGCTGGATCGGGGTGGCCTTGCGCAAATCAGAAGTTTATCGTCAGCATCTTCAGCATTTACCCGATAAAATACAACAGCAGTATTTAAGCGAGATCCGCACGCCTCTGATGGCTGAGTCAAAGACGTTTGAACGGGTGACAAAGCAAGGGGTCACGTATCAAATGTTTGATCGGGATGTGGTGGTGACGTTTGATTCGGCCGATTATAAAACAACAACGCTGGCTCATTGAGTTGGCATTTGAAAACTGGGTTGTCAGGTTTTCAACAAAGAAAACGCTGTCAGAAGGGATGAACCTCCAAATATGGTCTAGGTATCAGCAACCCTTGCCCCGTTAACTTGATGGAGTATCGACATTTCAACACAACAACGAAAACTTGCAATTAGCCTGATGCCGCTCGAAACGCGACACGATGTACTGCTCCACGTGGCGCTACGTGCTGAAGAACTAGGCTACGATGCGTTTATCATGCCCGAAACTTGGGCGTATGATATGAGCGTCTTATTGACTGAAATTGCCGTTCGCACAGAGCGAATCAAAATTGGCACAGGCATTATGGGCATGTGGGGACGCAGCGCGGGCCAAATCGCAATGGCGGCCGCATCGCTCAATATCGTCTCGAAAGGGCGTTTCATTTTGGGGCTAGGCGCAAGTTCGCCGCCGCTGACTGAAGGGTTTCACGATCAGTTGTTCAAGAAGCCGCTAACCAAACTGCGCCGCACGTTAACGCAGGTGCGAGCCATTTTAGACGGCAAGCGCATCCCGCTTGCCAATACAGAGGCGCGACCGCTCAAACTCAATCTGCCGCCGCAGCCAGACATCCCAATTATCGTTGGCGCATCTTCCCCTAAGTCGATCCGTTTGGCGGGTGAAATTGGCAACGGTTGGTATCCGTTTTTGACGCCTAAAGATCACCTGAGCGAGCTGGCGCAAGCGATGGAAGAAGGGGCGCAGGCGTCTGACAAGCCTAATAAGCTGCTTGACATCTATCCGATTTTGGGTGTGATGGTTGATGACGACAAGGCAACGGCGCGACCCGCAATGGAATGGTTTGTCTCGTTTTATATGGTGTTGATGGGGCCGCTGTATCGCAATGCGTTGACGCGCATGGGATATGGGGCGGCAGTTGATTCGGTGGTGCAGGCGAATGAGGGGAAGCGGCCGAGCGTTGTGCCAGAGGATGCGGAGATATTGTTAGAGCAGTTGGTGGTTTATGGTTCGGCCGAAAATGCCCGCGCTCAACTGGATGAATGGTACGATGCTGGCGCAACAATGCCCGTTCTCATCATGAACCCTGGACTCGAAATAGCACAATACGATCGAATTCTAGAAGCGTTTGCTAAGCAAGCTTAAACGCAGCGATGGCGTTTAGCATCACTAAACGCCATCCTCACACCTATCTAAATAAGCGTAAGCGACATGTTATTTTGCAACGGCCGCAACAATTGAGATCTCAACAAGCAGCGCGGCACGTGCCATGTGCGCTTGCACACAAGCACGTGCAGGTGCATGTCCCTCTGGAACCCACGCATTCCAAATTTCATTCATCAACGCAAAATGATTCGCAATGTCGCGCAAATAAATGGTTGCTGATAACAAATGTTCCTTGTTGCTGCCTGCGTCGGCCAGCAGTTTTTCGATTTTGGCAAGCGTTGAGCGCGTTTGCCCTTGTACATCTTCATTCGGATCGGCTGCAACCTGCCCGGATAGATAGATGACGCCGTTGTTGATAACAATGCCGCTTGCGCGTGCGCTTGTGTGTTGACGTGTGATTTCCATGAATTACTCCACTTTTGATGATGAAACGTGATCTGTCGTGAGTTGTCACAACGCACCACGCTGCATGTGTTACGCATAAATTGTTATGGCGCTTCGTTGTTAACGATAGCCGCCATAACTCATAAGTTGATAGCTTTGATAGGCTAAACTGCCAAACATGAAAGCCATAAAGATGCTGTCGAGATAAAGATAACTTGCCAGTCCAGCCAATGTTCCTACAACAATTGATAGCTGTAATGAATATTCGGCACCGTTGCGAGGGTTAAGTTGAACCCACACGTGGCGGGTAACTTGTCCACCGTCCAGCGGATAAACGGGCAGAAGGTTAAACATCCCCCAGCCAATATTGATCCAAAGTAGTTGCCAAATCAGCTCGTTTACACGGTCGGGCGCTTGATATATGTAGGCAGACGGTATCGAAAAGAAGCTGTCTGGCGATCCCCAGCTAACAAACCCGCCGACAGCTTGCGCAACCATTAGAATGAGCGCAGCAAACAAAAAGCCCGCAGTCGGCCCCGCTAACGAGATCATGATCTGCTCATTGTGTGAGGTTCCATAGCTGCGGTTGGGGATAGCCAGCCCGCCAAAGTGGTATAGGACAATCGACCCATCGCCACCATAGCGGCGCATGGCGATGACATGACCTAGCTCATGAATCAGAATTGAGACGAAGACGGCTACAACCCAGATTAAGATTGAGACGGGGTCACCGGCCGAATAGCCTAGAAAGACGGCTAGCAACCAAAATAGTGGATGCACTCTAACACGTATGCCGCGAATATAGAATACTAAATCATACTGTGAGGGGGGCGGTGCTTGTAACATATCTTTATCTCCTCTCAGAGCTTTGTTGGACTGGTTTATTCTGACTTATGTGCTGGCTGGACTCTCGTCTTGTTGTTCAACCGTAAAATATGCCTGCCAGTTGTCAAGAATCTCCTTATGTTGATCTGTGTGTAAGTATAGCACTGCCTCTTCAAACTCAAGAATGTGCAGTCCATGATAGGCTGGATACCGTTTTGAGAACGTCAAAATTGTGTCTGGAAGAAACAGATTTTCAAAGAAGTCAATGAGGGGCTTTTGTAGTTTATAGCAAAAGGTTGTGTATGGATGAGCAATGCCGGGCTTGTATGATAATTCTTCAAGCTCATTTTTGGCACGACGTAAGAAGGGAAGCAATTTTGCTGCCCACGATTGTTTGGGTAGTTGGGTTGTTTGCTGTTTGATTGGGCCAACAGGGGATTTTGTGGCTGGGAGATAGAAATTACCTGCGACAGTGTTTAGTGAACTCGGCCGAAATTGAACATAAGCTGGCGTTGCAGTACGCGGCACTTGAAAAGCAACCCAGCCTTTCATACGTTGCCCAGCACCAATAACTGTCGATTGCAATTTTTGAGTCTTATCCTTTTCATAAAATTGATTGCGAATCTCATAATCATATGAAAACCCTTCTTCATCAAAAATAACCCAGTGAATAAGAGACGATTTTATCGGTGTGTTCGTCTGATTTTCATAGGTAGCCAGCACACGTACGCTTCGCACGTGTTCAGGTTTGAGCAACCCATTGTCATACACAATCATATCTTTTGGTTGACTAATCGAAATGAGGTAGTCGCCAATGCGAACCTTTTCATCAAGTGAGGCACTTTTTACTGGATTCATGCTGTGATCTCCTAGAACTAATTTGAATTGAAGCTGTTCAAGCGACATTCTAATTGTACCTTATCCATTCGGCTAGCAGCCTGACAGCGCCGATTTGCAAAAACGCTACAAAGCAGATTTTGTCGCG
>JBMZDF010000421.1:0-5629 GCA_049614105.1 Promineifilaceae bacterium (SeqCode)
GGGATTTTTTTGAGAAATGGTCTTTAGATCATTTTGGTAAGTGTCTGTGAGCCAGCCATGGGGGTTGTGGTTTCACCCTTGCGATTGTTGCCTCGATGTGCCTTGCGACGCATACGTGCAATGTTGAACATGTTGAAGTAGTGGATAGCACCAAGCACAAAGAGTACGCCACCGAGGCTGTTGGCGGTGTGCTCAATAACCTCTGCAGCAGTTTCAATTCCGTAACCTGAGCTTAGATGAAGCGCAATAAAGCCAATATTAAGCAAATAGAAGCCGACAATAAGTAGATGGTTGACCGCTTGGCCCATTTCCTCATTGCCGTGGAAGGCATCGTTGATAAAGATTTGACCGTTGGCAAAGAGGGTTCGGCCGACCCAAATAGTCATGCCAATACTGACTGTGATGTAGACGATGTGCGAAATGATAATAGAGTTCATCAGAGTTTCTCCGTTGATTATGGTTGCGTTTGATGCTTTAGGAACGCCACGCCTTTAGGGAATGGCGCTCCCTGCATCAATTACGCACGAGTAAGCTGTGCTTAGTTTGCCATTAGGAAGATAGTCATGGCAGTGTCGTGAGTCACGCGGAGGTGTGACGATTGGCATTGCGGTACAATCTGGGCGTATGATTTTTTCGCATGTCCAGACCAACCCCTTGCTCAAACTCCGCAAATCGCTGCCAACAACGGTTGAGATTTCGGCCGATCTCAATCAAACAACCCAATCTTTCCAACTCGACACCGATGGCCTCCATTTATCAGAGGACAGTGTGCTGACTTGGGCGCAAATCAAGAAAATCGGCAAATCTGAAAACAACTGTTTTGAGCTATACGAGGGGGAACTCGACAAAGTGGTTGCCTTTTCTGAGGTAACCAACCGCTACTACAGCCTGTATCCAACCAAATTAGCGCCGACCATGTTGGTGGCTGGGTTCCCGATGCACCGTATCAAGAACACAAACCCGCATCAGGACACGCTGGAAAAGATCAAGGCGGTGACGCCTGTGACGGGGAACTGTTTGGATACCTGCACAGGGCTGGGCTACACGGCGATCCAGATGGCGCGTTCGGCCGAAAAAGTAACTACCATCGAACTCGACCCCGGCGCACAGGAAATCTGCCGCGCTAACCCGTGGTCACGCGACCTGTTTGAGAACCCGAAAATTAATCAGCTTATTGGGGATTGTTACGACTTGATTCCAGAGTTTGGGGATGGCGAATTCGGCCGAATTATTCATGATCCGCCCACCTTTAGCCTCGGCGGACACCTCTACTCACGCGACTTCTACGCCCAGCTTTATCGAATTTTGAGCCAAGGCGGCAGGCTCTTTCATTATATTGGCGATCCTGAAAGTCGCAGCGGACGGAATATCACGCGAGGGGTTGTGGAGCGGTTGAAGGCGGTTGGGTTTAAGCGAATTACGCGCCAACCAAAAGCGTTTGGGGTGTTGGCGCGTAAGTAGGCCATCGAAAGCCTTTGACTGCAAAAACGGTTAAACAATCAGCCACTTGCAACTTTACTTTCAAACATTTTTTGTGGCGCACCTATTCAGGCAACCGAACCCGTCGGATGGCTAAGGGAACCATCATGGCGATGACAACCCCACCGATCATAAAGGGCGCACCTGGTGCAATAAAATCAAACGCTGCGCCACCCCAAAGTGGCCCGACTACGTTCCCCAAACTCAAAAATGCCGCGCCCAACCCAAGCGTTGCGCCAATTTCCTGCGGGCTGACGCTTTGTGTTAGCAGACTGTTGACGCTTGGCTGAACAACGCTCGTGCCAAATCCAACGAGCGGAACAGTCATCAAGAGAAAGATTAACGCAGAGATACCGTTTGGATCTGTTTCTGGCAGTAAGGCAAGCTGATCGCGATTAGTTGTTGCGGTTTCTTGCCCCTGTTGCAGTTCTTCGATGAGGGCATCTTGTGAGTACCACGGCACGGCTAACTGCGGTGTTAGCCCCATCAGGAACAGGCCCAGCGCTAGAGAAGAAAGCCCGCTAATGATGAGACGGCGCTCGCCGAAGCGGTCTGTTAGCTTACGGATAAGCCCGCCTTGCACGACAACAGAAATAATGCCAAACAGAACAAATACAATCACGTTGCCGACGCTGTTCAGCCCAAGACGGTTGAGCGTGAAGGGGGCAAACATGAGTTGGAACGCGCCAAATACCGTTTGTTGTAGTAGAAGAAGAAGGAAGAAGGTGCCGATCACAGGGTTGCGTAAGCCGTCGGAAATTCGGCCGAAAGACAATCCGCGACTCTGCTTGCTTTGATTCCGTTTTTCGGGCGGCAGCGTTTCCTGAAAAACAAAGGTCGTCAAAATAATCGAGACAAATGCAAAGCCCGAAGCGACAAATGCGGGTGCGCTGTAATTGCTGCCAGACAGTGCCAGTGCCAGCCCGCTGATGACGGGGCCAATGATAAAGCCGAGGCCAAACGCTGCCCCGACCAAGCCCAGTCCCTGACTGCGCGTTTTAGGTGTGGTCACGTCCGCAATCGCGGATTGAACCGTTGCAATGTTGGCTCCCGTGATGCCGTCGAGAACCCGGGCGAGGAAGATGAGCCACAGCGCGTTGGAAAATCCGAGCATCAAGAGGCTGAGGAAGGTGCCGACCTGTGCAACGGCAAGGACTGGTTTTCGGCCGAAGCGATCAGACAATGATCCCAAAACCGGCCCGCCCAATAGCTGCATCAACGGGTAAGCAGCCCCCAGCAATCCAATTGTTGCAGGACCAGCGTTGAACGACAGTGCATAATAGGGCAGGACGGGGATCAGAATGGTTAGCCCCATTAAATCGACAAATATAATGAAGATAATGGGCAAAATACGTTTGAAATCTAGCTTTTCTTCCACGGGAGTTTCCATAGGATCCAGTGTAAGGGAGATAGAGGTGTGTGGGTAGGATTTCGGCCGAAACAGCACTTCACATCAACAAGATGCTTATATGAAAGCGGGTGTGCCAGCTAGTCAATAAATCGGTACGCGGGCTAAAAATACCCCGTTCGACAGCCAAAATAATGGAATAGAAACCTGTCAAAGTACCCTCTTACCGCTCCGTTAACACCGTGTTAGCACTCCCTACCTCTTTTTGCCAGATTGTGTTGACACCCCTACAATCTATGCTACAATTTTGCGTGAAAAGCTAGCACTCTGCCTCCCAGAGTGCCAAATTGTTAAAATCCTATTCCAACCACAAGGAGTAAATCCATGAATCTTAAACCACTAGGCGATCGCCTCGTTGTTGCGCCGACCGAGCAAGAAGAAACCACTTCTTTCGGCATCGTGATTCCAGACTCTGCAAAAGAAAAGCCACAACAAGGCAAAGTTATCGCCGCTGGCCCTGGCCGCCGTGATGATGATGGCGAGCGTATTGCACCAGATGTTGCTGTTGGCGACACCGTTCTCTATGCAAAATATGCTGGCACCGAAGTAAAGATCGAGGGCAAGAAAGTCCTGATCCTCAAAGAGTCTGACGTACTCGCAATCGTACTTTAATTAAAAAAGGTAAGTCAGTAAATTTGTTGTTTAGTCGGTCAGTTTATTGGACTGATACGCTAACTAACATACTGAAAAACCGTTTAACGGAGTTAAACAATGGCAAAGCAACTAATTTTTTCCGAAGATGCACGCCGTAAGCTAAAGCGCGGTGTTGATGCTTTGGCAAACGCTGTATCTACTACACTAGGCCCAAAAGGCCGTAACGTCGCTATCGACAAGAAATTTGGCGCACCAACAGTTACCCATGACGGCGTAACCGTTGCTAAAGAGATTGAACTGGAAGACCCCTATGAAAACATGGGTGCCCAGCTCCTCAAAGAAGCTGCGACCAAAACCAATGACATTGCTGGTGACGGCACTACGACCGCAACCGTTCTTGCGCAAAACATCGTTAACGAAGGTTTGAAGAACGTTGCTGCTGGGGCAAACCCAATGCAGCTAAAGCGCGGTATCGAAGCTGGTACAGCTGCACTCGCTGCTAAAATTCGCGAGATGGCAGTTGCTATCGACAGCAGCGAAGAAATCGCATCTGTTGCATCTGTTTCTGCACAAGATGACGAAATCGGCAACTTGATTGCAACCGTAATGGACAAAGTCGGCAAAGACGGCGTTATTACAGTTGAAGAAAGCAAAGGCCTTCAGTTTGAAACTGAATATGTTGAAGGTATGGAGTTTGATCGCGGCTACATCAGCCCTTACTTCGTTACCGATTCAGATTCAATGCAGTCAATCATTGAAGATGCAGCTATCCTGATCCATGACAAGAAGATCAGCTCTGCACAAGATTTGCTCCCAATTCTTGAGAAATTGATGCAGGTTGGCAAGCGTAACCTAGTTGTTATCGCTGAAGACATCGAAGGTGAAGCACTCGCAACCCTCGTTCTCAACAAACTGCGCGGCACAATCAACGCACTGGCTGTTAAAGCACCTGGCTTCGGCGACCGCCGTAAAGCGATGCTGACCGACATTGCAACCCTCACTGGTGGTCAAGTTATCACCGAAGAAATGGGCCGCAAACTAGACAGCACACAGCTTAGCGACCTCGGCCGCGCTGTTAAGATTATCGCAACCAAAGACGGCACAACTGTTGTTGACGGCGCTGGCGACGACGCAATGATTGCTGCTCGCGTTGAGCAAATCAAAGCGGAAATCGAGCGTTCAACGTCTGACTACGACCGCGAAAAACTGCAAGAACGTTTGGCTAAATTGGCTGGTGGCGTTGCTATCATCCGCGTTGGCGCAGCAACTGAGGTTGAGTTGAAAGAAAAGAAGCACCGTGTTGAAGACGCATTGAGCGCAACACGTGCTGCTGTTGAAGAAGGCATCGTCCCTGGTGGTGGTGTGGCTCTGATTACAGCTAGCCCAGTTCTCGACGGCGTTGTTATGGACAATGCTGACGCACAAACTGGCGTGACCATCATGAAGAACGCAATTATGGCGCCAATGCGCAAAATTGCTGAGAACGCTGGCCAAAATGGCGACGTTATCATCCAAAGTGTTCTTCGTGCGCAGCAAGAAGCTGGCAACAACAAAATTGGCTACAACGTGTTGAGCGAAGAGTACATCGACATGATCGAAGCTGGCATCACCGACCCTGCAAAGGTAACCCGTGGCGCACTCGAAAATGCAGCCTCTATCGCATCAATGATTCTGACGACAGAAGCATTGATTACCGACCTTCCAGAACCAGACATGCCAATGCCTCCAGGCGGCGGTGGCGCACCTGGCATGGGCGGCATGGGCTTCTAGTCTAAACTAAGCAAATTTTGCTTGTCGTAAAAAAGAAGGCGAGGTCGAATTTTTCGGCCTCGCCTTTTTTGTTTAAAATGTTGTGCGTCTATTGAAGCAGAGAATAAATCATCATTGACGAAAACCTCAGAGGTTTGTTGTCATCTACTCGGGTCTGTGTGTAAAAACCTCTGAGGTTTATTGATCGAAACTTTTTGTGATCTATCTAGAATAATTGGTGGGGCACAATCTATTCCACAACGTTATTGTACAGAATGCTGTAGCGTACCTTACGGAAGAAATCATGTAATACTTTAGAGAGGAAGTTGTAAGAAGCAAACAATATCCACGTAGTTTCTCTGTAATAAGCTGCCACTATGCTTAGAGGCAGATACTCAA
>JBMZDF010000422.1:0-5625 GCA_049614105.1 Promineifilaceae bacterium (SeqCode)
ATGAGCACACCCGACGGCGTTTCCACATCGCTCATCCCCGCCATAACCGCATCGCTTACAAGCAACTTGTGACCTGCAATTTGTGCCAGCAGCGGCTCCGTCTGCCAGCGTTCTGTATAGCAAACGGTCTGCGGAGCTTGTCCCATCGCCAGCAAATCGCGCAGCCAGCGAACACCTTCGACAATATAGGCTTGCTCGCGCTTGCGAAAGCGACGGTCAACGACAAGGCGTTTAATGCGTTTAACGGTGGGGTTGGTGAGACTGGTAATCAAAGAAAGAGGGGGAGAAATGAAGAATATTGAATGAAGAATTAAAGAAGCGAACGCCCTTTTTTTCTTCATTCGTTATTCTTCATTTCTTTTATACTAAAACTTCAATCAGGTGTGGGCCTTTTTTGGCGAGGGCGGCGGCGAACTGATCGTTGAACGCATCGGCTGAATCGGCGCGTGATGCTTCGACACCCATCCCTTCCGCCATTTTGACAAAATCAAGCTGGGGATTATCGAGATTGAGAATCGAATCCGCTTTCGTTCCGTGACGGATTGCGCCCACGTTGTCCAGTTCGCCCTGCAAAATTTTATAGGCGCGATTGTTCCAAATGACGGAAACAATGTCTAGATTTTCACGGGCGAAGGTCCAGAGCGCAGAAATAGTGTACATCGCGGAGCCATCCGCCTGCATGTTGATCACCTGTCGATCGGGGCAAGCGACCGCTGCACCAATTGACTGCGGCAAACCGTGACCGATTGCGCCGCCCGTGCCGTAGAGCATGTCGTGTTGTGGTGCGTGGCTCAAATATTTGGCTGAGCCGCGCCCAGAGGTCAGTGACTCGTTGACAATGATGGCTTGATCGGGCAGTTGGGCCGCGACGCTTTGCCAAACGCTGGGAATGGTGAGTGCGCCCGTTGGCAAGGGGGGTGGGGTGTTGCGATATTGAGCGTGTAGTGGCGTTTCGGCCGAAGCGCCTAATTCCTGCGCCAGTGCCGCCAATGCGCCGACCAAATCCTCATTTGGCCCAGCCAACGTGTGCAGTTCGCACCCCTCTGGAGCAAGCGTGCCAGGTTTGTTGGGATAGGCAAAAAAGGCGACAGGCTGTGCTGTGCCAACTAAAATAATATGTTTGAACGCTTGAAGCTGTCTGAGCGATTGATCAACAGGGTAGGCAAGCGCCTTGATAATTGGGCGTCCCACGCCAAGCTGGCGGCGGGCGGTGGGGCGATTGCTCATCAGTTCAACTTCGCTGACGGCTGCGATGCGGCTGGCCCATGCTGCGCCTTCGTCAAGCACTGCTTTGCCGGCCATCAGGATCAGGGTTGGTTCGCCACGGCGGATAATTTCGGCCGAATGCCGCACCGCCTCCATATCAAACGTCGGCGTAGGCGGCGCTTGTGGCAGCAAAATCGGCGCGGTCGTAGGATTCCAAGAGCTATCGCCGGGCAAAATAAGCGTCGCAATTTGCCCCGGATCGGTCAATGAAGCGGTGATGGCGTCTGCCGTGTCGCGGCTGATCTCATCAGGCGACATAGTTGTACGCACCCATTTGGAAACGTGCTGGGCGATGCCTTCAATGTCAGTTGTGAGCGGTGCATCTAGTTCAATGTGATAAGTGGCGTGTTCGCCAATAATATTGACAATGGGAGATTGAGCGCGACGTGCGTTGTGCAGGTTGGCGATGCCGTTGCCCATGCCAGGCCCTAAGTGCAACAGCGTTGAGGCTGGTTTGCCCATCATGCGCCCGTACGCATCGGCCGCGCCCGTGCAAACGCCTTCAAACAAACAAAGCACCGCCCGCATGCCGTCCACCTGATCGAGCGCCGCAACAAAGTGCATCTCGGACGTGCCAGGATTAGTAAAACAAACATCAACACCGCCCGAAACCAGTGTACGAATCAAATTCTGTGCGCCATTTTTCATATGATGAATCCCCATTTCAATTAAATTCGGGCCATTGTAGCTGGATTGGGGAGGTTTGTCAGGGGGAAGGAAGCGGCTAGAGCGAAATCACAATATCCTGTTTAGTATCTCTTGAACCAGTTTATACACAGTTGACCCAAGCTCCTTGGTTACATCATCAATCGGCGCAGACCTATCTTTTGAACGTTGAATTGCCTTCGGAATAAACGCCTCATGATCTAATTGCTCTGCTCTTATTATTGCACTTGGCACAAACGGTATATAAGTTTTGACTTTACGTTTATTTGCGCCGCCCCCACCTAGCTGACGCCTGCTCAACTCTTCTGTGAGCACTGAATTTACCCTAGACGTTTTTTTGTTGATCAGAAAAGCTTCTAACTGTGCTTGATTAAATTCCTCAATGCTGCAAATATGCAATAGTAACCAGAACTCAAAACAGGGGTTGCTGACCGCATAATGATACCCGTGTGTATCACATTGATTGAGTGTATCCTCTAAAGTTGAATGCTCATCAACATCGACAACAATCCAAACTTGGTCGCGCTTTTTTACATCGCTGTCTTTCTTCTTAACATATTTGTGTACCGAACTGAAAACCTTATCTGGCGAGCTATCCGTATAACCTAATGAAATAATGCGAGGCAAATTTGGGTTCTTTTCATACCTTTCTCGCAACACATTAAAGTATTTACGCTCAGTAAATCTTCCCTCAAATGCAATAATAACTTTATTGGGATTACGAACGGCTGTGTTTCTGCTCAGATCGTCAAATTGTCGCGTCATGGTCAATATATCCTGCGACTAACGACTATTTGGGGCTAAATTAGCAACACCGCCAAATCGGCCGCTCAAATAAGCTGTGCGTATATCTTTATCATAACGTGGCTCAAACTCTTCTAAAGAATACACGCTGGATGCGCCTGTAGATGCTTTTTCGACAAACCAAATTTCATCGCGCCGCAGTAAATCTAAGTCGAGTAGTTTAGATTCATGGGTTGTTAAAATGAGCTGACTCTTTGTTGATTGTGACAAGAATATTTCGATGATTTTTTCACTCAAGTTAGGATGCAAACTCCTGCCGATCTCATCAATGACAAAAGTGGATTCAGAATGGATTAACTGCAACAAGACAGGTATCAGGTTTAGGATTCTGAATGTTCCGTCTGATTCTTCATTCAATTCAAATTTAACCAATGAACCATCGGCCGATTCATGCTCCGTCATCAATTGTTGAAATTTGAGGTGTCCATTCTCTTTTTTGAGAATGTACCAATCGTTATCACTATGAACTAACGTTCCTTGATCGTTTTCAAGATCATTTTCTATCGTATCTAGGAATTGTTGCGGGACTCTAACTCGTTCTATGTTGATCGGTACGACGCACAAATTGGCAACACCTGTATCAAACTCATTAAGAATTGTCATGAACATGCCAAGCAACTCCTCATTTGTACTAAACATAGGTAGCTGGGCAGAATTTGTACTGGGGAAAACAAATTTAATACGATCTTCAAACCAATCAAAAACATGCCGAAAGTCGGTGAAACGATCGTCAACCGTATTGGATAAAAACAATTTGTTTTTTCCAGTAGTTTCGGCGCAGTAATTAAGTTTTTTCAAACTTTCGTGCGAGGTAGATTTATAATCACCAAACTCAACAAGAGCTGTGCCTGTCGTTTCGTCATTAGTACGTTCAAACAGTTGTAGGTGCTTGCCATTTTTTTGCCGTTGATACAGCCACTCATTAACCACTTCCGTTTTTGTCAACTCGAATCCGTAAACATAGATAACGTCATTAACCAACATTGTGAACTCAAAGAAGGATGGCTGGGTTAAGCATTGTTTGTCTAATTTAAATGGAATGGTTGTGATGGGCTGATTGTGACCGATGCTATGGCTCTCAATGATTTGCTGTGTTGCAAACTGCATCGCCTTAATCAAATTCGATTTTCCTGATGCGTTCGCCCCATAGATAATTCCTGATTTAAGCAACTTGACACCCTTATAATTTGTCTCAATGACATGATTAGGGTGTTTTCGCACCTTACCTTTTACCATCGAAATTTCGACCTTTTCGTTGAATGACAGGTGGTTTTTGACTTGAAATCGGATTAGCATAATCTTTTTACGTGAAAATTTCTCTTTTAATGACTTCCTCCTGTATTGTAACCTGTTTATTTTATTTTTAGCCTTGTTCCCAACAAACTGACCTACCCATTCATCGGCATAATAAAATTGGCAGGTCGGAATGCTGTAAGATGTACTCGACGGAACTGCCGCGTAGCCAGCGTTGCATCGGTCTTCGGCCGAATCCACCCGAGAAAATCACATCGCATTGCCGTTCGGCCGCAAGCTGGATGATGTTTGGCCCGATCTCGCCATCACGCAAGAAATAGTCGGCGTTATCCACCTGATGTGAGTTTAAGTAAGTACGTGCTTTGTCGAGCGCGGAGGCGGGCGTATAGCTTGTTTTAACCGTTAAGACGCTCAGTTTGCTGCCCCAGCGTGTGGCGTTGTAAGTGGCTAAAAAGAGCGCTTCTTCCGCTTTGGGGCTGCCGTCAAAGGCGAGGAGGATGTGTGCCATCGGCCGATAGTTGGCATGTGGAACCGCCAACAGCGGGCGCGGACTGCGTTCGATAATCGCGCCCCAAAACGAGTTGAGACGGGCCAAAATGCTGGATTCGGGCGGATGGGTGAGGTTGATCACCAGCATGTCAGCCCATGCTGCGCGTTTGAGCGTTAGTTCGATTGGGTTGCCAACTTCGGTGGCAAACTCGCCGTGTAAACCTGCCGCATGGCACTGTGTGAGGAATCGTGTGCGGATTGCGTTTGCCTTTGCTTGCGTTTCGGCCGAAGGGTAGCGCACAGGGTAAAAGGCGAGCAGGCGATCTTTGTCGCGACTGGCAAACTTGATTGCGCCCTCAAGTAGTTTCCAATCCCCCTCAATCCCCTCAAACAAAATAAGCAGATCGCTAAATAAGCGTTTGCTGCGATTCATGGCAAGCTGGCGTGTGCGCCATGTGCCAACGGGGGGCGCATCGCTCAAATCGGGTGAAACAGCCGCCGCGACACGGCTCAAAATGGGGCGTGGGGCTTGTGTCGCTTCATCAACAAGGCTGGGTAGCGCCTCATCTAGCCCAATTTCCCAGCCTAACGCTTTTTCAAGCGCATCGCGTTCCTCAGAAAGCAGCACATAAACGTCTGTTTCGGTGCGTTGTGGGAAGCGTCGCATCACGCCGAGATCGCGCATGATGTCGATTACGGGACAGAAAACGTCTGTATACCATTTGCCAACCTGCGCATCGTTGAGATCGTTATCGCCACAGGTGATTTGCTCTAGCAAGGTCGCATAATGGCCTGGAACCGTCATTAGCAGGTCTGCTTCGGGGTGCAGTTGGTCAAGGTTAGTTTGGCTGAGGAAGCTGGCGTACTGTGCTTTGGTGATGAACTCGGTCGGGTCATCTTCGGCCGAAAATGGCACCCGCGTCTTGATCTCGGTGACATAGGCCGAAATCGTTTCGTTGCCCAACTGTCTCGCCACCGACACGCGATGATTGCCATCTAGCACAAAATAGCCGTTGCCAAGCTGGTATACCTCGATCGGTGGCCAGCCACGCATATCGATGACCGTCGCCGCAACCCCCGCCCAGCGTTGTTGGTCGCTCTCAGCTTTTGGTAAAAACTGGCGGGTAAAATCTTGATATCGGCCGA
>JBMZDF010000423.1:0-5625 GCA_049614105.1 Promineifilaceae bacterium (SeqCode)
GAATGGGCACGATAGAACAATCTTAATCTGACCGCTTTTTAAGTTAAGGCAAGCACCCTCCCCTAGTATATTAAAATAGGCGTGAGGTTATCGTGCAATATAAATTATTTAGGATCGCTCTGATTTTGATATTTCTATGCGCTTAGCGAGATTGTGCTCTCTGGCCGTCTGGGTGCCTGAAATCCCGACTCTCCGCGAGTGGCTATGCAAAAACTAAATGTAAGCGCGATCGCTCCCCGTGTGTTTTGGCAGCTTGATTTCAAATTGAAGCTGCAAACTGGTTTCCTCAAACATAGCAACCTGCTGCTCAAACTGTTCATTCGTCATAAAAAGATGACCATCAAACGACCATTCTTGCCTGAGCCACGGGCGCAACACAGCGAGCAATTTGCGATCCATCGCGTCCGCCAGCCGTGACTGCCGAATCCAGAACAAAACGACCGCTTCATAATCGGCCCACACCGTATCGCCCGTTGGCGTCGCTTCAGCTTTAGACAACCAGCGGGCGGTGCGTGGAAAAATATAAATACAGCCGAGGCATTCTGTTTCGGCGGGGTTCATCACGGTGAAGGTAAACGATTCGCCGTTGAGATGTTCGCGTTCATGGCGCTGTAAATCTTTGAGATTGTCAGCTAGCGTAAAGGTGTCTTCGGGCCAACTCGATTGCTCCCACTTCCGCAAAAACACCCTGCTTTCCATCACGGCCGCATAGTCAAGTTCGACATCTGTTGCCGATAACGGCCGAATCAAAAAGTCATCCGTTACCAGTCCATCAGGGATCGTGCTATCTTCGTTACCAAATACCATATACTTTGTCCATACTGCAATTTGTGATTCTGCTTGGAAAGGCATTTCCTTGTGGGCGAGCACACGTTAAACAGAAAGCTTCTGCATCATACGTCAGTCGCCCTAAAATACCTGTTACTTTAGCATAATGTGTACGTCAATTATTAGCTGGCCCACAATGGTACACCTCGCGTTTGAATACTTGGCGCGTTATTGGCCCAACTGTGACCGTTATCAACTCTGTTACATCATATCTAATGCTACAAGGGCGCTTCACATGCTCATCAGCATGCAAGTTATCGCCTAAATCAATCACCTTGTCTCCTACCGACTCATCGTCTTGACTAACGGTCTGGTCAATGTGCCATCTCAGGTCATCATAGGAAGTAATACCATAAGTATCGCCCCAACCATCATTAAAATGCTCTGTTAATCTCCCTGATCCGTCTTTAAAAACCCAAGCCTGTTTGTCTGCTTCCGCCTGCCAAGCATCCTCTTGCGCTTGAGCCTTATCAGACATTATTTTGTTTTCGGCCGCTTGAGCTTCTTCTTTTGTATCGTATCCCTGCGAGGGAGCAAGTGTTGTAATCCATTTGCCTGCTGTTTTCCCCCATCCTGCGCTACTCTTTTTAACTTCTCGTTGAATTGGCGTTTGGGTTAAAAGCTGGCCTACTGCTCGATTACCAAAGGCTCTTTGAAGTTGTAAAGCGTCTCGCGGATGTAAAGAATTGGCGTTTAGTGCAGCCCTTTGAGCAAGGCTAACTGGATAACGGCTTTCTTTAGCTACAATATCTGAACTTGGGTCGTCAAACTTCTGCAAGGTTGGTTTTGACTTTAATCGCGCGTGTTTTGATGCCTGTTCTTTTACTAACATAATCACTTCCTTTCAAAAGGTTAGGGATGAATTGGATCAATCCATGTCATGACAAGAGGTTGAGACAATGCAGCGAGTCGGCCGCTGCATAACCATTGTTGAGCAAAATTGTTGAAGGGTGGGATAAGGCGTGAAAGTATCTAAGAGAGATAAAGATACAGCCCCACCGAGATGAAACGAGCAGAGTCATTATAGTAGAAAAAGCGTTGAGATGACAAGCAATGATTGCTGAATCAGCGTTCGGCTACAGACTGCATTTGGATAAGCGCCGATTGTTGTTGTTAAAAGTGTCATAGTATCACTCAGCCAATAACCCTCAGAGGTTTGTTGTCATCTACTCTGGTTTGTGCATAAAAACCTCTAAGGTTTTCGTCAATAATTGATTGCGAGCGAACTGCATCATGCAAAGTGTGGTTCGGCCGTAAAAATACGCCGCACCATCGGCTCAAAGAAGTCGAGCGGCAGCGATTCATAGTTGGGGTCAAAGCAATTCTGATCGTACTTTTCGCAAAATTCGGCACAATCGTCAAACCACTCGTGGCCTGCAAACTTGTCACGCGCGTTGGGGTCGTCGCCATGATGATGCGCGTAATAAATCATCTGAAATGCGCCGTGATGTTTCACAATCCAGCACAATCTTTCACTGAAATATGGTTTCATGATAGCGGCCACCATCTCGCCATGCGTGTGCGGGGCTAAAATATCACCGATGTCATGGATCAGAGCGGCGACCACATACGCCTCTGACTGGCCGTCGCGATAAGCGCGTGTGGCAGACTGTATCGAATGCTCGTAGCGTGTCACCTGATAGCCTACAAACGTGTTTTGCAACGCACGGACCGACTCTAAAATACGGTCTGCATAAGTCTGCATATATTGATGTTCTAAGCCCGCTAGCAAATCATAATCTGCCTTAGTGCCGTGTTTCATTTCTGTAAAGCTGACTGTTTTCATAATCGCTTCTCCTTTTGAAGTGTCGAGCGTCGGGGTTGTCAGATGGTCAGCAGGTCAGGTTTTTCTGTGAAGATGGGTGTGGCGTGGGGGTCGCTTAACAAGCCTGCATTGTGACATTTCTCGATATTCTGGCTGATTCTCACGGAAGCGTCAAGCAATTTTTTGGGTTGAGTGCAAACGTCTCACTTTGCGGTTCAGTGTGGCTTGCTGGCTTGATCGGTTTTCGGCCGAATTCCAACCACCCCACATTGCGAGAACGCTCTATCAATTCTATACTCTGAACACATAAACCAATCGCATTGTTTAAGGACGGAAAACAATGCAAGCGACATCTCTAGGCTTTACTGTAAATTTCTAGCAACCGTTTTTGCAGTCAACATGTTTTTATAATCTACTTAAGAATGGCAAACCGAAATTGGACACGTAACGAACTTATTCTCGCATTTAACCTTTACTGCAAGTTGCCGTTTGGGAAAATGCACAATCGGAATCCGCAGGTTATTGCGCTTGCCAATTTGATTAAGCGGAGCCATAGCGCCGTCTCATGGAAATTGGTTAACTTTGCCCGCCTCGATCCATCTTTACAAAAGCGAGGCATACGTGGGGCAACTCATGGGAGCAAAGGGGAGATTGAAATCTGGAATGAGTTTTCTGAGGATTGGGAGCGGTTGGCCTATGAAAGCGAGAGTTTAATTGCAGAATTTCAGGACGCCTCAGTTGAGGTTGTGGCAGGTATCGATACACTTGATTTACCTGTGGGCGAAGATCGCTATAGGCTTGTCAAGACTAGGGTTAATCAGAGTTTCTTTCGCAAAGCTGTTCTCGCATCCTATGATTCAAAATGTTGCATAACTGAGTTGCCGCTCCAATCATTATTGGTTGCCAGTCATATCATTCCATGGGCACAAAATGCCAGCCATCGCACAGACCCCAGCAACGGGCTTTGTCTAAATGCGATCCATGATAAAGCGTTTGATCGAGGGCTTTTGACGATTACCACTGACTACCAAATAAAATTATCTACGGAATTGGTGAAACTGGAGAATGAACCTTCAATCGAACAGTTCTTTTCAAAGTACGAGAATCAGACAATACGATTACCGCGCAAGTTTATCCCTAACCCCGTTTTTCTTGCGTATCATAATGAACATATCTTTTTGGGGTGAAACGATGGGAATTCGGCGTGAGGTTTTCGGCCGAATCCCACCCCAACTGGACACGAAACGAGCTACATACACAGCTTGTTCCATGTCCATCATCAACCTAATGCAAACGCCTGCCGCGCCATGCAAAAGCGGCCGTTGTCAACAATCCGAGCAACACAACCACAATAAACCAGACATTCGTTTGTCCTGCCGACGTCTGATTGAGTCCAACTGCGGTTGGCACACTGCTGTAATTGGCGGCTGTCCAAGCCATGTTGGCGCGTGTACTTTCGTATTGCTCAACATCAATTTGGTTCCACTTGCTGCTCATCCACGCTTGCAACTCAGGCGACGCAACCGTGTAAATGCGCGAATAGAGGCTTGACAGTTCGCTGATAAACTCCTCGGTGAGTCGTTCGCCAGACAAGACCATCTGCTCAAATTCATCGCGCAGCGCAAAGGCGTCCTCACGCAACGGCTGATCCGCAACCAAAATCAACGCCAACTCAGGATAGAGCGTTTCTGGCATACTTTGAGCCAGTGGTGACAAGCTGAGTCGGCCGAGGCCGATAAGCGGTGGGGCTTGCTCATGTGTAGCGGTGCGTTCGCTGGCCACGTCATAGACGCAGAGTGCGCTGTTTGGAATCAGTTCGCGCGTGCCGCTAGGCGTTTGCCATGCGACAGCATAATAATCCCCGCCCCAGCTCGTTTGGTGCAGCCCTTCAAGATAGTAAGCTTGTCCAGCAATGAGGGGAATTTCGGCCGATTTCTGTGACGAACTAAAATCCCACCCCTGCTCAGGCGACCAAGACGTCTGCGCGATCTGTGCCACATTCTCAGTTGTCACATCACTACTCAACCACAGCTGCCCCTCATTGTCGCTTGCCACCCAAAACGTGTATAACCCGCTTTCAGGCGCAACCAGATAAGCTTGCATACGCGCCCCGTAAACATCACCCGCATCGGTCGGCACGACAAGTTCGCTAAATATCGATGTTTCATCAGGGCTGCTTGGATAACGTGCATCGACGATTAAATCCACCACGTTGCCGCTCCAAACATTGTTCCAACGCGCATACTGCACACCATTTGTGTGACACGCAATGCTGCCACCTGGCTCCGTTACAATCACGGTTTGCGTTGTTGTCGTCGCCCGATCATCAGCATCAGTGACGGTTAAAACCACTTCATAAGTACCAGACGTGCCGTAAATATGCTCGCCCGGCGTGGCGGCGTTGCTTGTTGTGCCATCGCCAAATTGCCAACTGTAGCTGGCAATCGGGCCGTCCGCATCGCTCGAAGCGGTCCCGTCTAGCATAACGGTCAACGGTGCTGCGCCCAGCGTCGGGTTTGCATCGATAACGGCAACGGGGGGCGCACCGTTATCAACAGCAGGACAGAGCACTTGAGACGGAATCAACTGGCGCGTGCCGCCTGGTGTTTGCCATGCAACTGATAAATTGTCACCACCGCCCTGCTCTTTCATCAACGCTTCAACATAGTATAGTTCGCCTGCTTGCAACGTGATCGGGGCGGACTGTTGCTCTGGTCGCCAATCCCATTGGCGCGATGGTGCCCACGTTGAGACGGTTGCAATGTCAACAAGGTTGCTGGGGTTCACGTCGCTGCTGAGACGCAGCAAACCGTTGTCATCGCTGGCTAGCCAGAAAGTATATTCGCCCGTTGTTGGTGCAGCGATGTACCCATGCACACGTGCGCCATACGCATCGCTGGCGTTGACAGGAATCTCAAACTGAGGAATCAACTGGGTTGTTGTTGGATTGTCAGGGTAATTGCTGGCGTTGAGCAGATTACTGACTGCCGTGCCGTAGATGTTGTCAAATCGCTCAAAGGTCAGACCCAATT
>JBMZDF010000424.1:0-5620 GCA_049614105.1 Promineifilaceae bacterium (SeqCode)
CAACAATGAACCGTATTGGTCAACTGTTGAACAACAATAATCAGGGAACGGCGCAAGTTCGTATCTTGATTTGGCAGGGTGCGGTTGAGTTGTTGTTGCCGCATGAGCCGCTGGCATTTTCGGCCGAAGACACCGATCGCTGGAACTTCCTACGCCCACTCATCGGATACGGCCCCGAATCGATGTACGTCGCGTACAATCGTTTTTACCCGCCAGAACTTGCCAACATCGAAGCGCGTAACGCATCCCCTGACCGCTCGCATAATGAAACATTTGACGCCCTGATTATCACAGGTGTGATCGGGTTTATTGCGTGGCAGGTTCTCTACATTTCAACTTTTTACTATGGTTTGCGCCACATTGGCGTAATTCGAGGCAAGCGCGACCGTAACCTGATGATCTCATTTTGGATTATTGGGGCGGTGTTGACAACGATTGTGCTTGTTGCCGCATTTGAAGCGCTGTTCATCGGCGTCTCAATCCCGTTTGGCGGTATTCTGGGGCTGATTGTCTACTTTATTTATTATGCACTCTCCGCCCGACGCAGCGAAGTAGCCAGCGTATTTACCCAATACGACACGCGAACCTTGCTCATGGCGGCGCTAGTGGCCTCGCTGATTGCCTACTACGTTGAGATCCACTTTGGTATCGCGATTGCTGCAACGCGCGTGTATGCTTTTGCACTGATGGGATTGATTGTAGTGGTGGGGGCTTCACATGATAGAGACGCCGCTGCCGAGGAAAAAGAGGTTGAGCCAGCCGTTAAACCTGTGCGACGCTTGCGAAGCCGCAAAAGCACTGTGACCACCCCTAAAGAGCCAGGCAACGGCATTATATGGGGTGCTATGCTTGTGATGACCGTTTTGTTTGGCACGCTTGCGTTTGATTTTATTAACTTTACCCCAAGGCCGGGCGAGATTGAGGCATGGCGTTCAGCAACTGACCTGCCTAGCTCATTTGAGATTTTGCATCGGGCATTGTTCCTAAATCCACGCCAAGATTTTGTCGATTCCCCTTATCTGTTTGGCGTTCTGGTTTTATCCTGGTTGTTTGGCACGTTGCTGCTGGTGTCTGAAATGGTCAAGGACGGCACACTCAAGGTGCGCAGTACGCCCGTTTTGGCTGATCGCAACAAGGCGATGCTTGCTGCGGGGCTGCTTACCGCTACGGCGTTGGTCGTGCTGTCGACTTTCTTCCAAACGGTTGATCCATCGGCCGCTAATTCGCAGCGCATCGCCCGTATGCTAAGCACGCTTTGGATTTTGGCGGCGCTGTCGGCCGCAGGCGGCATCATGTTCCTCAAGAGCCAGCCCTTGGCGCGTCCGTTCGCGGGGGCGATCGCAACGCTTGGTCTGCTGGTTTCTATCCCAACGATGGTCGCTGGGGCCACTTTGAACGGCGGTTTGTTCCTCGTTCTCTCTGTAGCAATCCTTTATTTCTTATGGGACAGTAGTTGGCAGTCGAGTTTTGGGGCGCTGGCAACGGTGGGTGTGGGGTCAATTGTGCTGGGTATGATGTACGGTCTGATCCATGCAGGTTTAATTCGCTCGTCGTTTATTGCGCCAACGGGTCTTCAAGGGTTGACGCGCCGCGTGGTTGAGGCGGAGCGCGTGAGCCAATATTTGACGATTTTCTATGGGTTCATTATTTTAACGCTGTTGATTGCTGGGATTGGGTACGCTTGGCACTGGATTTCGGCCGAAAAACAAGGCGGCAGCCTGCTAAGCTACGGCGCACTCGTTGTGTTGTTCGTCGTGGGTCTATTTTTCATTGACTACGCTAGCCTCAATCTGATTCAAGCGGATATGACTTACAAGCGTGGTCGCCCCTACGATCAGCAAGCAAGCCAGATTGTCGGCCAAGTCAATAGGCTCCAAGGTGAGGAGCAACAGCAGGCGTTAGCCGCTGCGGTTGACACATGGGATAGTGCGGTCGCTGTTTATGAGCGCACCGTCGAAATGGCCCCGAATGAAGATTTTTACTACCTATGGCTAGGACGTGCCTATTTGGAAGAATCACAGGTAAATTTTGCCGAACAGTCTGAGTTGCTAGACACGGCCGAAAAGCGTTTGCAGCGGGCCAAGGTGATTAATCCTCTCAACACCGATCACACCGCCAATTTAGCACGGCTTAACGTGCGTTGGGCACAGTTGGTTGATGAGGTGGATCGACAAGGGCACATTAATAACGCCAAAGGCTATTATGAAGATGCGCTGGCGCTCAGCCCGCAAAACTCTATCATCCGTAATGAATATGGCGGATTATTGTTGACGTTGGATAATGATTGTGACGCAGCAATTGACATTTTCACCCAATCGTCCGAAATCGATCGTTTCTATGAACAGACCTATTTACGTTTGGCCGACACATACTTGAATTGTTCGGGACGCGACGAGGTTGATCAGGCTAGTTACGTAGAGCAAGCATTTGCTACGCTTAAAGGAATTGACGAAAATGTGCGTGCCGATCGTGCAAAGCGGATTTCATCGCAAACGGCGAATACCTATTTGCGTATCGCACAGGCCTATTTCAATTTGAGTGACTACGATGCCGCACGAATGTCGATTGACACGGCGTTGGAAGTTAATCCAGATGTTCAACCGCAGGCGGATGGGCTGTTGGTGCAGATTGAATCGGCCGAAGAATCGGGTGAGTAAATAAGCGTAGGCAAACTGCCAGTTGGAACGGCGGTAGGTGTTCAGTTTAGGATGGCATAGGAGAATTATGAGCACATCAATTGTTGTCTTCCTCGTGTCGCTGGCGGTTACAGGGGCCAGCGTTCCGTTTGTGCGACAAATGGCGCTTACGCTGGGGTTTGTCGATGTGCCAGCAAAGCGCAAATTGCATTCAACGCCGATTCCATTGATGGGTGGGGTCGCGATTTTTGGTGGTGCGATTTTGATTTTGGTGGCCTATTTCGGCCGATTAGGAAACATGCGCGTCCTTGGTCTTCTGTTCGGTGCAACCTTGGTCGCGATTGTCGGCCTAATTGACGATCGGAAGCCGCTGCCGCCCCTCGTGAAATTGGGAGGGCAGTCGATCGCTTTTGTCATTGTCATCGCGCTGGGGACAACGGTGCAACTGCCTGTTCATCCGTATATCAACTATACCCTTACCTTTGTTTGGCTTGCTGTTATCACCAACACGGTAAATTTTCTTGATAATATGGATGGCTTGTGTGCTGGCGTTTGTGCCGTTGCCGCCGCGTTTATTGTTCTAATGGCTGAGCTAAGCGGGCAGTTTTTTGTTGGCCCCATTGCAGCCGCTGTTTTAGGCGCTTGCCTCGGATTTTTACGATACAATTTCAAGCCAGCCAGCATTTTTATGGGAGACGCCGGTGCGCTCTTTCTAGGATTTTTGCTGGCGCAAATGACGCTTCAACTGCGTTTTCCTGCAAACAGCACCTTTGTCACATGGATGATTCCGCTGCTGCTGATGGGTGTGCCTTTGTTCGATTTGACACTCGTGGTGATTGCTCGTTTGCGACGCGGGGTTAATCCGCTAACAACCGCAGGCAAGGATCACACAAGCCATCGTTTGGTTCGGATGGGACTCAGCCATCGTGAAGCGGTCATGACCATCTATTTGATGGGGGGCGCATTCGGGATGGTTGCACTATTTGTGACGCATGCCTCAACAATTGAGGGGTATGCTGTAGGCGGGTCAACCGCTTTGTTTGCAGGTTTCTTGATCTATAATTTATTACAACGCGAAGACGTGACCACTTAAACAACGTTTGTGGTCTGATATGAAGCTCAAATTTGTTAGTATGAAACAAATCAGGCAGGTCTATCGCTTGATTGCTAACCCAAAGATTAAATTGGTGGAGAATTCTGATTATGGCAAGGCGTAAAAAGAAACAAGGTACAAATTTTGGTTCACGCACAGGTGGTGGTTCGGTCGACGCATATAAGAAACGTGAGCGCAGCCGTGTTGTAACTTACGCAATCGCAGGTGTTGCCGCGCTTGTTGTATTTTGCTTTGTAGTTTGGCTGATTTCACGACCGGGTGCAGTAGACACGGTGGAAGATGAGACGGGTTCGGCCGAAGTAGTGACCGATGCGTCTGAGGAAGATGTCGCGGTTGATGAAGACGAAGGCGACTACGCATCGGACGAAGTTGTAGTTGAAGAAGCAGCCGTGGATACAAGTGCATCTGAGGTAGTCGACGCCGATGGCTTCTCACTTGTGCCCGGTAACTTTGATCTAACCGACATTGATCCAGGCGACCGCGATGGCTATTATAGTGAAATGCCTGAAATGATTATTGACACGTCAAAAACCTATGAGGCGATTATCATTACAGAGCGCGGTGAAATGCGCCTGCGACTCTATGATGATCTCGCGCCTGTGACGGTCAACAACTTTGTCACGCTTGCGCTTGATGGTTTCTATGACAATACAACGTTCCATCGCGTCCTCGAAAACTTTATGGTGCAGGCCGGTGACCCCTCTGGTACTGGGTCAGGTGGTCCAGGGTATAACTTCCAAGATGAGGTTGACAACGACTTAGCCTTTGATAGCCGTGGTTTGCTTGCAATGGCAAACGCTGGCCCCGGTACAAACGGTAGCCAATTCTTCATCACCCACGTTCCAACGCCACATTTAACAGGCGGCCATACGATTTTTGGTGAGATAGTGGATGGGGATGATGTACTATCTGCGATTCGCCTTCGTAACCCGCAAACTGACGCAAACCCTGGCGATCTGTTGGAAACAATCGAGATTTACGTTTCTGATTAGGTGATCCCAAGCGCAACAAGATTGTTCAAGATGTGAAAAATGACGGGTGGCCACAGGCTGCCCGTTCGTTTTAACAGGGCTGCGAAGATTAGCCCAAGTACAAAAATTGAGACAGAACTGCTCAAGAAAGCCATCCCCGCCACATCCCCCGACAATAGCCACCAAGGCCAATGGAATACGACAAACAGGGCTGAGCTACCGATCAAGGCTTGCCAAAATGGATAGCGCCGCGCTAATTGGCGAAAGATGACGCCGCGAAACAGCAGTTCTTCTACAATCGGAGAACCGAGAATAAAGTTGAAATAGGTTGCAAACCCAGTTGGAAGGATGAACGCATTCGGCCGATCCACCAGCAAAATAGCCCCCAACAGCAGCACGGACGCAATCACCCCCGCACCAACTTCCCCCCACTTAATCGGCCACAGTTCAAATGGTTCGGCGTGACGCTGCGAGAACCAAAGCGCAGGCAGCAACACACAGCCAACCCGCACGAATGCCCGCACAATGTCATTTGCAAACGGCACAGGCTGCCAAATCATTAGCACACACCAAAACGTCCAAATTGCTAGACTGACCAAGAAAACGTTGCGAACATCACGATGTTTGTTGTGGCTCATTTTTTGAAATACACGCATGCTTGAGCGTGTGTGGTGCTATCGAAAGGCGTGTCCAAGAAAGTTGTTGCTGATGTGAACCGCGATTGCGGACCAAAGGCTGTTGGTGGAGCGTACAAGGTAGGGTAGCAACAGCCCAAATACAAAGACCGACAGCAGAAACCGAATTGTGCTGGCGGTTCCGAGGCGGCCCAAGAAAATCCAGCGCGGCACGTGCAGAAGCAGAAACCATGCGGCGCTGATTAGCGTGGCGCGTTGGTGGGT
>JBMZDF010000425.1:0-5620 GCA_049614105.1 Promineifilaceae bacterium (SeqCode)
GGCGTTCATAAAGGGCTGAAAGATTTAGTCGCGTTGGGTTGGATTGACAAAATGCCGCGCATTTTTGGTGTGCAGGCAGAAGGCAGCAACTACATCGCGGAAGCTTGGGAAACAGGCGAAGATATTGTGACCAAAGCGCCGATTAAGGCGCAGACCAAGGCGGACAGCATCAGTGCCGGCCTGCCGCGCGATCGAATTAAGGGGTTGCGAGCGGTGACTGAGACAGACGGTGCTTATGTGACTGTTTCAGATGAGGCGATTTTGGCGGCGATTCCGACCTTGGCGCAGGGCAGCGGCGTGTTCGCAGAGCCAGCGGGGGCGGCGGCGTATGCTGGTTTGCAGAAAGCGGTTGAGGATGGGTTGATTTCGGCCGAATCGCGCATCGTGGTCATCAACACAGGCAATGGTCTGAAAGACGTCAAAGGCGCAATGGCAGGGGTTGAACTGTCAGGTAATCGTGTACACTCTGTTGCCCCTAACTTAGCGGCAGTTATGATAGCTCTAAACCAGACGAACTGAGCAAAACGATTATGAGCTACTTCATGGTAGATGTTGAATCGGATGGGCCTATTCCAAGTGATTATTCAATGATTAGCTTTGGCGCTATTTTGGTAGAGCCTTCATTGAGCCACTCATTTTATGGGCAGTTGAAACCGATTTCAGACCAATGGAATCCGCAGGCGCTACAAATCAGCGGATTCTCACGCGAAGAAACCCTTGCCTTTGACGATCCTGCGTCCGTTATGGTGCGTTTTGCCAACTGGATACAGGAGACAAGCAACGGGAAACCCTTCTTCATTTCAGACAACAACGGATTTGACTGGCAATTTATCAACTGGTACTTTCATCATTTTACGGGCGCTAACCCCTTTGGATACAGTTCAACCAACTTAGGATCGATGTACAAAGGGTTGATGAAAGATGTTTTTGTCAATTTTAAACATCTGCGCAAGACGGCTCATACTCATCATCCTGTTGAGGATGCACGCGGTAATGCTGAGGCATTGCTCGCAATGAAACAAGAATTGGGGCTTAAAATCAGGCTCAAATGATGACAAGTACCGTAGGCAACATTCGTCTTATCAGCGTCGATCTCGACAACACGCTGCTGACAGATCGTGGTCAGCTAATGCTGCGCAGCGCCGATGCGTTGATGCGGGCGGCCGAATGTGGCGTACAGGTTGTGATTGCGACAACGCGCGGATTTGAGTTTGGGCGTGTTGCGTCGCGGCTGCTGGGGTTGCGAACGCCATTGATTACGAGCAATGGGGCCGAAATTGCGGCGACGGCGCATGGCCCGATGTGGGCTTGCCACACAATTCCAGCACATATTGCGCTTGAGATTGCCACGCTGGCCGATGCACACGAATGGGAGTTTTCGATTGGCGGCGGGACGGTGACACGTTATTTGGCTGGTCCCGATCAAGCGGCAGGCATGTTAACGCCTAGTCGTACGCTGGTTGCCAATTCGGCCGATGCCGTTACCGATCAGGTGTCGCGGATGTTTACGCATGATGAGGCGGCGGCGAACAAGCTGCGGCCGTTGTGCGAAACGCGCTTTGCGGCGCATTGTCGGACAGAGACTTATTATAAGGTAGACGGGTGTTTTCATTCGTTCGGTGTGTTTCCAAAGCTGGCTGATAAAGGAACCGCGCTGAGATTGGTTTTGGAGCGGTTGGGAATTTCGGCCGAAAATGCACTCGCAATCGGCGACAATTTTAACGATGTCCCCATGTTCAAAGTGGCCGGCACAAGCGTCGCGATGGGCAACGCGGTGGACGCCGTGAAGCAACAGGCGACGCACGTTGCGCCCCCGTTTAGCGAAGATGGCGTTGCGTGGGCAGTTGAACACCTTGTTTTAGGAGAACGGTAGATGGACACACTTCCAGAAAATGCAGTATTGCTGCTAATTGATGTGCAGGACGGAATGGACGCGCCTTATTGGGGCGAGCGTAACAATCCTCAGGCTGAGTCAAACATGGTGCAACTGTTAACCACATGGCGTGAGACAGGGCGGCCTGTTTATCATGTAAAGCATAATTCGGTGTCGCCTAATTCGCCACTGCGCCCCAATCAGGCTGGCAACGTCATTAAAGCGATTGTGCAGCCCCAAGCTGGGGAGCCGCTGTTTGAGAAATCAGTCAACAGCGCATTTATTGGCACGAATTTAGAACAACAGTTGCGTGACAATGGCTATGAGACGCTGGTGATTGTGGGGCTGACCACACAGCATTGTGTTTCGACTACGACGCGCATGGCGGGCAATCTTGGGTTTGAGACTTATTTGGTGTCAGACGGGACGGCCGCCTTTGAGCTGACGAGGAATGGGAAAAGATTTTCGGCCGAACATATTCACGAAACGGCCCTAGCTATGCTCGATGGCGAATTTGCCACCGTCGTAGACACAGAAACCATCCTAAGCACATTAGCCTAATCACTTAGGCTTTCCAATTGAGAGATCTATGATCGATTTAACGACTCGAAACGAAGCTGTGTTGAAGCGCAGCACGCAACGCGCCCGTGAGCGCAACATTATTATGCCGACCTTCAAGCAGATGGCTGATCCATCGCTGATTCCAAGCGCGATTCAAGAGCAGCTTGGCGATGTCGGTCTCTGGGATCTGAACCCGCTGAATCTGTTCCGCATCAACTGGCACAACGAACCAGTTGAACACGGTGGCAAATACGGTGGCGTCAACTATATCGAACTGCCAAAGGCGCTGACGGGGATCGACACGCGCATTGTGCTGGTGCTGGGACATTATTTCCCAACGGGCGCACATAAAGTTGGCGCGGCGTATGGTTGTTTAGCGCCACAGCTTTCGACAGGGCAGTTTGATCCAACGACGCAGCGTGCGGCGTGGCCCTCGACTGGCAATTATTGTCGTGGTGGTGCTTATGATTCAAACCTGCTTGGCTGCGATTCAATCGCGATTTTGCCAGAAGGCATGAGCAAAGAGCGTTTCGAGTGGTTGGAAACAGTTGCTGGCGAAACGATCAAAACCCCCGGTTCAGAAAGTAACGTGAAAGAGATTTTTGACAAATGTTGGGAACTGATGGCGACAGGGCAAGATATTGTCATCTTCAATCAGTTTGACCAAATGGGCAACTATCTCTGGCATCACGAAATTACAGGGCGTGCAATGGCAGAAGCGGTTGAGGCGATCCGTCGCCCAGGCGATCGTTTCCGTGGCATGTCGGTTAACACCGGGTCGGCTGGAACAATCGCGGCAGGCGATTATCTCAAAAAAGTGTATCCAGGCAGCGTGATTGGCGCGAGTGAAGCGTTACAATGTCCAACGATGCTGAATAATGGCTTTGGCTCACATCGTATTGAAGGCATTGGTGACAAGCACATCCCGTGGGTTCACAATGTCAAAAACACCGATTTGGTGACGGCGATTGATGATGAGGCGGCGATGGCCCTGACGCGCTTGTTCAACACGGAAGCTGGCATGGCTCATTTGGCAAACCTAGGCGTAGATGAAGACACGCTGTCTAAACTGCACCTGCTAGGCATCAGCGGTATCGCGAACATGTTGTCCTGCATCAAAATTGCAAAATATTATGAAATGACAGGGCAAGACATTCTTGTCACGGTCGCAACCGATTCAATGGCACTCTATCAGAGTCGCCTTGAGGAATTGGATGAAGAACAGGGCAAGTTTAGCGAAACAGATGCCGCTGTTGCTTACGAGCGTTACATGCTGGGTGAAAATATCCAGAACATGATTGAGCTTGGTTACTACGATCGCAAGCGCATCCACAATTTGAAGTACTACACATGGGTTGAGCAACAAGGCAAAACCTATGAAGAGATTCAAGCGCAATGGTATGACGATAGCTATTGGTCGAATATCCCTGCTCAGGCGGAGACATTGGATCAGTTAATTGAAGAATTTAATAGCCGCGTAGGCTTGTTATAAGAATGGTAAATGGTAATCGGTAATCGGTTTAGATTACTGATAACGGATTGCCTGATAGTTATGATTATCAGAAAGAGTAAGGGTTTGACATTTGACGACGTGCTGCTTGTCCCTAAGCGGTCGCCGTTTCGGTCGCGTAAAGATGTGACCACCGCAAGTCGCTTGACGAACAGCATTAGCCTGAATGTGCCGATTATGAGTGCCAACATGGACACTGTCACTGAGGCAAAGATGGCGATTGCGATGGCGCGTGCTGGCGCGGTTGGTGTCCTGCATCGGTTTATGACGGTTGAAGCACAGGTGCGGCATGTCAAACAGGTGAAACGGGCAGAAGGGTATATGGTCGATAGTCCATACACGATTGATGGTTCGGCCACGATTGCGCGTGCGCAGCGTTTGATGAACCGTTATGACGTGGGTGGGTTGGTTGTGACAAACGGCGGCGATAAGCTGATTGGGTTGGTGACGCAGCGCGACATTTTGCTTGCGCCTGACAGTTCGGCCGAAATTAACACCGTCATGACCCTGCCTGACCAAATTATCAGCGGGACACCCGACACTACCTTGGCCGAAGCGAAAGTGTTGTTGCACGAACATCGCCTTGAGAAACTGCCGATTTTAGACGCTGCTGGCTCGCTTGTGGGTCTGATTACAGCCCAAGACGTGGTTCGTCAGCACCGTTCGCCCAACGGTACAAAAGATAGCAAAGGGCGTTTGCGCGTTGGCGCAGCGATTGGCGTGCAGGCAAACGATATGGCGCGTGCCGAAGCGTTGTTAGACGCAGGCTGTGATTTCCTCGTGCTCGATATTGCACACGGACATGCCGATCACTGTATCGACATGGTGCGCAACATCCGCAGCAACTTTGCCGACGCGCAAATTGTGGCGGGCAACGTGGCGACACGTGACGGTGCGCGTGAACTGGTCGAAGCGGGTGCTGACGCAATCAAAGTTGGTATCGGCCCGGGATCGATCTGCACGACGCGAATCGTGACGGGGTTTGGCGTGCCGCAGTTGACCGCGATCATGGACAGCGCGGCTGGGATCGCAGATGCAGGTCGTCGTGTGCCATTGATTGCCGATGGTGGCATTAAAACTTCTGGCGATTTGGTGAAAGCATTGGCGGCTGGTGCAGATGCGGTCATGATTGGCAGCATGTTTGCTGGCTGTGACGAAGCGCCCGGCTCGCCCGTGATTCGGGACGGCAAGAAGGTGAAGGTTGTGCGCGGCATGGCTTCACTGGGCGCGGCGATGGGTCGTAAAGCGGCCGAAGATGCGGACACTGGCGCAGATGAAAGCGCAGAAAGCCCCGAAGATTGGGACAAAGTGGTTCCAGAAGGGGTTGAAGCGGTTGTGCCTTATCGTGGCTATGTCAAAGAAATTTTGTACCAGCTTGTCGGCGGGTTGCGTTCAGGCATGAGCTACGGCGGTGCGCGGACGATTGCGGAACTGCAAGAGAAAGCTGAGTTTGTTGAAATTACATCGGCGGGTGTGCGTGAGAGCAATTCGCATGATGTGAAAAGAGTTTAGAAAATATTGAATATTGAATGAAGAATGGTGGAGTGAAGAAGTAGTTCTTCATTCGACGTTCTTCATTCTTCATTACTTATGAAGATTGCGATTTTAGGTGGAACTGGTGCAGAAGGTAGCGGCTTGGCGTTTCGTTGGGCTGCGAAGGGACATGAGGTTGTTTT
>JBMZDF010000426.1:0-5604 GCA_049614105.1 Promineifilaceae bacterium (SeqCode)
GCTACGACTTCGACAAGCTCAGTCTACGTTATCGTCACCAACCCATTTGAAACACGGCCTAAACAAGTAGACCATCCAACAGATTATTGCTTACTTAGGTAGGTGTTGCTAATAACAGCCAGAATTAGGATCAGGCCAATGGTGGCTTGGAAAAGCTGAATGTCAACACCGCCCAAAATGAGGCCTTGTTCAACCATCTGTAGCAACAACATGCCAATCGCAGCGCCAATAATTGTACCGTAGCCACCTTGTAGCCAAATACCGCCAATTACGCAGGCTGCAACCGCAATCAGTTCCCACCCTTCCCCACGTGCGGGGTCAATAGCGGGGCGCGAACCAAATTGCGCAATGCCAGCAAATCCAGCAAGCACGCCCGTAATCACAAAATTAGTAATCAGGACACGATTGATGTTGACACCCTGCGCCAACGCAGCGGCACGGTTGCCACCCGTTGCATAAACCCAACTGCCATAGCGCGTGTAGCGCATCACAATCACAGCAATGATGAGAAACAGAACGAACCAGAAAATAGCCAGCCGTGCGCCACCTGCTGGAACTGACATGTCATTGATAAAGAGAATATCGCCGTTTAACCAGTTGAAAAGAGGCGGCGTCTCGCCCGTAAAACGAATCACATCTGCTTCGCTCTCAAAACTTTGCAGTGATTGTTGTCCATTGCCGTCTACGACAAGCTTTGTCAGTTCAAGCTGACCTAACGCACGTGCGATACCGCGAAAAGCGAGCATTGTGCCGAGCGTTGCGATAAACGATGGAATGCCTGTATTAACCACAATCCAGCCGTTGATGTAGCCCAGAATGGCGGCAATGATAAGCGAAATCAGCAGCGCAAGCATCGGAATACCGGCCGGCACAACAATAATTGGGTTTGCCGCAAAGGGCGGGTTCATCCAAACAACGCCAAACTCCATCAAAATGCCAAACACATAGGCTGAAACAGCAAGTGTTGAGCCAACGGACAAATCAAACTCGCCCGAAATCATCAGCATTGCAACACCAATAACAAAGATGCCTTTGATGCTTGCAAATGAGAGAATGTTTGTGATTGAGAGAAGGGTGAGGAAGTTTTCTGCCTGAAAGACAAAAATTAGAAAAACAAAAATAAAGCTAATTAAAGCGACGACTTCTGAGAAGTCTGCTAGCTTGTAGCGTAAGTTTAATATCGACTGCACTTATTCCTTCTCCACAAATTCTAAATTTGACCGTTTGTTTATTTGATATTCGGCCGAATTGTACTCTCTCGAACGGTTAATTCACCACGTAAATGTACCCGCTCGGTTTGAGTGCCTTCTTTCTTTTCCACAATTCGCAGCATCATCCGTGCTGCGGCCTGACCTAGCTCATACTTAGGCTGATCAAACGTCGTCAAACGAGGATTCACGTGTGCAGACAAGGCGATGTTGTCAAATCCAGTGATAGAACATTCCTCTGGTATCTGCAACCCCGCCCGTTGAAGCGTAAACATCGCCCCCAGCGCCAACATATCGTTAAAGCACATAATCGCCGTTGGCAACACGTCTAACGCCAAAAGTCTGTTTGCAGCGTCTGTTCCACCTTCCGCACGCCCCGTTGAGGCGTTTACAATGAAGTCAGGGTTAACGGCAATGCCAGCGGCGGTTAACGCCTGTTGGTATCCAAGCAGGCGATCGGTGTTGGTGCGCCCCGCGTTGCCGTTTCCAATGTAGGCAATCGACTGATGGCCTAACCAAAGCAAATGTTGGGCCAACTGCTTTGCACCAAACGTATCATCATGCCCAACGGAGCAATCGCCTCCGTTTTGTGCCTGATTGTTAACCAACACGATCGGCACGCCAAAGCGGTCTAGTTGCTCACGATATTCGGGGCTAATCCCTGTTGAACAGATAATAACGCCGTCTACACGGCGCTCACTCATGTTTCGGAATATCTCTTTTTCTTTGGCAAAATCCTTGTTAGAGGCGGCGAGAAACAAACTGTAGCCACATGATTGCAACACATCTTCAATGCCGTTTACAACCTGACCAAAAAAGGGATCATCAATTCGTCGGACGATCACGCCCAGCGTTTTGGAACGCTTTGTTTTCAAGCCACGTGCTGCTGAGTTTGGAACATACCCCATTTCGCTTGCGACACGTTTGATACTCTCAGATGTTGCGAGTGAAATGGCAGGGTTGTTTCGCAACGCCCGCGAAACGGTCGTGTGTGAAACGCCAGCTACTCTTGCAACATCTTTAATCGTAACAGCCATACAACAGATTGCACACGTGTGCGACAAACAGATGATCTACTTAGACATTTGAGGGAACAATTCAGCTCAAATTCCAACTATATCGGGGTACAGGGCGGGAAAATAACACGCAATCTTCACACTGTCAAGATTGTGAAATCTTTCGCAAACGTATTTGCGTACCTTTTGGGGCATTTTGCTGCACACGTGTGCAGCAAGCTATTTGACTCGTTTAATTCTCACGGCGCATCTGGGTATATCAAAAACAACGACTCCAAAACAAGCCGCGCATTTGCATTCTTTTCAAGCTTCCAGAGCGCTTGTTTTGTGTGGGAAAGGCTGTCATGAATTGCTGTTGCCTCCCATTCGGCCGAAAATTGCTCAAACAACGCCCGCTCATCTACATTAGAAATCAGCCCGCTGCCGCTGTTCACCAAAAACAGATCACGCCACCAGCCCAGCCACAAATTGAGCGTCAACGGCAACGCTTCCGCCTTGCGGGCCAGCCTATCCGCTAGCTTGAACCGTGCCACCAAACTTGAACCCAATAGTTCGCGCAAAAGGCCAATCTGCTCATTTCGCGCTTCCAAGATCGCTGGATCTTGCGTGGCGGCAACCGCCCAACCCAAGCGCCCGTTTGACAAATTGGCAAGCAGCATCGCGTTGGCCTGTGATGCGTTCCAGCGTGTAATCAACGATTGCTCAATGGTGTTGGTCGGTATCGGCCGAATGCTCACCACACGACAACGTGACTTGATCGTATCGAGCAGCGAATCGGCATCTGTTGCGGTCAAAATCAAAATCGTGTTGCTGGGCGGCTCTTCCAACGTTTTCAAAAACGCATTGGCCGCATTACGATTTGCTGCGTCAAAGCCGCGAATAATCACAACTTTGTAGCGCCCTTCGTAGGCGGCAAGCTGCAAACCACGTTGTAACTCGCGAATCGTGTCGATTTTGATCGACGCCTTGCCACGTGCGCTTACCTCTGGTTCAACATAGCGCAGATCGGGGTGACGCCCTGCTTTCATCAGCATACATTGGCGGCAGCGTCCGCAGGGGCGCATTTCGGCCGAATCTGCTTCACAATTCAACGCCTGTGCAAAAATCTTCGCCAGCGTCATCTTGCCAACCTGCGCCGGCCCCGTAATCAGATACGCATGCCCCACCCGATTGTATTTGATCGCACCAGACAGCACTTCAACGGCCCAATCATGTCCAATTACCTGTTGCCATTCGCTTACCATAGCGTGATTTTACCAGAATCGCAGATCAAACGGCATCATCATCATCGGCCGACCGTTCATCTGACCCAAAAACGTTTGGCTAAATAACCCTTCAAGCGCCTGAACATACCCATGAAACCCTGTCGGCGGTTGTGCCACGTTGTTCATGTCGGGCAACACATAAGCGGCCGAATGCGAAACCATCGTGCGCGTTTGCACATCAACCCCGTCGGGAATATTTGCCAGCTTACGTGCAGCTTCGATAGCGGTGAGGAAATCCCCATGTTCATCGACAAGCTTGTGGGCGCGTGCTTGGCGTCCTGTCCAAACGCGCCCTTCACAAATCGGATCAAGCTCCTCAACGGGAAGGTTGCGCCCCTGTGCGACCACATCCTTAAACTGATCGTAGGTTGCGATCAGGCGTTTACGCACCACTTCCTGCTCATCGGCCGACCAAGGCGCAGATCCGCGGTACAGCCCCGCGTTCTCACCCCGTTTCAGCGCAACCTGATTGATGTTGAGCTTGTCAAACATGCCCGAGATCGCAGGGCGCGTGATGATAACGCCTATCGAGCCTGTCATTGTGCCCGGCTGGGAAATAATCGTGGAGCCGCCTGCCGCAATGTAATAGCCGCCCGATGCGGCAACGTTGTTCATGTAGACGACGATCGGCTTTTTCGGCCGAATTCGATCCACCTCTCGCCAAATCAGATCGGACGCCAACGCATCCCCGCCGGGCGAATTGATATGCAAAATGAGAGCCGCCATCTGCTCATCCTGCGCCGCATGACGCAACAGCGGCACAAGCGAACGTTGCGCTGCCGTTGAAACGGGGCTAAAAGGAATCAGCGGGGCCACAGCCTCCATCATGATCGCCCCTTCGATGTTGATCACGCCAATATGTTTGTCTGCAACGGGTCGCACCTGCTGAATCATCTGCTTACGCGCATTCCCCAGCTTGATCAGCTTCGCCCTTTTCGGCTTTGAGGCGTTTGACTTTGACTGCTTGCGTTTAGATTTTTTCTCGACAGGGGGCCAACGCTTAGCAATCAGGGTTGAAATTTCGTCATCGTATGCCAACGCATCGACCAGCCCTTCCGCATAGGCGCGATCTGCTCCAAACGGCGCATCATTGATCAAGTCTTGTAGCTGTGCTTGCGACAGATTGCGCCCGTCAGCCATATCGGCCGTCAGCATGTCAAAATTCTCGTCAAGCAGCCAGCTAAGCTGCGCCCGTTCTTGCTCTGGCATCGTCGATTCGCTAAAGCTGCTGCCCGCTGATTTGTATGGGGACACGGCCACAACGTCCGTCTTGATCCCAACCTGCGCCAGTGCGTCTTTGAAATATCGTGATTCCGTTTGCAGACCGAGTACTTGAAATTCGGCCGAAGGCGGCACAATCAACATATCGGCCACGGACCCAATATAATAGGAAGGAATTGTTAGGTAGGGTGTATAAATCACAACCCGTTTGCCAGCGTCACGCAGTCGCATAATCGCAGCCCGCAAGCTTTGCAACGAGGCCAAACCTGCCGCAAGGGGCTGCAACAAAATCACAACGCCCGGCACATTGTCAGCTTCCTGAATGCGCTTAAATGTAAATTGGAGCGTCTGGATACTAAGGTCAGGCGCGGGCAGCGGCAGTTGACGTTCAATAAACCCGCGTCGTGTACTTGAGCGTTCAGGCAATGTTCCGCCAATCGGCAGCACAATATAGCCTAGATCATCACGTCTGCGACGGAAATAATTCCGAACCGCCATAATCGACTTCTGTCGGCGAAATTTCCAACTGCGGCGCAAACCGCGCATACGACGCTTCCACGCGCCTTTCCTCGCTTTCTCAGTTGTCACAGTCATACGTCCAGTTACTCCAGTTAAAATCTAAATAAATGAGGATGAAAGTTATCCAAGCAGCCTAAAAATAGATAATTGGGCTTTATGTCAGTTACTTGAAACGTTAGGGATTGATGGGGTAGCTATGAAACATGATAACCCATCTACATTGTCAATCTCAAACGATCAGGATCAGGCTATAAACAATCGGTGTGTTTCATTTGAGTAAAGAGCGGTGGCTGAGCGTGTCGAAGCCTGAGCAACACGCCGCTACGACTTCGACAAGTTCAGTCTACGTTATTGTCACCAACCCATCTGAAACAC
>JBMZDF010000427.1:0-5592 GCA_049614105.1 Promineifilaceae bacterium (SeqCode)
CACGCCGCCAAACGATCTTCCATCGTGGCGATCGGCGTCAGCGATTGACAGCCTAGCTCGACATCAATTTTGCGCCGTGACAAGTTATCAACGATGGTCACCTCATAGCCGAGTTTTGATAAATGTAGCGCAGTCGGCCAGCCGCAAAAACCGTCGCCGCCGAGTACAAGTATATTGCCTAATGTTGTCATATCTCTCCAAAAATAAGGATGGAAAATGCATCCTCGGCCTTCATATTTGCAGGGGGGCGCAGGAGCCGCCGTGCTGCAAGTTGCTGCGCACCGTAAGTTGTGCGGTGCGTAAATGTTTGTTTTCGAGCTGTTTGATGATCAATTCGGCCGCCAAATAGCCAACCTCTTCATGCGGAAAAGCAACGGTTGTCAGAGTGGGCAGCCCGTCAGACGGCTTGATCACGCCGTCAATGCTGACGATAGAAAGGTCTGTCGGGATTTTTCGGCCGATGCCAGCCGCCGCCCGCATCGCTTGATAAGCAATATGGTCATTTAGGGCAAACAGCGCCGTGACCTCTGGTTTCTCCGTAAGCAACTGCATCACAGAGGCGTCCAAATCATCCCCAATTGCCACATAACGGTCGTCATCAATTTGGAAACGTTGTGCCATTAGCTCGCGATACGCCGTTGCCCGCCAGTAAAACCAGTCGTAACTGCGATCCACATCACGAGCGACAAAGCCAATGTGCTTGTGACCCAAGTCGACCAGATGCTGCAAAATCATATCGGCCTGTTCCGCGTGATCTTGGCTGACGCTGCTGATCGGCAAATCGGGCCAACTGCGACCCAAAATAACAGTTGGGATTTGCTCATCAAGAACGCGCTGAATGAGGTGGCTATCGCGCCGTAACCCCGGCCCCATCAGGATAAGCCCGTCGAGCATCGCCTGCTGTTGCGCCAGAAGTTGATAGCTGAGGCTGTCAGCGTTGCCGTCGCGATAGCTGGTCATTAGCATGACGCTGATGTCGCGCCCCTGTGTAAACCGCTGAATGCCGTTGCGATAGGATAGATAGAGGTGTGTTAACCCTGGGTCGATGTCAGGTTTTTCACCAACGCAGTGGACGAGGGCGATAACGGGTGGGTTGGTCACGTTATCGGCCGCTGGGGATGCACGTTGAGACGGGAGTTTGTAGCCAACGGCGGCGGCGGCGTTGAGAACGCGCTGTCGCATTTCGGCCGAAGTGCCCGGCCGATCGTTCAGCACAAGCGACACCGTACTTTTTGAAACCCCTGCTTGTTGCGCAACCGCATCCATTGAAATTGACATCACATTATCCTTGATTTTGTTCGATCGAACGTGTTCGATCTTGTTCGTTCGTGCGGATCGTAGCATAATTGCCTTCTCTGTCAAACGAAACCAACCGCGAACGTGTGAAACAGCGTTTTCTTCCGCACTTTCGCGGGTCACTATTTGAGGATCTAACTTTGTATCGCTACGTTACACTTGTCACAAACCCTGATTATGCGCTGGCTGCCAAGGCGCTTGCCCGTTCTTTGAAGATGGTTAATGCGCAATGGCCGCTGATAGTGATGGCGTTGCGTGTGGTGGATGGCTTGGATGAACTTGTTGCGCTTGGGTGTGAGGTGGTGATGGTGGAACCGTTGGCCGTTTCGGCCGAATTTCGCGCCCGCCATTCGCGCAAAGCCCAGCACAGCGCCGCCCCCTTTACCAAAGGGAACAAACCCGCCTTTCACGATCCGCTCGACAACTTCGCCAAACTGCGCCTGTGGGAGTTTGAGCAGTTTGAACGCATCGTATTTTTGGATGCGGATCTGATTGTGGTGCAGAATATCGATAAGCTGTTTGGCTATCCTGAATTTGTGGCAGCGCCAAATGTGTATGAGGGATTGGGAGATTTCGGCCGAATGAATAGCGGCGTCTTCGTAGCCCAACCCAGCCGCGCCACCTTCGCCGACATGATGACCCGTCTCGATCAACCCGACAAGTTTTGGCGACGCACCGATCAAACCTTCCTACAAACATATTTCCCTGATTGGCACGGTTTGCCCTACACTTACAACACACTGCAATACGTTTGGTTCAACCTGCCCGCCCTCTGGAACTGGTCACAAATCAAAATTATTCACTATCAATACGAAAAACCTTGGCAAACCGATCACCCAAAACGCGACCAACTCATGCCCCTAATCAAACTCTGGCAACACGTCCTAGAAACAGGCAGCTTACCAAACGGCAAACTACTAGAAACCCTAAAAAAAGGTTAAACGGACTGTTTAGTCCGTTTCCCAAAAAAGGTTAAACGGACTGCCAGCCCATTTCCCAAAAAGTTGAACGGGCTGCCAGCCCGTTTCCCAAAAAAAGTTAAACGGACTATTTAGCCCGTTTCAAAATTGGAGCAAAAATGCTGTCACCCGCAAAAGAAAACCGCCGCGCCTTGATCCTCGATTTTGACGGGGTCGTGGTTGATACAGAATGGCTACATTTTGAAAGCTGGAACGCCACCTTTGAAGAACAGTACGGCAGGCGCGTGGGCGGCTCGTCCCATCAGCTTGTTGGCATGAACCTGCATCAAATTTTTGATGTGTGGCGCAAGGCTGAAGGGCATGAGCCGTTAGAATTTGATGAAGCGGAAGAGATGCGCTTGCTGGTTCGTAAGACGGCGCTATTTTTTGAGATTGGCAAAGGCCGCTTGCAGCTAATGGACGGCGTGCTTGATCTGGTTCAGGCGGCGCAGGACGCAGGCTGGTACATTGGGATCGCCTCACGCTCGGCGCGTATCCGCCTGCTGCGCACGCTCGCTTTGACCGACGCCCCCGCCGTGTTTGACGTGATTATGGCGTATGAGGATTCTGTCAACGACGCCGATCGCAAAGAACACGCACGCGCCGCCGCCGTGTTTGGCATTTCCCCCGAAAACGCGGTCGTGATTGAAGATAGCGGGTCTGGTGTACGCACGGCGCTTGATTGTGGTATTGGGCGCGTGATAGGCATCACGACTTCATTAGGGCGTGCCGCGCTGTTTGCGGCTGGCGCACATGAGGTTGTGGACAACTTGGCAGAGGTTCGATTGTGATTGTGGCGGTGACGGGGGCGACGGGTTATATCGGCCGATTTGTCGTCGCCCAACTTCAACAGCATCACGTGCAAGTTCGTACGCTGGCCCGCCCATCAACCAATCAAACTGGGTTTGCCGCCCCGTTGACGTGGATCAACGGCACACTGTCAGATGTTGCCGCGTTAACTCAGCTTGTGGAGGGGGTTGACGCTGTTGTTCATTTAGCTTATGAACACATCCCTGGGCGCTATCGAGGAGGTGAAGGGGATGACTTGGCAGGTTGGCTTGATGCCAATGTTCAAGGCACGCTGCAATTGTTATTGGCTGCCCGCGCTGCCCGTGTCAAAAAATTTATTTTTCTTTCGAGCCGCGCCGTTTTTTCATCGACCGAGGCAGGGCGTGAACTAGACGAGACGCACCCTATTTCGCCAAATACGCATTATGGCGCGTACAAAGCAGCGATTGAGGCGTTTCTCAGAAGTTTTGCCAGCGTAGAAGGGATGCAAACGGTGTCTGTACGTGCGACAGGCGTGTACGGGCTGACCCATCCGCCAGAGCGCAGCAAATGGTACGCTTTGGTTGCTGCCGTTTTGCGTGGCGAACAGGTGACAACGCGACGCGGTGGCACGGAAGTTCATGGCGTAGATGTCGCTCGTACCATCTGGGCGCTGCTCTCTCAATCAGAGATAACCACCGATATTGTGCATCTCAGCGATTTGTACGTCACGCATCGCCAACTGGTCGAACTTGTTCAGGAGATAAGCGGCATAGATGGAGCCCTGCCACAGCCGCCAGCACAGCCACCTTCAAATATGTTGGTGTGTCGGTCGATTAAAACATTGGGGATCGAGCTGGGCGGCAAACAGCGTTTGCACAACACGCTCAAAGAACTGGTTACGGTGGTTAGAACCCAGCCAAATATAAATTGAATGCAAGAATCGTTTTGGAGTTAAGGCGACTGATCTCAAAATGCTGTAACGTTCTATAAGTGAATTTTTTCACGAATGAACAAAAGCATTTCTGGAGAGTAATTATGAAGAAGCTAGCAGGTATTTTTGCCTTGTTGATGATGGCCTTTTTGGCGGCATGTGGCGGTGGGGAACCCGAAGCACCGGAACCAATAGAAGTTGTTTTTGACTTGACAACCGAGTTTGTATTTGAACCAGCGCAAATTACGGCGCGGGCAGATACACCGATCACGCTGCGTTTGAACAATGCGAATTCGGCCGTTAGCCACAGTTGGGTTTTGGTTCCAAGCGACATTGACACAAGCGCAACGTCTGAGGAAATCGAAGCGATGGCGATTAGCGAGCGGGTTAACACGGGTGAAATTGCTGCGGGTGAAAATACGTCGCTCAACTTCACTGCACCAGCGCCTGGCCGTTACAAGTACGTTTGCTTAATTGCAGGTCACCTTGAAGGTGGTATGGTTGGCGATTTGGTTGTAGCTGAATAGTTTATGCTCGATTGGGCGAATTGCGGCCCTTTTATGTTGTTTTGAGAAGGGTTGAATTCGGCCGAAATGTGTCAAGAGACTATGTATTCCAATAAAGTGCATTGGAGTACATAGTCTTTTTTGTATTTTTTTCAATAATTACAATACCATGATCTCAGACGTAACGAACACAACTACATTTGACTCCCAAACAACAGACGCAAAATGCCCTGTTGATCATAGCGCGTTGTCACAACGCCGAATGCCATTTCGATCAGATAGTAATCTGGCCCCTGTCGAACAAGCGGAAGACGGTGTTTGGCATGTACGCGATTATGCGATTGCCAAGAAAATTATGCGTGGCCAACACACACGCCAAGCGGGGTTCGGCGCTGAACTCATTCGTGATTTGCCCGATGCGTTTATGACGAACGAGCCTGTTCTGTTTCAGGATGGAGATGTTCACAAACAGCAGCGTCGTGAAATTGCACGTTTTTTCACACCCAAAGCAACAACCAGCAACTACCGTCGTTTAATGGAGCGTTACGCACATTCAATGATCGCTGAGTTGTACGAGAAGGGACGTCTTGAATTGAGCGATCTGACGATGACAATGGCGGTGCAGGTTGCCGCAAGTGTTGTTGGGCTGACCAACAGCTTGCTCCCCGGCATGGCGCAACGGATCGACGCATTTATCCAAGATACAGACATTAATGAAATGCAGAACATCTCATTGCGCGATCCAAAGATGCTGTACACGCATCTGCGCAGTCAGGTTCAAATGGGTAAGTTTTTCTATTTGGATGTAAAGCCCGCGATTTTCAGACGCAAACGCAAGCCACAAGACGATATTATTTCGCATTTGATTGAGCAAGGGTATGGCGACGCGGAAATCATGGTCGAGTGTATTACCTATGGCACGGCTGGCATGGTGACCACACGTGAATTTATTGTGTTCGCGACATGGCACTTTTTGGAGAACCCTGCGCTGCGTGAACGCTACTTAAACGCGGTGGAGGCCGATCGTCACCAAATTCTAGAAGAGATTCTGCGTGTGGAGCCTGTCGTGAGCCACTTGTATCGCCGCACGACAAAAGAGATTAAAGTGACAGATGAGGTAACGATTCCG
>JBMZDF010000428.1:0-5572 GCA_049614105.1 Promineifilaceae bacterium (SeqCode)
AAAGGCGACTGCGAGAACCGTTTCGGCCGAAACGCCTTCAACCTGTAGCTTGCCAACCATACTCTGATCGCGAATCGTCACGCCACGACCCACAACGCTGCCCGCGCCCTTGGCCACATGATGTAATGGACTAATTTTTTCCATAGTTAAATCTCAAGGGTAGAAGAACCTCCACCTAGCCTCCCCAACGGGGGAGGGGTTAGGGGAGGGTGCTTCTAACGCCTATGTTTTCAGCTTCCCGCCCGATGGGTCATAAAATGCCCCGTGATGAACCGTGCCTTCGAGGAGCGTTTGGCCGCGTTTAATATCAAAACGCGCACCCGCTTTTTCTGCCATCTCAATTGGTAGCCAGCATAGGCCGATTGTCTCGTTGAGCGTTGGGCTTTTGCGGCAAGAAGTGATGTAGCCGATGATTTTCAGACCAATAGGGTACTTCTCGCTTTTTGGCACGGTTCGCACAATCTGCAAGCCTTCTTCAGGCGTGATCGACTGATCAACCATTTTGAAACCGACCAGCTTTTGTTTGATGCCATGCTCTGCGATACGGGCGATGGAACGTTTGCCGAGGAAATCAGCTTTGTCCATCTTAACCGCCCAAGCTTGATTGGCGCTTAACGGATCGGCTAGCGCGTCCGTGTCTTGACCGACGATGATGTGCGCTTTTTCGAGACGCAGGATGCGCTGTGCTTCGAGACCAAAAGGCTTGATGCCGAACTCACTGCCCGCTTTCATCAATGCTTCCCAAACGCCAACTGCTTGACTGGCAGGTGCTTGAATCTCAAATGATTGTTCGCCCGTGAAGCCGATACGCATCACGCGGCAGGGTGCGCCCGCGATGTCGATGTCTAGCCAGCGCATGTAGGGGAAGCTCTCGTTTGAGATGTCTGCATCGGTCAATTTTGCTAGCGTCTCACGCGAGCGTGGCCCTGCCAAGTTAAACGCCGATGTGCCTTCGCTGACGCTGCTGCAATGCACGCCTTCGCCCCAGCCAGATTGCGCCCACCACTGAATCCATTCGTAGACACGCCCTGCACCGCTCGAAGTGGTCGTCATGTACCATTCATTTTTGCTGATGCGTGCCGTCACGCCATCGTCCATGATGACGCCTTCGGCCGTACACATAATCCCATAGCGCACGCGACCAACGCGCAGTTTGCTAAATTTGTTGATGTACAGCTTGTCGAGCATTGCGCCGACGCCTGGCCCCGTTAGCTTGATCTTGCCAAGCGTGCTGACGTCGATCAGGCCAACCCGTTCACGCACCGCTTTGACCTCTGCAATTGGGTCGCCATAATGATTGGCCCGCATCCACAGCCCCGAAACCATCATTTCGGCATTATGGGCTGCGTGCCAGTGGCGCAGCGGCGTGTGGCGTACAGGTTCCATCATCTGCCCGCCGAGGTTGCCCATTTTGATGGGACGCGCAGGCGGACGCGAGGTGGTTTTGCCCGTTTGGGCCATTGTCCAGCCGTTAATCTCAGAGACAAGGCGCATCGTATTGGTCGAAGACCATTTACCCTGCGAAGGCCCCATTGAAATCGTGCTGTACCGTTTGAGCAGTTCAATGCTGTTGTACCCTTCGGCAAGGGCGGTTTTGACATCTTTGTCGCTGACGTCTTCGTCAAGGTCGACAAAGCGTTTGCCGTTTTTCTTGCCCACAAAATGATTGTGTGGCGAGGTGCGGACCGCTTCGGCCGAACGTTTACGCGTCAACGCACCTTTTTCTTGTGCTGCCGGTGCCTCTCCCATGCCCAGATCGGCGGCTGCCTCACGACCTGCTAGGTCGCCCTCGGCAAGTTGTGCCGCTAAGTCGCTTGTGCCAAGCACGCGACCCGCTAAATAAACCCCATCAGGTATGTCGGTTGGCAGATGTTCGTGCCGTTCCTCGTCATAGCCAAATTTGCAGCCTGCCAAATAGGGCAGGTCGAAACGTGACGTCCATGCGGTTGAAAGGATAACGGTGTCGCAGTTGATTGTGCGACGGCTGCCGAGATTGTTGAGGGGGGCAATTTCGGCCGAAACCACACCCGTCTTGCCCTTTGCCGCCACAATCGAATGATTCCAGAACGTTGGAATGCCAGATTGTGAAACGGTCGCCGCAACGTCGCCGCCACCTTTACGATGATCCGCAACGGCCGCGACCTCGATGCCTGCCGCTTTTAGCTCACTCGCCAAGCGCCAACCATCATCATTGGCGGCAACAACCAACACCTTTTTGCCAATCGTTGCGCCGTGCAGGTGCAACAATCGTGCGGCTGCGCTGCCCAGAATGATGCCAGGCAGGTCGTTGTTGTCAAAAACAATTGGCTGATCTTCCGCGCCAACGGCATAAATAGCTGCCTTGCCACGAATTTTGAACATACGTTTGCCACGCACGGCAAATAGCCAATTGTCCTCAAACGCACCTTGCACCAGTGTATCGGTGTAAATGTGCAGATTTTCAAGTGCTTTCGCTTCGCTGATTAACTCAGCCAGCGCTGTTTGCCCCTCGCTGCTGTAGCGCAAGTGTCCGCCAAGGGCGTCATCTTCCTCAAACAACAGCACACGTGCGCCTGCTTTGGCTGCTGCAACTGCTGCACTCAAGCCTGCTGGCCCTGCACCAACAACGACAACATCGCCGTGTAGATATTGTTTGTCGAAACCGCCTTCAAGCTTTGCGTCTGTATTGAGCTTGCCCAAGCCTGCAATATTGCGCAGGACTTTTTCATAGGTGGGCCAAAGCTGGGTGGGGCGGATAAAAGTCTTGTAGTAGAAGCCGACGGGCATGAATCGACTGCCCAACTGTGTCAAGCTAACCGCGTCGCGGTCGAGCGAGGGCCAGACGTTGACGGGGTCCACGACCATGCCATCTTCGACTTTGCGCAACCAAACGCTTTCGCTGACCTGATTGCCAATTTGCACCATCGAGTTCATGCTGTGGCCGTGGGATTGCAGTCCGCGCGGCCGATGATACTTGAAAGAACGTGCAACAATGCGTACATCGTTTGCCGCTAACGCTGACGCAATGGTGTCGCCAGGGTGCGCGGCGTACCGTTTGCCGCTAAAAGTAAAGTGAATTGTGCGGCTGCGATCGATAACCTCGTTCGCCTGTGCCGCAACTCGATTTTGTGTCGCGCTGTTTGGGGTACTCATTCGCTTTTCTCCCAGAGCCAAGTACGCTCAAATTCGTTGGTTTTTGTGTGACGTTCTGCCAAGAACCAAGTGCCGCAGCCTGAACGGTGATACCACCACTCTTTTTGCACGCCGAGCGCGTTGTCCTTCATATAAATGTACTCCGCCCAATCAGCATCCGATTGATCGATCGGTTGTGCTGGGCGCGGATTGTACTCGCCGCCATAGCGGAATTCAGATTGATTGCGTTTCCCACAGTGTGGGCAGTTGATGAGAAGCATATGTCATCTCGTGTTGTCGTTGCCTAGTTAGTACGAACTAACCCTTCTGCAATCGACGTACTATTGCTTGTAAAATCGTATCGAGCTGTTGGTCTAGGTGTGCGTCATGCAAAACGGTGTCCGCCCAAATAATGTCGGCATCAACTGCCATAAGCGTTTGGTGTAGTGCTGCCAAGCCATTTAGGCCGCGCTCTGGGTGTCTGACCGCTGCTGTGATTGCGACTGGTTTATGATAAAACTCGCCGCTGCCAATCACCCAGTCGATGGCGTTTTTCAGCGTACCGGGCAAGCTGTGTCCATATTCAGGACAGGCGATTAGCAGAGCATCGCTGGCGGTTAACGCTGCTTTCCAGCGCGTTACTGAGTCGGGCAAAGGCGTTTGACTCAAAAGGTCTGGATTAAACAGCGGAAGTCGGCCGATGCCGTCAAATATCATCAGTTCAACAGGTTCAGGCACACGCTGGCGCATTGCGATCAACATTCGCAAATTGCTCGACTGTTTTTGCAATGACCCACAAACACCTAAAATCTGCACGACAAATCCTTAATCTAGGTAGTTGACAATCAGTTGTGAACTACTTAGTGACCAACAGAGGCTGCGCCTTTTTCACCGACCAGATCGAACTCGCCAAAGCGGCTTGTGCGGAATGGTGCAAGGATGTTTGGGGTGCGATTGGTGGCGATTAGCTCGGCCATGCGTTTGCCGCTGACGGGAACAGCCTTGAAGCCATACGTTCCCCAGCCAACATCGACGACAAAGCCTTCGACCTCGGTGAAACCCATTATGGGGCTGTAGTCAGGCGTCATGTCGCAAAGACCCGCCCACTGGCGCAGAATCCGTACATTGCTTAACTGCGGGAACAGTTCCAAAATGTGGCCTGCAAGACCTTCAGTGAACCCAAGCGAGCCATCCATTGAATAAGAGGCATAGGGGTCAACCGACGCGCCCATCACCAATTCGCCACGTCCAGATTGGCTGACGTAAACATGCAGACTGCCCGACACAATAATCACATCCAAGAACGGCTTGAGTGGTTCGCTGACGCACGCTTGCAGTGGAAAGGTTGTGATTGGCAAACGCACGCCCGCCATTTTGGAGATGATTGAACTCCAGCCAGCCGTTGCGTTAAGCACCATGCCCGTTTTGACATAGCCTTTGGTTGTGTGAACACCATGAACCTTGCCAGCTTGAACATCGATGTCGGTGACCTCAGTTAGCTGGTGAATGTGTGCGCCCATTTTGTCGGCATGATGAGCATAACCCCAAACAACCGCGTCATGGCGGATGATACCCCCTGGCGGGTGGTAGAGTGCGCCCATAATTGGATAGCGTGGGTGGTCGCTGAGGTCAAGATGCGGGCAAATCGCACGGATTTCATGACGCTCTAAATATTCAGAATTGATACCCTGAATCTGGTTGACCTCGGCGCGGCGGCGCATAATGCGAACCGAGCTATCGTTGTGTGCGAGGGTGAAGTGACCACGTTGGGTGAACATGACGTTGAAGTCAAATTCATCCGACATCCCTTCATACAGTTTCACACTTTCATCATAGAAGGCGCTGCCCTCTGGCGTCAGGTAATTACTGCGCACGATCGTTGTGTTACGACCGCTGCCGCCTGACCCGATGTAACGCTTTTCCATAACCGCAACATTGGTAATGCCGTGATTTTTGGCAAGGTAGTAAGCACAAGCAAGCCCATGCGCACCGCCACCGATGATGACAACATCGTAGCTGTCCTTCATCTCATGTTCGCGCCACATTCGAGCTGGTAGTTTTTCGCCAGCAAGCGCTTGTTTAATCAATTTGATAGACATTTGAGGTTGTACTCCGTGAATCTCCTAATTGTCACGTGAATTTGGGGAATGTTGCTCCCCACGCTTCCAATTTTGTGCAGTTATGAGACCACTCCATATCTTGGGAAATAAGAAATCATCAAAATTTTCGATATTGTAAAAGATGTTGACACAAGCGCACGGTACAAAACAATGACTCACATGGACAAAATGACGCATAGAATCGGCCGAAAACTAGATCTTTTGTACAGGATCAACTGCATTTGCCCAAATCTGGTACGTTCGTTTATGGATAATTTGCAGAAGTTTAAGTAATCAACAATAAGTTTCGATAATCAGACGCCCCAGCGGGGCGTCTCTACAGGTTAACGTCTCTGGTAGAG
>JBMZDF010000429.1:0-5560 GCA_049614105.1 Promineifilaceae bacterium (SeqCode)
GCTGGTTGCTTTTCAATCTTTAGAATCTAAAGTTGTTTCGCGTTCTGTTTACACATTTTATCGTGCTCACATTTTTTGTGCCACCTGCTTATTGCGGCGGACGAGAACTTTAGCGATTTCTTCACCGTTTGTCAAGAGGTCTTTTCAAACTCGTTTTCGGCCGTTTCCTCATACCCACTTCCTCTTCGGATGTTGTCCAGCTCACTTTCTACTTTAACAGTAGTTTCAGCTTGCCAAGCAACTCACCTGATTCTGCACGTACGAAAACACGCCCTTTGGCGTCTTCCATTTTCTCTTTGCGGTTTTTTTCGCTCTTTAATGTGCTTGCTTCCCTTGAAGCGATGCGAAGTATATCCTGTCCTTTCTCCTTGTCAACACCTTTTTGGGGGCAATCTTTAAATTGATGGTCACAAATAGATCACGAAAAGAAATTGAGCCTTAGAGGCATGGAGAACACGGCGTTTTTGAACTTTGGGAGTTTGATCAATAAACCTCAGAGGTTTTCACGCACACACCAGAGTGGATGACAACAAACCTCTGAGGTTTTCGTCAACGATTACTTGCGATCCACTTATGCAGCAACTTTTAGATTTTCGTTTTGAAACAGGGCCAGTGTTACAGTTGCACAATGAGCAAAACCAACGCGTCAGCTGTCAACTACACAGAACTACTCCGTAACAATCGAAACTTTCGCTGGCTTTGGGGCGGTCAGATTGTTAGTTTGCTGGGCGATTGGTTTAATCTGATTGCCTCGGCCGCACTACTGTCCAAGTTGACCGAGTCAGGACTCGCGATTGGCAGTCTATTTGTTGTCCGAATGTTGGCCCCTTTCATTATTGCCCCCTTCGCGGGCGTCATTGCCGACCGCTACAACCGTAAATGGATTCTGATCGCTTCTGACATCTTTCGCGGCGTTAGCGTCCTTGGGTTTTTGTTGGTGCGAAATCCAAATGATGTATGGCTGCTCTACACACTCACAGCCGTCCAGCTTGGGCTAGGTGGATTCTTTTATCCTGCACGCAATGCCATTTTGCCAGATCTCGTCAAACCAGAGGAGATCGGGGCAGCCAATGCGATTTCGTCGGCTACCTGGTCAACGATGTTAGCGATTGGTGCAGCGCTCGGTGGCTTGGTTGCGGGATTATGGGGCAACGAGCCAGCATTTATTTTGGACGCGCTCACCTTTGTCGTTTCGGCCGTTTTGATTGCCAAGATCGATTATCAACTCGATGACGAAACGACAAAATCGGACAAATCACTCTATAACGCTATTCAACAATACCTCGACGGCATTCGCTACCTTCGCAAACGAGGAGACCAATTTATTATCACCCTACTCAAAGGGACGAACGCCATTCTCGTTTCGACTGGGTTCCAAATTATTCAGGTGGTGATTGCTGAGGACTTGTTTGTTATTGGTGAAAGTGGGGGAATTAGCTTGGGACTTATGTTTGGGGTTGCAGGCATTGGAACAGGGCTAGGGCCAATTCTAGCGCGTTACATCACAAAGGATGACAACATGCGGCTGCGTTGGGCGATTGCTGCGGGCTGGATTATTGCAAGTATTGGCCTGTTCATTTTGTCTAGTCTTGCAAGTTTTCCAATTGTATTGTTCGGTACTTTTCTACGCGGTTTTGGCGGTGGGATTGTGTGGGTGTTTGCAACACAACTACTGTTGCAGCTTGTGCCAGGGGATGTTCGCGGACGGATTTTTGCCACAGAGTACATGATTTTCACACTGTTGGCAGCGTTTGGGGCGGCAGGTGTTGGTTGGGCATTAGATGGCGTCATCGGTATTGCAACGCTTGTGCGTATGATGGGCGTTGCAATTCTTGTGCCGACAGCATTATGGCTGATTTGGACGCGTTATCAGGGTCGCATTTCGGCCGAATCCTTATAACTGTTGTGACAAAACACTCGCTAATTCAGCTTGGCACGCTAATGTTTCGGCCGAATCCCCACCTGAGGAATCGTGAAACAAACGGATCGCAGCCTCTAACATCAGTTTGGCACTAATTGGATGACCATTGTTCTGATAAGTTGTCGCCAACCGTTTTAACCGTCGCGCAATGATAGGATTGCGCACCCCATAACCAATTTCCCACGCCTCAACGGTCAATGCGATGGTGTCGGCAGCAGCCTCTGTTTGATGCAGTTCCTGCTGACTCGCAGCAAGCCGCGCATATGACAACCCGATTGACACAGGATCAGGCTCCCAAAGCTCACGCTTCATCTCAACTGATGTTTTTTGCATCTTCAACGCCTGCTCATAGTCTCCTTGCAAATGTATCAACAATGCTTGGTTGCTTTGTGCGATAGCCAGCGGGTGATGGTCATTGGGATAGTGCGCTTTGATACGCACACTTTCAGCTAAGTAACGTTCGGCCGCCTCTAAATCGCAAAGACGCATCGACAAAAACGCCAAACTGTTTGTGATTTCGCCCAAACTTTGATCGGTTGCATCAACTAACCTCGACAGCAGCGTATAACATTTCTCATAATATAATTTACTTTGTTCTAGCTCATCGGCTGCATTAAAGTTGCGCCCAAGTGAATAATAAAGAAGCACAAGCTGCATTTTTCCCAAAACCAGCGGGTCGCGCTCGGCCTGTTGGCGAGATGCCAGCAAACAAGCTTGCCCAAGATCAAGCAGATGCTGATTGGTCAGAAATTCACCGACTTGCAGCAACCATTCGGCCGAAATAGGGCCATGATTTTCCATAAAAAAACGGGCCAGCTCGGTAAACTGATTCTGTGACTGTAGCAGCGCCTCGCGTGTCTCCACATAAACCATCATCCGCGCACAGGAGAAAATCACATGCAGGTCTGCTGGAATGCCCAGCACTTTTGTAAGGTATTGACAAACTAGCCGATGCATTTTGACATAGTTGAACCTTGGCAGTGTCGATGCAGCGGTCGTTTCTACGATAAGCCCTATCGCTTTCAATCTTGAGAGCACCCGAAGAAGGCTAAATTCATCGATGCGAAAGAATTCGGTGACAATCGTCAAAAACGGGATGGGGATTGCACCGCCATAGGCAAGGACAGCTAAATAGGGCAGCAATTCCAAAGCGTGTGCATCTATTCCGTTCTGGTCATCGAGTTGCGCCAAGCTCTCTGCAAAAACTCGACCCAACGCCGAATCATAGTGGGGCGGGGTGAATGTTTTATCGAGTTGTTCTACTAAACGGCCACCAAACAGCGTGTCTTGTTGAAGCTGGGCTAGTAAATCCTGCGTGCGATCTTCTAAGCGGGCCACAAATTTCAAATAGCTGCCTGTCACGTGGAGTGCTAACGGATGGTGTCCGAGTTCTGCACTTAGTTGGGTGGCAACTTCGGCCGAAATTGCACCATACAAACGGCGTAAAAGTCTTGCACTAGATGCAGGCTTAAATCCCTCAACCTGCACAGGAACCAAGTTCACGCCCGCAGGCCAATCCGTATTGCGGCTTGTCATAATCAGCCTAGCACCCCCTGCCGTTGGCGCAAAACGGTGAACCCAACGAGGCAAGGATTCATGCTCACCCTCTGGAACTTGATCAACATTATCAAATAGCAGCAATCGTCGCGCAGGCTCGCGCCACGCCCGTTGAACCAGCGCCACCTGATCCGCTAGCTCAAAACGAGCAAAATTTGGACGCAGTTCCATACCGCGAACGCCGCCGCAACGCGCAATCTCCACATTAACTGCGGCTGGCGTTGCAAAACTGATCAGAAAGATGCCGTCAGGAAACAGATCGCTATAGCGATAGGCAAATTCGAGCGCAATTTGGGTTTTACCAATGCCGCCTGGGCCGTATAACACGACTCTCTGCGAGATTTCAAGTAGGTGGTTAAGTTGTTTAAGGAGGGGTTCCCGTCCGATGAAATGTGGGTTCGCGGGTGTTTCTAAATAGGAGTTTGGTGGAATACTTATCGGCCGAATCGATGTATCCCTCAATCGCGGCTGATCAGCAACGGGCTTAGACGGCATCTGCGGCACAGTGTCACCCGACTGAACAAGCGCGGGATACAAACCACTCTTACGCATCTGCGACAAGTTCCGATAGCCACAATGGCTCAGCAACTGATTTGTCTCTTGATCAGAACAAGCCAGCACACGGGCAAGCGCCAAACAAAGCGGCTCCCCTTCTGATCTGCCACGACCAACTTTACCTGAGCGGCCTTTGAACCAATTATCGACTGACGTTTTGGCAACCGACACAGACTCAATGCCACAACTCATGAGTAGATCATTGATACCACGTTCAATGTGGGGAACACTTAGCCCCGTTTTATTCAATTGTTTCAACAGATGACTAAGCGTCGACATTTTATCCTTTCCACATACGTCACAAAAAATTTGTACGATTGATTCTGTGCAACACTTATTATCCAAGTGAACAAACTTGTTGATAACTGAACGCTAAGTGAGTGCAATCTGATTTGTTTCTTGATGCAGCAACCCCTTTCTTTGTGGAGAATATTATCTACAAGCGCTCATAACGAATCTCACAGAAACGTAACGAGCGTAGACGTAGTTCCAAGGTAGTTCCGAAAGGCCTTTCGCCCTACACCAAGTGAGGCGAAATGAAGAATAAGCACAAACGCGCACTAGGCCACAATGGCTTCGGTGGCAGTTAAACAGTAGTTAACACTCGTAGGGATGCTGCAGAATCCCTTCGCTTATTTTATAAATTTGTAATCTTAGTTCCATTAAGTCAGGATAGATAGATCGCACCAGTGCATACTGTTTCCTATCGTTAAAAAACAACACAGCCTCTGCGTAACATTTACGTGCCTTCTCTAATTGATCCTGCTTCATATAGGCACGAATCAAATTTATCAGCGTCACACTTTGTTCAATCGCTCCACCAATGTCATACCAGACTTCCTGACTTTGTTCTAACTTGCTTACAGCATATTCTGTTTTCCCTTGATTCAAGGCTACTTCTCCTTGATGGTTTAAGTGGAGCGCATATAAGATCCGATCCCCTAATTGCTCCAACCTTGCTTCACTGAACCGTTCCAAGATATCCTTGGCCATCTGCGTATCACCCATCGCCAGGAAAACGATAGTTCTAGACAGTACCACCTGTGCCAGAATCTGTTCATTTGGTTGATGTTTGAGGATCACATCGGCTTGATCTAACATTTCAAGTGCTAGCTCCAGATGTTGCGTGTTACGATAAACCAAGGCTAAGTTATTCAGTGCTCGTGCAGCCTCAGAAATCATCCCCTCTTGATCACAATAGTATTTAGCCTGCTTAAAATATCGTGCAGCTACCTCAAAATTACCTTGTCGATAATTAACGTTCCCTAGTTGATTGCTACAAGCAGCCAGTCCTTCACTATGATTAAGATCCTCACATAAGACAAGCGCATTAGATGTATACTGCAAACTTTTGTCTAGCTCTCCCTGTAGTTCGTAAAGAACGCTGAGGTTATACAGTGATTGTGCGATTTCAAATTCATTATTCAGGGCTTTCCCAATTGATAATCCTTCTTGGTGTGCTTCAATTGCAATTTCATAGGCTTGGACCAATCGGCCGATTAAACCAACATTGGTAATCAAACGACA
>JBMZDF010000430.1:0-5560 GCA_049614105.1 Promineifilaceae bacterium (SeqCode)
GCTGACTTGCTCCTACGCTCCGTGTGGAAGTATCTTTGCTTGCCACTATGCGACCTGCGAAGAACCTTTCAAGAGGCTTTATTGGCATTTAGCCCTACCAATTTTGCAGTTGAGTTAGAATGCAATCGCTCTGGTTGATTACAGCAAGGAATTGACTATTATTCCCTAACAAAACAGGCCCCACGTCAGTTGTGCTGGCCTCGTCACAAAACGAACGCACTATCAAATATCCATTTATTATGAGCTTAGTCACTTTACCTCAAAATCTACCCGCTCCCATCGATGATGGCGGTGCTGATCACCTGCAAGGGATGCACCTGCCGACCCTAACACTCACCGCCACAAACGGCGATCTAGTCACGCTTGATGCGATCAAGGGGGCACTCGTTCTCTACATCTACCCGATGACAGGTCGCCCAGATGTGAAGCTGCCCGATGGCTGGGAACAAATCCCTGGCGCACGTGGCTGCACACCGCAGTCGTGCAGTTTCCGTGACCACTATGCAGAACTACAGGCGCTCAATGCTGGCGTCTTTGGCCTCAGTTGCCAAAGCAGTGACTATCAGAACGAGGCAAAATCACGGCTGCATTTACCGTTTCAACTGCTGTCTGATGAGGCGCTAATGCTCAAATCGGCGCTCTCGTTGCCTATGATGTTGGTTGAAGGAATGGAGCTATACAAACGGCTGACGCTGATTGCAGTTGATGGCAAAATTGAAAAGGTTTTCTATCCCGTTTTCCCACCCGATAAAAATATAGATGCGGTGCTGGCGTGGCTGAATAACAAATAAAGTGCGTTGGGGAAAGAACGGAGAATGGTGCATAGCTTGTCACAACATTCACCGTTCATTTTCAAAACATCGGCCGATGCAGCCTAAAGCACCGCTTTCAACGTTGCAAGGCTGATGTTTGCACCGCACAGTACAATCACAACATTCTTGCCAGCAAATCGCGCTTTCTCTTTGAGCAAGGTCGCGATCGGGACGGCGGCAGACCCTTCAATCATCATGTGGTGAACGCCCATGAATTGCTTCATTTCGGCCGAAATCTCCTCCTCAGAGACCGCCACAAAATGATCGATCAGATCGCGGCAAACGGGATAAGTAATCGAACCAGGTTCGATGCCACCTGCCGTGCCGTCTGACAAAGTGGGCAGCGAAGGAATATCGACAATCTCGCCCGCACGGATCGACTCGTACATCACTTTTGAATTATCGGGGGTGCAGCCGATCACCTCAACGTCAGGATTGACCGCTTTGAGGTAGCCCGCAATACCTGAGATCAGGCCACCGCCGCCAACAGCCACAATCACTGCGTCAACTCGATCAAGCTGGCGCGTCAATTCAAGCCCAATTGTGCCTTGCCCACCCATCACATTTGGATCGTTGTAGGGCGGCACATAAGTCATGCCGTGATCGGCCGCGTATTGGCGGGCGTGTCCTTCGGTGATGCCTGAATCGTTGCCGAAATGACGCACCTCTGCACCTAGGCGACGGATCGCGTCAACTTTGGCGGTGGACGCATCTTCTGGCACAAACACAATCCCTTTTGCGCCAACCTGCTTGAGGCTAAACGCACAGGCCGCGCCGTGGTTGCCTGAGGAAGCGGTCACGATACCAAGCGCACGTTCGGCCTCGCTGAGCGAGAGAATTTTGTTGAGTGCGCCACGTGCTTTGAAGGAGCCTGTGAGTTGCAAGTTCTCACACTTGAAATAGACGTTTGCGCCTGTGAGTTCGCTGTAAAATGGAGAAGGTTCGAGCAGGGTTTCGCGAATAATCGGCCGAATTCGACCCTCCGCTTCACGAACCAGCTCGGCAACTTCTGCTGCTGAATATTCTTTCATGGTAGATAGTCAGGCGATCAGAATGTCCAGCTAAAAACCTGAGACCCCGATCACCTGAGACCCTTTTCTTAAAGCACTGCGTCCAACGCTTTTAACAACTGTTGAACTTCAGCGTCGGTAGTATAGTGAACAAACGAAATGCGCAGCACGCCTGGATCGAGCGGAATGCCCATGCCGTCCAGAACGCGCACGCCGTAGAAATCGCCGTTGGCGACGCCGACGCGATGTTCGGCCATTTCGCGGGCGACAAACGCCGATGACTTGTTGTGCAGGGTAACAGAAAGCGTTGCCGCATGGGTAGCGACATCGCTGGGGCCGACAATCGTTAGGTCGTCGCGCTGTTTGAGCCAGTCAAAAATGGTGGCGATGTGGGTTGATTCGGCGTCGCGGAACAGTTTGTGTAGGCGACGGCCTTTTTCGGCCGAATCCACATCCTCACTAAAGTGATGTGCATACACCGCGTCAAAATAATCAGCGACTCCCTGCGCCGCCGCAACCTGTGCATGATCGGGGCCAGCCGGGTTAATCTTCTTGCGTGTGTAGCCCGAATTGAAATAATGGCTTTGGTTCGCAACCTGATCGAGTAAATGACGACGCACCACCATCAGCCCTTGATGTGGCCCATACGTTTTGTACATTGAGAACAGATAGGCATCGACGCCTAATTCCTGAATATCAGGGAAGCCGTGCGGCGCGTAAGCAACGCCATCGACCAGCACAAACGCATTTGTCGTGGCCTTAACTTTAGCGGTAATGGCCGCCACATCGTTGATATGCCCGACCACGTTTGAGCAGTGTGGGAAAACGACCAGACGGGTGCGCTCGTTGAGCAGTTCGTCTAGGTCGGCCAGATCAAGCACGCCCGATTCCTGTCCGATCGCCCATTCACGCACAACGATGCCCGTGTTTGCCATCCGTCGCCACGCGCCAGAGTTTGCTTCATGGTCTTGATTGGTAACGATAATTTCGTCGCCGTCTTCCCACATCGGCCGAAAAGCATGCGACAACACGTAGGTATTAATCGAAGTGGAAGGCCCAAAATGGATCTCATCCACGCCAATGTTCATGTACGCCGCCAAACGTACGTGCGATTCGTCCATCAGTTGCGCACCGCGTGTCGAGGCTGGCGAAAAGCTGCCGGGCTGCATTTTAGTTTCGCGATAGTAACGGTTGAGGCGATCAATCACCTGTCCACAGGCGTAAGACCCGCCCGCGTTTTGGAAAAAGGCAAACCCGTCCAAGCTTGGCTCGCTAAAAGCAGGAAACTGTTGTCGGATGAAGTTGTAATCTAGTTGTGTCATAGTTTGGAGTAAGGCTATCTGTGACCCTTAATCAGTTATCCGATCTGTGTGATTGGACGACCAATTACCGATTACCGATTACCCTTGTAGTTCAATAATTAAGTCGTGGATGCGATTAAGCGCTTCAATCAAATACTCAGGCTCCAGACCAAAGCTAATGCGTAGACAGTGATCGAGGCCAAAATGGTCGCCAGGTACAACGAGAACGCTTTTCTCTAGCCGCAGACGTTCAACAAATTCGGTTGAGTTGATGTCGAGGTTGTAGCGCACAAACGTGATCGCGGCCGCATCGGGTGGTGTGAAGCTAAACGTGCCAGGATGGTCATCCATCCATTTTTTGAGAATCGGGTAGCCATCGCGGATATATTTGCGCGTGCGGGCCAAAACGTGCGGGCGCGTCTCTGGCGAAAGGGCATGTGCGGCCAGTTTATTCGATAACTTCGTGCCGCTGATTGTCATATATTCGTGCCGCGCCCAGCAGTCGTCTAGCGTCTCAGTGGGGCCAGCAATCCAGCCGATGCGCGTGCCGGGCATGCCGTAAGCTTTGCTCATGCTGCCCATTGCCATCACTTTGGGATAGCGCCCATAAAAAGAGGGCGTCTCCTGATCGGTTTCACGCTCTGCACCACGATATACCTCGTCAGCCAAAATCCACGCATCGACGCTGGCGGCCGCAGCAACCACCGCATCCATCTCCGCTTCCGTCATGCGGCGACCCGTTGGATTGTTCGGGTTGCAGACGGCAATCAGCTTTGTATCTGGCGTCACGACAGCGGCAAGTGCGTCTAAGTCAGGTGCCCAGCCATTTGCCTCCACCAGCGGAAACGTCTTAATTTTGAGGCCATGATTTTTGGCGATACCCCAAATTTGCTGGTAATTAGGCGACATAATCACGATTTCGTCCCCTTCAGAGAGCAGGGTGCGGATGGTGATGTAGTTTGCTTCGATTGCGCCAACGGTCACAAGCACGTTGTCTTCTATCGCGCCATCATACAGATTGGCAATATTTTGGCGCAGTTCGGGCGTGCCGTTGACATGTGGGTAGTTGAGATCGGATTCAAGCAGTTCCTCAACCATGTTGGGGCTGTCCGCGATTAGTTCGCTGACCAGAATTGGGTGAACCCCGCTTTCTGACAGGTTGAACGCAACTTCTTGCTCAAACTTAGACATAAACCGTTCCATCACAAACGGTTGAAATTCAGACATAGGGAACCTGTGGGGAAATGGAGAAGGGGAAGAAATGAAGAATAGTGAAATAGGCAACGAGGGCTTATTTTCATTCATGCTTTTTGTTCTTCATTCATCATTCTCCATTCATATTTTCTTTATTCTTTTTTTCTTTTCGGCCGAATTAACCCTTCCTGCACCATCGACGCAACCAATTTGCCATCGCGTGAGAAAAGGCTGCCGCGATTAAAACCGCGTGCATTGGACGCACTGGGACTGTCCAGCACATATAAATGCCACTCATCGATGCGGCAAGCACGATGAAACCACATCGCATGATCCAGACTCGCCAACTGCAAATCGCGCGGCTCCGCCTTGCCACGATGCGGCAGGATAGACGTACCGAGCAAATAAAAGTCAGACGCATAGGCCAGCACCGTTTGATGCAAACGCTTGTCATCTGGCAATTCGCCACGCACGCGCAGCCAGAGGTGGCGCAGCGGTTCACGGTTGCTAGGGTTCACCCAATCAGGTTGTTCAACCAATTTGAACTCGACAGGATGGGGGCGTTTTTCCCATTTAACTCGATCTGGGTACGTCGCGATATGTTGTTCGGCAACTTCGCGCGTGTTGAGCAATTCTTCAGGAGGCGGCACGTTCGGCATTTCAGTTTGATGCTCAAACCCGTCTTGCTCAACCTGGAACGAGGCGGATAAATTGAAAATAGCACGTCCGTGTTGAATCGCAGTTACGCGGCGCGTTGTAAAGCTGCCGCCATCGCGCAGCCGCTCAACTTCATACACAATCGGCCGCGAGGCGTCACCGCCCAGAATGAAATAACTGTGCAGGGAGTGAACAAATCGGTCGGCAGGCACAGTCGCATTGGCGGCAGTGAGCGCCTGCGCCAGCACCTGCCCCCCATACACACGCTTGCCAAAAATTGGCAAACTTGTGCCGCGAAAGATATTTTGTTCGATTTGCTCTAGTTTGATATGTTCAAGCAGCTCTTGGGCAGTTTCCATAGCGGGAGATCATACTTCAAGATGGGCGGTGCGAGTAGCGTTTTAGCCAACAACTTGTCGCAACTCAGCTTAGAAGTTGGTTTGACGACACCAAACGTTGCGCACACTCGTTGCGACCTTCCCAAGAATCACAATAGAATGTAAGTTGAGGCAACTCAAATGTGATTGCCAACAAATAGGAATATCGTGCCAATGATTGACCCGACCTCTGTAAATTCATTTGTCAA
>JBMZDF010000431.1:0-5559 GCA_049614105.1 Promineifilaceae bacterium (SeqCode)
TTTTTGTGGCGCTCTTAAGTGAGATCTTGACAGCTAATTCTGCGGCTCGGCAATCAATGCTTCGATATTACGGGCTGTTTCATCATAAGCACCCTCGCCAATATGCTTGTAGCGGATATTGCCGTTTCGATCAATCAGATAGCGTGTCGGCCAATAACGTTGACGATACGCTCGCCACGTTTTGCCATCGTTGTCGAGCGCAACAGGATATTTGATCCCATATTTCTCAAGTGCGTCTTGGACATTCTCGATCTGTTCTTCAAAACCAAATTCAGGATAGTGAATTGCAAGTACTTCAAACTCTTCGCCTGCATACTCGTCATACCATTCGATAACGTGTGGCACCACACGTTGGCAGTTAATTCACCCAAACGTCCAAAACTCAACAAGCACAACCTTGCCTTGCAGCCCTTCCAAGGTCAGTGGGCCATCGGTGTTGAGCCAAGTTTCATTAACGATATCGGGGGCCGCGCCCAGAACGGGCAGATGTGAAGCGCGTGCGGGCGGTGTGTGGGTGGGGATAGGTTCGGCCATTGGGGAAGAAATTTCTTCCACGACTTCAACAGCAGTGGTTGGCTGCAAGGTGCTTGTTGCGAGGATAGTTGGGGCTGTGGCTTCGGCCGAAACAGCCGCTTCCTCTAAAGCCTTACCGGCCGACGTTGCCGCATCCTCCCACGCACCTTGCGAACAAGCGGCCAGCATCAGTCCGAAAAGAAACAATAAATACCCAATTGAGGTCTTCATAATGCTCTCCATTGAAAGATTAAACTTCATGTTTCTACTCTATCATGAAGAAGTAACGAAAACGTTACGATGATATTAAGGTCAGATTGACGACCCTGACGTGAGAAACGCAGTCATAGTTAATCAAAACAGTAGAGGTATCGAGTGATGAATCATTCAACCGCGTATGCACAAGATGCACCGCATCTTTCAACCATTCCATCAACTTTAGTCATGGGTAAACTAGTCATCGTCGATAAAAATAATCAACTTGTTGACTTTCCATTGGACCAAGAGTCGATCACAATCGGTCGGGCACGCGACAATGATATTGTTCTTACCGATTCGGCCGTGTCGCGTCACCATATTCGCTTAGACCGTAACTATACGGGATGGATTGCTAGCGACATCGGTAGCACCAACGGCATTGTGGTCGGTTCACAACTTTTGATGGCTGGCAATTCGGCCAGTTGGACCCCCCACACAATTCTAAAACTTGGCCCATACAACTTGCGTTGGGAACGTGCAGACCAATCTGCGGCGTTTGAAATGGAGCCAGAAATGACCTATATCGAATCTCGCGCTATTTTGCATATGGAGGATGAGCCGCCTGAAATAGACATTCGCAATCAGCTTGCGTCTGTCTATGATGACCAATCGTCAACGTTGTCGATTGCGGTTCAAAATCGGCGTGGTATTTCTGACTCCTATCAAGTTGAACTAATTGGTTTGCCAGAGGATTGGGTGGGCGAGCAATCACAAGTTATCTCGCTAAGCAGTTTAGAACAGGGCGTTGTCACATTTGTTGTGCGCCCAACCATGTTCGACACCATGTCATCTAGCGAGTTTCCCTTCAGCATTCAAGCGGCATCCGTTTCTGACCCATCTTTAGCAACCGCAACGACAGAAAAACTAACGGTCATGCCCAGCCACCAGTTCATTACAGAACTAAAGGAAACGCAAAAGTCATTTGGCGCTGTGTCCGTGCTTGCCATTCAAAATACGGGCATGTCCCCCGATTTCTTTACTGTTGAAGGCATAAGCCAAGATCCACGTGTCAGCTTTGAAGCACGCCACTGGAATATGGCGCTGGCGCAACACACAAAAGACAATGTACACGTTGGGGTTAAAGTTGAAAATCGGCCGTGGCTACGCACCTCAGAGCCAATTCCATACACTTTGCAAGTTCGCTCAAAAAGCGGCTTGATCCGACGACACACCAGCAGCATCAGCGTTCAACCACGGGTGAACTCAACCACGTTGTTACTTTGCCTGATGGTACTGGTATTGCTTGTGGTTGCGGCTTGGGGAATGACTCGGCTAGGCAGCGGCGTTCTCTGGACCCCCCTCATCGAGCAAACATCCGCAACCATCGACCTTTTGTCTTATCTGCAAATGTAACGTCCAGTCTAAACAACCTTTTGACTCAACCCAGATAGCTAGCTGTCTGGGTTTTTGTTTTCTAGGGAAAAGCATAGATTAGTGAATTCATTGACAGGTAAAAAACTCATGCGTACAGTACAGGCTATTGCTAAGTTCATGACACTTTGTCGGCCGAAAACCTCAGAGGTTTTTATGCACACACCAGAGAAGGCGACAACAAACCTCTGAGGTTGATTGATTAATTTTTTGTGATCGGCTTAGCAGCTAACGCACCACTGGAGTTATCGTTATGCCTGAAGGGCCAGAAATTCGTCTTGCAGCAGATGAGATCGCCAACGCGCTTGTTGGTAAAGTAACCACGGACGTCTCGTTTGCGTTCCCACAGCTAAAGCCATATGAGGCGCAACTGACGGGAGCCACTGTACATGCGGTTGAAACATATGGGAAGGCGCTCTTAACGCGCTTCGACAACGGGCTGAACATTTATAGTCATAATCAGCTTTATGGCCTTTGGCAGATTCGTCCTGCCCATGATTACCCAGACACAAAGCGACAGCTACGGCTTGCAATCCACAATGAAACCCATTCGGCGCTTCTATACAGTGCATCTGACATTCAAATTGTGCGCGACCCAGAGGTAGCGTCGCATCCTTTCATTAGCAAACTGGGGCCGGACCTGCTTGATATGTCTGTTACGGTTGAGCAGGTTGCCGCACGCCTTGTCAGCAAGCGTTTTAAGCGGCGTGGATTCCCTGCCTTATTGTTAGACCAACATTTTCTTGCTGGCCTTGGCAATTATCTGCGCACAGAGGCGTTGTTTGTGGCGCGGCTGTGGCCCAAGTTGCGCCCAGTTGACTGCACAGCAGCGCAAATTGAGGCGCTTGCGGCGGCTTGTGTCAACCTCACACGGCAATCGTATCAAACGCATGGGCTGACGGTTGATCTAAAACTAGCGGAACAACTTAAAGTACAAGGTGAGACAAGGCGACAGTATCGTTGGTGGGTTTTCGGCCGAAATGATCACCCCTGCCGCATCTGCCACACCCCCATTCTCAAAACAGAATTAGGCGGCCGACGCCTCTACTACTGCCCCAGTTGCCAAGCAGAATAAACGACACATAAGAAGCAGCCAGAGCGGGAACAATTGGTTTACGGCAGACGTATTGAGTGTAGGCACACCAAACGGAGCTAATCAAATGTCCAATTCTCAAACACAAAACGCGCCCCCTCGTTATAACGTCTCTCGGATTGCATCTCTTGTCTTATTTGCATTCGTTTCCATCACAATTATTGCCTGTGGTCCGCGTAGAACGTCGGGCATTAGTCAGATGACATCAGGTGCAAACAGCATCAACGACGCAATTGCTACCGACACACCGCTGCCAACGCCAACGCTCATTCCTGCTACCGTCACGCCCGAACCAACCGCCACAAAGTTCCCAACGCCAACCAAAACGCCCCGACCCACCAAGACCCCTGCCCCATCGGCGACCCCGACCCACCTGCCGACGTTGACGCCCACGCAGGTTCCGCCAACCGCGACGCTGCCGCCTACCAAGGAGGTTGAGGTGCGTGTGACTGAGATAGCGAACGACGAACGTTTTGCCGTTATTGGCGTCATGCGGGACGATGTCCTCAATATTCGTGCCGAACCCCGTGCCGATTCGGCGATTGTTGGCACGTTTTCGCCTGTTGCGCAGGATATTGTGATTTCGGCCGAAACACGCGCCTTTGATTCAATTTGGGCCGAGGTCGAGCAAAATGGGCAAAAAGGCTGGGTCAATGCCGCCTACCTCGCCCGACAGCACGGCACGGCCAATCCAGAGATCGCCGATCGGGCGCTCGCGGCGCTGCTTGCGCTACGTGCGCAGGATATGGACACGCTGGCGGCGCTTGCGCATCCAGAGTTGGGGTTGCGGTTTGTGCCGTTTACTAATTTGTCGGATGAGGATGTGATTATTTCGGCCGAAAATATCCCCACCCTATTCCAAACTCAAACGACCTATCAATGGGGCCACGCCCTCGGCGAAGGTAGCCCTATCAAACTAACTTTCAGCAACTACTACGACGAACTGCTATTCCCCTACGACTTTCTATTTGCAGATGCGGTTGGGTACGATGCCAATATTGTCCAAGGCAACATGATCGACAATAGCAATGATTTCTACGCTGAATCACACATCGTTGAATATCATTTTGACGGCTTTAATCCTGACTATGGCGGTCTCGATTACAGCACGTTGCGCGTCATTCTCACGCCTCATGACGGCCGATACGCCATCGTTGCCATCGTCAACAATAGTTGGTCACCATAGAGAAACGTTGTTTCTTGCACAACAACACGACCGTGAATTGCACGCGAACGCCCCATCACAGATAATTAGACGCTGTATGGGGCAAATACCCTTTCCTCATCATTCTCTCGAACTTAGGTTCGTGCCTTCACAATCAAAAACCGTGTAAATTGAAAACCCCAACATAACACAGCTAACACACCAAGTGGCCCAGCTACTTGCAACTGTTGTTTGTTGCGTGTTGATCAACTTTACCTGCAACAAATTCTAAGCGATTGTCAACGCATAAATTATTTATTTCTGTCAAGGACAATTGTGAAACTATTGCTGGGTGCGAGCGGATTCAAAGCAGATTGCTCATCTACTTGCCCCCTAGGAGTAAATTATGGCTCGTAATATCGTTAAAGTCGCTGTAACTGGTGCTGCTGGCAACATTGGCTATGCTATGCTTCCTCGTCTTGCCTCTGGTGAAATCTTTGGCCCAGACACAAAAATTGAGCTTCGTCTGCTCGAAATCACCCCTGCGCTGCCTTCTCTGCAAGGCGTCATCATGGAACTGAATGATTGCGCGTTCCCATTGCTAGAAAAGATCGTTGCGACTGATGATGCCAACGTTGCGTTTGAAGGCGTCAACTGGGCAATTCTCGTTGGCGCACGCCCACGCAGCAAAGGAATGTTGCGCGGGGATCTGATTCTTGGCAACGGCCCAATTTTTACGGGTCAAGGCAACGCGCTCAGCAAAGCGGCTAGCGATGCACGGGTTATCGTTGTGGGCAACCCAGCCAACACAAACGCGCTGATCGCAATGAATCACTCCGACCTGCCAAACAATCGCTTTGCGGCATTAACACACCTCGACCAAAATCGTGCGCAGAGCCAGCTAGCTGGCAAAGCAGGTGTTCCCATCCGCGACGTTACCAACGTCACCATTTGGGGCAACCACAGTGCGACTCAGTACCCTGACGCTGAAAATGCACTCATCAACGGCAAGCCAGCTTATGAAGTGATTGACGATCACGAGTGGTTGCGTGGCGAGTTCATCACGCGCGTTCAGAAACGTGGTGCAGAAGTTATTGCCGCACGTGGCAAATCTTCCGCTTTCTCAGCAGCAAACGCAGCACTTGACCATGTTGTGTCAATGGAAAATGAAACGCCAGAG
>JBMZDF010000432.1:0-5541 GCA_049614105.1 Promineifilaceae bacterium (SeqCode)
TCAACGAGCGTTTACTTATACAGCACTGTCACCTTACTTTCACGTCGTCTACATTTCTAGAACAATAGGTCACAATGGAAACGCTTTTTATTGAAGGATTACCGAAAGGCTTCGGCCGGACAAAATTAATGCGCTTGCTGATTGAAGAGGGACGATTCACCCAACTCAATTTAGGCAAAATCGAGTTGAAGGGCAACCGTGCCATCGTCGAGTTTGGCAACACACAAGCCTCCCGCGTGGCGGCAAAGCTTGACGGTTTGCAGGTTGGCACGCGCAAAATTCGCGCTTGGCATCAATCCCATTCGGCCGAAAACGACTCAGACCATTTCAAACAGCTAAACCGCTGGCTCGCTCTCGAAGCCAAAGCAGAGCAAACGCAAATTACGCAGCAAGATCGCCGAACCGAAAGCAGCATCTCACGGTTGATTATCAAAAATGAAGAGGTCGGGCTAGGTGGACAGATTTTGGTGCGCCTCACCGCCCGCAATCCGCAACAGTCGCTGCCCTTTTCGCGCTTAGGCAACGGCTCGCCCATTATCATGCTTGAGGAAGGCGTGCGCGACAGTCAAGGGTGGCGAGGCGTTATCACCCAAATGCGCCGCCAGCAAATCGAGATTGCGCTCAACCAGTTTCCAGAATCTGAGGGAGACAAACCGACCTTTCGGATTCAACTGTCATCAGACGCTATCGCCCGCCAGCGCATGGAACGCGCCTTGGCACAGGCATCGGCCGCACGCGGCAACCGCATGGCAGAACTGCGTGACGTGCTCTTGGGCCAAGAGGACGCGATTTTCAGTAAGGAAGCAGCCGAACCAAAACCGCATCTGATCGAATCGCTCAATGCGTCACAGCGTATGGCGGTGCAGAAAGCACTTTCGGCCGAAGATGTCGCCCTCATTCATGGACCACCCGGAACAGGCAAAACAACCACGCTCGTTGCGATTATTCGCGCCGCTGTCCAGCGTGGCGACCGCGTGCTCGCCTGTGCGCCCAGCAACATGGCGGTCGACAACCTCGCCAGTTCGCTTGTGTTGGCAGGCGAATCGATTGTCCGCATTGGCCATCCTGCTCGCGTGCTGCCGCATCTGCAACCACACACATTAGATGCACAAGTTGACCAACATGATGACTATCGACTTGCCAAACGCTTGCGTAAAGATGCGTACGGTTTGAAAACAAACGCGGGCAAATGGCGACGCGCCAAGCCAGAAAAAGGTGCAAAACAGGCAATGCGGCAAGAGGCGAAACAGTTGCTTACCGAAGCCCGTTCGCTCGAAGCACGTGCCGTTGAGCGCGTGCTGGACAGCACTTCTATTTTGCTCTCAACGTTGACCGCGCTCGACAGCAGGTTAGTTGGGCAACGCCAGTTTGATTTGTGCGTGATTGATGAGGCGGGGCAGAGTACGGAACCAGCAATTTGGATACCGTTGACGCGGGCGCAAAAGGTTGTGTTGGCGGGTGACCATTTGCAGTTGCCGCCCACTGTCATTTCACAGCAGGCGTCAGATGAGGGGTTTTCTGTAAGCCTTTTGGAGCATTTGATGTTGCGTGAGCCAGCATGGTCACAGCAGTTGACGGTGCAATATCGGATGAATGAGCAGATTATGGCGTTTAGTTCGGCCGAATTTTACGCCGACTCGCTCAGCGCCGCCCCCTCTATCTCAGGGCATCTGCTCAGCGATTTAGTCGACACCTCTGCCCCCATTCTCGAAACCGCCATTACCTACATCGACACGGCAGGCGCAAGCTATGATGAGGAACGCGAACCCAAAGGACGCAGCCTGCGCAACCTACAGGAAGCCGAGCTAGTTGTCAAAAAAGTCGATCAATTGCTAGCGGCAGGTATCAGCCCCAACGCCATCGGCGTCATCACACCCTACTCCGCACAGGTTCGCGCTCTAAACAATCTTGTTAATTCAGAAGTTGAGGTTAATTCGGTGGATGGCTTCCAAGGTCGGGAAAAAGAAGCAATCGTTATTTCGCTTGTGCGCTCAAACATGCGCGGCGAAGTAGGTTTTCTACAGGAAACACGCCGCATGAATGTCGCGCTCACCCGCGCCCGCCGCAAACTAATCGTCATCGGCGACAGCGCCACCGTCACCGCCCACCCCTTCTTCGCCAACCTAATCAGCTACTTCGACTCAATCGGCGCTTACGCCTCTGTTTGGGAAGAACTCTATTGAGGAAAACGACAGTTCTCAATTAATAATCAATAACGGATAACAAAATTGATAATTAAACGTTATCTATTACCCGTTATCCGTTATTCGTTATCTGTTACCCGTTATTCGTTATTCGTTATCCATTCCGCTTTCCCACCTCTCACAACCCCAAAAACCACACCCCATTCTTAATTCTCCGTTCACTATTAATTATTCACCATTCGCTTCACCCCTTACACCCCCTCCCTTCTACTCCCAACCTACCGAAGCATCTGCCCCAAAAACCGCGCCGTTTGCCTTTCCGCCCAAAAGTCATTAATCCCTGCTAAAAAACCAACATGCCCACCTGTTTCCATAAACGCAGGATAGAGATTAGGATTATTCGCAATTGTTTCGTGTGGAATATCGGCCGGTTCAAAGAAAGGGTCATCCAATGAACGAATCAGCAGAGTCGCCACATCAATATCAGCCAAAAACTGACCTGAACTATTTTTATTGTAATAATCGGCCGCATCCCGAAACCCATGCAGCCGCGCCGTACCGTACTCATCAAACTCACGTACCGTTTTCGCGTTGAGAATGCGATCCACATCCACATGCTCATGCAACAGATGCGCGTTTAGCTCGGCCTTCGACTGGAGTGAACGTAACAAACGCTGTGCATAAAATCGGCCGCCCCCTTCATCAAACGCCCCCGAACTCATATTCATGTCAAAAAACGGCGAGATAGCAACCGCAGCACGCACCTGCGGCAACTTGCTGCGCTCGCCATCATTTTCACCCAAATACTTAAGCAACATATTCGCACCAAGCGAGATCCCAACCAACCCATGCGGCACGTTTGGATACAGCTTGAACAAAATGTCATGCACAAAACGCACGTCATCCGTCGCACCCGCATGGTAAAAACGAGCGGTGCGATTCATCACGCCGCTACAACTACGATAGTTGATGCAAACGGCGCGAATCCCCTGTTCAGCCAGCGTCTTGAGCAACAGTTGCGCATACGCCGCTTGGGAAGACCCTTCAAGACCATGCAAAATAAACACAACGGGCGCATCATCACCTAATGGAACTGACGCAACCGATGCAAAATCAATGTCAAGGAAGTCACCATCTGGCGTATTAAGACGAGCACGTTTGAGGCTAACCCCTTTCCCCTTTTTCAGAAAATGGCCCATCACAGACTGAATATGCCCCCCGCGCAGCCAGCTAGGAGGATCATAGGGTTCTAATTCAAAGGTGTGCTTGTTGTTCATATGAGCCAGATCATACCACAGCGGTTGAGAGCGATTGGCTAACGTGAAATGAGGAGATACAGAATGTTGAATGAAGAATAAAGAGCGAAAAACTAAAGCAGTTTATTCGCAATCAAATCCTAGAAAATAGAAAATCTGTGCTATAATTAATGCTTATTTTCGCGTAGGATTTTTTATGACCCGTAGCTATGTTTTTGTTGATGTTGAAACAACTGGATTAAATGATAAGCGTGATCGCATTATCGAAGTCGCCGCTGTTGTCTGGGAAGGAGGGGAAGTTATTGAGTCATTCTCCTCCCTTGTCGATCCCGAACGTGACATTCCGTTTGAGATCACACAGTTAACAGGTATTGACAACGCAATGGTGCGCGAAGCGCCGCACATGTCTGCAATCCATCGCAAACTATCGACCCTCATCGGGGATCGTATTGTGGTGGGGCACAACGTTGACTTTGACCTTGGGTTTCTCAAAGCAGAAGACTTGGCATTCGGCAACCATAAAATAGATACGGTTGTGTTGGCCTCTATCCTTGCACCAGAATCAGGGCGTTTTAACTTAGAGCATCTTGTCCACCATTTTGATCTACCCCAAACGGTCGCCCACCGCGCTGAAGCAGACGCCCACCATACCCTCAACCTTTTTGTTAAACTGCAAGAGATTTGCATGCAGCAGGACGCGTTGCTCATTGAAGAAATTGTTGAAGTGAGCATAGCGATACGCTGGCCTGAAGCGCTCTTTTTCCAAGATGTTCTAACCACTCGCGCCCAAGCAACTTTTAGCAGGGATGGTGAGGCTGTCAGATCAAGAAGGCAACGCGACCACCAACTGCTCCATCTGCCTAGAATCGAAGGTAAAATCTTACCTGACCCCAGCGAGCTCGAACCAGAAAAAGAGCAGCCGATTGACATTGAAGCGGTAACGGGTATGTTCAAAACTGGCAGCAATTTTAGCCGCGTATTTCCTAACTTTGAACCGCGCAAAGAGCAGGTGCAGATGGTTAGTGCTGTGGCGGGGGCACTCAACAAACACAAACATCTAATGGTTGAGGCAGGCACAGGCACAGGCAAAAGCCTCGCCTATCTGATTCCAGCCGCATTTTGGGCGCATCAAAACGATCGGCGTGTTGTCATCTCAACCAACACAATCAACCTACAAGATCAGCTCATTAACAAGGATATTCCAGCAATGAATAAAGCGCTGCCCTTCAAAATTGAGGTGGCGGTGCGTAAAGGGCGTCGTAATTATGTTTGCGGCGCACTATTTGGGCGGCTGCGGCAACACCTGCCGAACAACAAAGATGAAATGGCACTATTTGCGCGTATGCTGCTGTGGTTGCCCAAAACGAAAACGGGCGACGTGGCCGAAATTCCGCTGCGTACAGTGGCGGAGCGCAAAGCGTGGCGTGAGCTTAGTGGGGAACAGTCGCGCTGTAATCAAACGGGCTGCACCGCCGAGGATTGCGCCGTGACTCATGCGCGACGGCGGGCTGAATCGGCACACATTGTGATTGTCAACCATGCGCTGCTGATGTCAGATGTTGCCAATGAGAATCACATTTTGCCGCCGTTCAAAGAGCTAATCATTGATGAGGCGCACCATTTTGAGGCTGCGGTCACAGGCGGGATGAGCTTCTCGGCCGATCCTCAATCCCTCACAGCACTCCTCGACAACCTCACCAACAATACACTCAAAGTGCTCGAAACCGATCTGATGTCCCTACCCAAAGGTGCCTATGATGACCTACGCAATCATTGGTGGCTTGTAGAACAGGGTGCAACAACAGCGCGGCTTCGATTACAAGAGTTATTTGCAACGCTTGCTTTCTTTGGGGGAAGCTATTGGAACAAAAAAAGTCCGTTTCCAGAATCGGTACGGCTGGTGCGGGAGGTTCGGGATTCGGACGGTTTTCGCCTCGTGCGCAGGGATTGGGCCAACCTCAACATCAATTTCAAAAGCATCATCAAACACATCAGCGCACTCGACAAAGGAATCGGACAGCTACAGGGTAACAATATTGAGTTTGAGAAAGACCAAGAGTGGTGCAAAATTTTAGGCAGCGTCTACAAAGATATTGAAAAGGTGCGCGACAAACTTGATAAAATTATAGAACATGAAGATG
>JBMZDF010000433.1:0-5531 GCA_049614105.1 Promineifilaceae bacterium (SeqCode)
TTTGTGGACAAGGCGATTCGGCGCAGGGTTCCAGCTTTCATCATCCAAAAACTGCATAAAGCCAACCGCATCTGGCAAACGTTTCAGGCGCGGCTTCAACGCAGGCACTAGGTTAATGAGTGCATCAACATTTATCTCAACGCCAGCCTGATCCAAAATTGGTTTGAGTAATTTCGCTAGTTCAAGCGAATCCATCTCTTGAATGTGCTGGTTGTTGATCCACTCTAGTTTGCTAAACGGTAGCTTTGTCGGTGAGGGTGTCACCGCTGGAATGGTAAAACGCGGGATAGCGTCCATGATGTCGAAAATTTCAATATCATCGCCGTAGTTCCAACCCACGTTTCCAAGCCAGTTGTTGACAGCGGCTGGCAAAAAGCCTTCATCACGATAGTCAAGCGTTTTGACCAAGACCATATGCTCGCCATCTTTGAATGTCTTATCACGTTTGCTGAGTTTACCCTTGCCGCTTGGGCTGAGAATCACAGGGAGGTGGGCAATTTCTGGCATTTTCCAGCCAAATGCAGCATACAGTTGATGGTGCAACGGTGCGGTACTAATCCATTCTTCACCGCGCATGATGTGCGTAATCTGCATAAAGTGGTCATCAACCACATTTGCAAGGTGATAGGTTGGGAAACCGTCTGATTTGAGCAGAACATTGTCTTGAATTTGACGATTGTCAATCACAATGTCGCCACGAATTAAGTCTTTGATTACCGTTGTGCCTTCACGCGGTGCTTTGAAACGAATCGTGTAGGATCGTCCTTCAGCCTCAAACTCAGCAATTTGCGCGGCCGTCAGCTCACGATGGCGTCCATCATAGCCTATGGACAGTTTATTTGCCTGCTGATACGCACGCATTTCGGCGAGTTCTTCTATTGTTGAGAAATCTTTGTAGGCGTGTCCATTTTCAACCAGCCAGTTGCCCCAATGTTGATACAGTTCTGTCCGTTCCGATTGCGTGTAAGGGCCAAATTCGCCCCCGATGTTGGGACCTTCATTCCAATCGATTCCAAGCCAGCGCAGCGACTCCGTAATGTATTCAACGGACCCTTCGACATAACGCTTTTGGTCGGTGTCTTCGATGCGTAGGATGAAGCTGCCGCCATGCTTGCGGGCAAACATCCAAGTGAAAAGGGCGGTACGGGTTCCGCCAATATGTAAATAGCCAGTGGGAGAAGGTGCAAATCTTACGCGAACGGTCATGAGTTAGCTGCCTAGGTAAGTTCTCAGGTTTTCAGGGGATCAGGTTCTCAGAAAGAAGTATCCTATTGCCTTTGAGATAAATAAATGAGTTGTTCTTACGATTTTTGTAGAAACATTCTCCGCCGCTCTTGCGACGTGTGGCAGGGATCGTAGATCGTTCGGCCGAATTCGTCAACCACCGCTATACAAAAAACCTATCTCAAATTTGCCCTTCCCGTCGCTGGATAGTTTATAATAGCCTCACGAGGCAACTTCTGTGAGCAAACAAGAATTTCACGTTTCTGGTAGCTACAGCTACAACCAATCATCGCCCGTTCGCTGGATAGTTTCACACATTGTGCGTCACGGGCACTTTTTTGCGGTCTACATACTGGGCGTACTGATTGCACAAGGGTGCAATACGTTTGTCCCTGTGCTGACTGGACGCGCATTTGACACCGTTACGGCCGGAGGGAGCGATACGTTAGCGACGCTCACAACAATTGCGCTAGGCATTTTGGCGATGGTGTTTGTACGTGGTGCGGCCGATGTTGGCGGACAGTACGCGATGGAGGTCGTTGCCAAACGCTTGGAACGGGACGCACGAGATGAACTCTATCTCAATTTGCTGGGCAAAAGTCAAACGTGGCACAACCAGCAGCGCGTTGGTGATTTGATGGCGCGTGCCAACAATGATGTTCGCGAACTCAACGGCATGATGATGCCCGGCTTTAGCCTGATGTTTGACTCGATGATGTCTTTGTTACTGCCGATTATCGTTATCGCAACGCTCAATTGGCAGTTGTTGCTTGCGCCACTGTTGTTTGTCGGGCTGTTTGCTTGGGCGCTGGGTCGTTATATTGGTGAGTTGGGGCCTGTCTCAAATCAGTTGCGCGGTCAGTTTGGCGAGATGAATGCGATGCTGGCGGAAACGGTGACGGGGATTGAGGTGGTGAAGGTAAACGTGCAGGAGGCGCAGGAGAGTCAAAAATTCGGCCGAACAGCACAAAAATACCGCGACCACTTCATTGAACAAGGACTCATCCAAGCCCGCTACCTGCCCCCATTCCTCCTTGGCATCATCACAACAGTCGGCTTTCTGCACAGTTTGCTACTACTCACACAGGGCGTGCTCAGCATCGGTGAGCTAGTGACCTATATCGGTCTGCTGTTTTTACTGCGCTACCCTGCCTCTATCTCGATTTTCACCTTTTCCCTTGTCGAATTAGGCATCGCCAGCGCCCGTCGTATTCTCGAACTGCTGGATCAAGAAACAGACATTGACGAAAACGAAACGGGCTACGCCGAGCCGATGCAGGGCGCAATCGTGTTTGAAAACGTCAGCTTTGGCTATGGTGAGCAGGATGTCGTACTCGACAATATTTCATTCCAAGCCGCGCCAGGCGAAACGGTTGCAATTGTTGGGCAGACAGGCTCTGGGAAAAGTACGCTGACCAAATTGGTTAACCGCACCTACGACACGCGCAACGGGCGCATCCTGATCGACGGGCAAGACGTGCGCGACTGGCAGCTTGATGCGCTACGCAAACAAATCTCCGCAATCGAACAGGACATTGTGCTGTTCTCGCGGCAGGTTGCGGACAATATCGGGTTTGGCGCGGGCAAAACGGTCACGCAAGCGGAAATTGTGGCGGCGGCAAAAGATGCGCAGGCGCACGACTTTATTCTCAACTTCAAAGATGGCTACCAAACAGAGGTTGGCGAGCGTGGCGTCACGCTTTCAGGTGGACAGCGGCAGCGTTTGGCGATTGCACGTGCGTTGTTGACCGATCCGCGCATTCTCATTCTGGATGACGCCACCAGCGCCATCGACAGCGCAACTGAGGACAAGATCCAACGCGCCATTAATCGCGTGTTGGAAGGACGCACAACGCTGCTCATCACGCACCGTCTCTCGCAAATTCGACGCGCCGATCGGGTGATCGTGTTGCAAAAAGGGCGCATACTCGATCAGGGAACACATCCTGAGCTGTTAGCACGGTGCGAGTTGTATCAACGAATATTTGGGGTTCAGTAGTTGCTTCGGCAACGTATTGTCTGATGAAAGAGACAGCCAACAGGTAAATTATGGGTTTTATAATGGACGGCCTTGAGGCCGAATCGTATGACAGGCAGTATGACGATCGGGTGCTGCTGCGGCGGATTGTGGGTTATTTTCGGCCGAAAGCACGCACCATGGGCTTTGTCTCCATCATGGTTCTGCTCAACGCCGTCATGAACACCGTCCTGCCCATCGTGCTGTCGCGTGCCGTCACAGCACAATCAGATACGTTGACGCGATCGGCCGCGATCTCACTCGCAACGCTCATTCTGCTTGCAGGCGGTCTGTCGTGGATCTTTAACTATTTTCGCCAATCGTACACCGCACGCGCCGTGGGAGATGTTGTACTGCAACTGCGCCAAGACGTGTTCGCCTCAATCCTTGACCGCGACATGTCGTTTTATGATGAATACGCATCGGGCCGCATCGTCAGCCGCATCACGGGGGACACACGCGACTTTTCAACAGTGGTGACGTTGACGCTTAATCTGATGAGTGAAGTGTTGCTTGTTATTTTCATGTTGGTTGTGCTGTTCACAATTGATATACGATTGACGCTGTTAACGCTCACCATTGCACCCTTCATTACCCTGACAGCACTTGGATTTCGCCACTTGGCAAGACATTGGACACGCAAGACGCAACGCGCACGCGCCACCGTCAACGCGCATCTTCAAGAAACGCTGGGCGGCATTTCTGTTGCCAAAAACTTCCGTCAAGAGCAAACGATTTACGACGAGTTTCAAAGTATCAACGCGCGATCGTATGGTGTGAACCTGCGTGAGGGATATGTCTACAGCGGTATTTTCCCATCGTTGATTGCTATTGCAGGCATCGGCAGCGTGATTGTTGTTTATTTTGGCGGTCGCAGCGCATTCGACGGGACGATTTCACCTGGTGACTGGTTCCTGTTTGTACAGGCGATCACAATTTTCTGGTTTCCATTGACGAGTATCGCCTCATTTTGGAGCCAGTTCCAGCTAGGTTTGTCGTCTGGTGAGCGTGTGTTTGCGCTGATGGATGCGGAGCCGCGCGTTTATCAGACAGGTGATCGGCCGATTTCACAAGTCAAAGGCCGCATCGAATTTCGTAACATCGCCTTCCGCTACACAGAACAGGAACAAGTGCTGCCCAATTTCAGCCTCACCATCCCCGCAGGGCAAACGATTGCGCTTGTAGGGCATACGGGCGCGGGTAAGTCAAGTCTGGGCAAGCTCGTTGCCCGTTTTTACGAGTTCCAATCAGGGCAGCTATTGATCGACGGTGAGGATGTTCGCAGTTTCAACCTAAATGCGTATCGGCAGCACATCGGCATGGTTCCACAAACACCTTTTCTGTTTGCGGGAACGGTGCGCGACAATATTCGCTACTCGCGCCCCGAAGCAAACGACGCCGAAGTAGCACGAGTTGCCCACAGCATCGGCTGGGGAGAGTGGATCAACTCCTTGCCAAACGGACTTGATAGCAATGTTGGGGAAGGCGGTCGGGCGCTGTCGATGGGGCAGCGGCAGCTTGTCGCGTTGGCCCGTGTGCTGCACGAAGACCCCTCTGTCGTCATCTTAGACGAGGCCACGGCCAATATCGACCCCGTGACCGAAGCACAAATTCAGGAGAGTCTGAACGTTGTTTTGCGGGAACGCACAGCAATTGTGATTGCACACCGTCTTTCAACCGTCAAAAACGCCGACCGCATTATCGTGCTAAACAAGGGCGAAATTGTTGAGGACGGAGATCATGAGAGCTTGCTGGCAAATGGTGAGCATTATGCTGAGCTGTACAACACTTATTTTCGTCACCAATCGGCCGATTATGAAGCGTCGTGATCAAACATACTTCCCTTGCTAGTTACAGGCTCTATTCTGCGGTCTGAGAACGTAAACGCAGCGCCAGCAGCAGCCCAATTGCTGCGAAAATGGCCGAAATTACAAATGTTTCGGCCAAAGTTGCAACGGTAGTATCTGTTAAACCCTGAATCAGTGCATTTTGAAAATTAGCATCGTCAATGGGTGGAAGCGTTATTTGTTCGCGCAGAATGCCAAAACGGTACAGGCCCCACGCCGTCAGCCCAGACAGCCCCACGCTCATGCCAATCAAACGCATTACGATTACCAAACTGCTGGCGATGCCGCGTTCGCTTTCAGGCGCGGCGTTGATGACGGCCGTGCCAATTGGCGCGGTGACTAACCCGAACCCAACGCCTAACACGGCCAGTTGCCATGCCATTGTGCTGTAGGGGGTGCTGGATACCCAGAGCAACCCCATGAGGGCAAACCCGATGACGCAG
>JBMZDF010000434.1:0-5529 GCA_049614105.1 Promineifilaceae bacterium (SeqCode)
CGGTGGCTGAGCCTGTCGGTGGCTGAGCCTGTCGGTGGCTGAGCCTGTCGAAGCCAGAGCGACACGCCACTACGACTTCGACAAGCTCAGTCTACGTTATCGTCACCAGCCCATTTGAAACACACCCATAAATCAGTTTATTTTTGTTTTCCTGAAAACGTCGTACCCGCTTAAAACGGGTAGGTCAGCCGTTGTAGCGGAATCGAGACGCTGGCGCGTCCTGTCTGATCACGCTCGTTGCGCTGAATGCTCGTAACCCGCTTATTTCTAATCCAGATTTCGGCCCGATCGGCACGCGGCACGTAGAAAGTCAACCCTTGCAGCGATTCGTAGGCAAGCGATTGGTGGGGGCTAACGGGATCATTGACGCCGTGAATGACGATGCGGGCGACGCGTGTTTCGGGGTTTACTGTGGCCGAAAAGTTTAAATAACGCCGTTTGGTGTAATAGTTGAGCAGCTTCGCCGTTGTCGTCACGTAAATATGTCCGTCTGTCTGCATATCGGCCAAATGGTTCAGCGCTTGACGTGTCTCTGGTGCGATGACGCCCTGTACGCCTTTATTTTTTCCAAAGTGTGAGTATGCAATCATGTAGCCAGCGCGATCGACCAGTTTGTTTAGATTTTCGGCCGAAATCATATAAGCCAACCCGACCGACGTAGCCCCAGCCGACACGCTAATGGGGTGATGCCCGTACCGTTGAAATTCATGCACCTGCTGCCCGTCACGCAGACGCAACGGCTGTGTTAATCTGTTGCTCCGATGCAGCTTGAAACGCCGATCGCCCATACGGCCCAACATCCATTTGCGCCCCTCTTTTGCCGTCGCAACGGCGGATACCCTGCGATGCTGTCGATCCCACACGGTCCCAATAGCCGTGCCTTTGTTTGACGCCGCATCCTGTCCGATTTGTCGTGTCATCGCGCCAACCCATGCGTAGCGAATGCCAAACGGAATGGTGTGGTCGGTGTGATAAGTTGTGCTGCCAGGGATGTCTCCTTCGCCACGGGTCAACATATAATCGAACTTGCCGCCAATGTTGTTACGCGCCCCGTAATGATTGACCCAAACCTCTAAACGGCAGTCATTGCGGGCCAATTCATCCAGCGCATGCGTGATCTTCGAGCGACTGTTGGCTGCATCACCGTAGCTGTGCAGCACGTCAAGATGCCCTGAGCGGATCAGCTCGCGAATAATCCCCTTTGCATGAGAGTCCCCAGTAAAGTAGGAAAATTCACGATAATCATCGTAAAAATAGAAGCTGTTGCCAATCTCTAGCCCGACACCACGCCCCATGCTGGTTGGATCGGTCGTGTTCAAAAATTGCTGAATTGCTAAAAACTCAGCACTATTTTCCGTTTCGTCAATGTCGCTACAAATCGTGAGCGCAGCGCGAAATGGATAGGGGAAGGGTCGCAGCTTAACCTCAGAACTCATCCGTTAATCTCCTGTTCTCATCGGAACTATATCTATCGCAAGGGGTCCCCACGAATTCCCAAAGAACATTAAATTTTTTAATCAGTGTGCTTCATTTGAGTAAAAAGCGGTGGCTGAGCCAGTCGAAGCCTGAGCGACACGCGGCTGTGACTTCGACAAGCTCAGTCTACGTTATCGTCACTAACCCATTTGAAACACACGCTTTTGATAATTTGCTCAAGACGACGTGTGATTAAGAATCAACCCTGTTGGTTCAATCTCCGCCGTCTTTAATTGCGCACGCGCATCTGCTAGCGTTTCGCGCTCCAATCGCCTGCCATCGACAACCCATAACACGCTGTCAACGTAGCGGCTTAACGCCATGAAGTCAGGGTATTGCAGCATTGCTGGCGTATCAATCAACAGCACGTCATAGGTGCTGGCTAGCTTGGTCAATAAAGTGGGCATACGCGCCGTGTAAAAGCCACGTGCCGTTTTGCGCGTTCCTGCTGGCAAAATAAACAGTCTAGGGAATGCCGTGTCGCAAATCGCTTCCTCAACAGGAACATCTCGCAACAAAACATCACTTAACCCGATGTGATTGGGCGTGTTTAGCATCTGGTGCAGCGTCGGCGCACGCAGGTTGCCATCAATCGCCAGCACCTTCTGCCCTGCCGCGCTCAGCATGATGGCAAGATTAGACACAACCGTTGTTTTGCCCTCTTGCGCCTCAGCACTTGTCACCAAGATAGTCGTTGGCGCTTTGCCAGCGTTGACAAACAGGGCCATCATAATCTGGCGAAACGCTTCTACCGACGGCGCATGTTCGTCCGTCACGTCAAACGCTTCGGTCACGTTGGGAACGGTGGCAAGCGTGTGCAGATCGGCCAGACCGTTAGTTTGAGCCGTCTCGTGCGTTTGTTTGTGGAACGCATCGGCCGCCAACGCAAGCCCCAAGCCGCCCAACAAACCAACTACCCCACCCACAGTGATATTTGTACCCAGACGTGGCGAGCTGGCTTCAACAGGTGGCGTTGCCACGTCGACAACAGATAGCCGGCTTGTTTGAGGTGTGTTGTGATTTCGGCCGATTTCATACGCACGCAGCAACCCATCATAAATCGCCTGCGCCATCTGTAACACCTGCTGAATCGCAAGCACCTCAGAATCTGTGTCAGAGCGCGTCAAACGCAACGCCGCATATGCCTCATCCAGCGCGTCAAGCTGTGCTGCCAACTCGCGCAGACGATTGCCCAATAGGTCAGTCTGTGAGGGGTTATCAACGCTGCTCGCGTCGTTTGCCTCAATCAACAGTTCGGCCGCGCGGTTTGCCATATTTGAAGCAGCATTCGCATTGTGATGCCTTGCCTCAATCAACAGCAGTTCCGTGAACGAAATCGCCTCGACTTTTAGCTGCGGGGCATCTGTCAGCGCAAATTCATGTCTAATTTGATTGTGCAACGTTTCACTGCTGCCCAAGCTGACCAACGTCCGCATCAAGCGGTTAGCATATTCAGCATCAGCAACGCTTCCCCCGCCGCCGTGCGCCGTTGCCAGTCGTAACTGCGCGGTTGCGGTGTAGCTGGGTGTCATCAGCAACGTGCCGAACGTAGCAACCACCAACATGCTTAAAAAGGTCGCAAGTACGAGTACTCTCTGTTGCCAAATGATGTCGAGATACGCTCGAATTTCCATGTTGGAGTGTCAAAAGCGACAGAGCACAGAATACTGGCGGGCAAATGATAGTCAGCATATCGGTCAGCGTTGCCGCGTTGTTTTTGCCGATTGGGTGCTTTGGCGCTTATTCTTTTGTTCGCTGTTTTTGGGTACTGCCTTTTCTCAACGCGCGGGCTTGTTTGGCTCGCTGCACTACTCAAGAGTTTAGCTTTGCAGCGTTGCATTGGCGTTTCAAAAACCGTTTCAGGGGAAGCCGTCAGTGATGGCAGCCTATTTTTGTAAGGTTCTACCTCTGGAGAGCGCCTTACAAACAGCACCACACCTTCACGTGACTTGCACGATTTTTGCGTGTTATTAGGGGGTGATTTCGGCCGAAATCCCCACCCAACAAACGCTTATTTAACTGTTTTCAACAAACTGAAAGGGAAAGTGTAAGACGACAGGCTCGGAAAGCGTTTTCTGACAACCTGCGTCACGGTAAACTTGATGCCCGTCGCGTGACTACGGCACAACAAAATCGGCCTGAATCCCACCTGCCGTATCGCGCACCACAACTGTTTTGCCAGCAAACCAAACGGGCAAACTCGCACCCCAAAAAATATCAGATGCACCGTTTTCACCGCTGCCCGTGTGGATCTTCATCCCAGACCCGCCGCCGAACAAAGTGACCTGTCCAAACGTAAAGGTATTGCCGCCATCGTCGGTCAGCGTCCACCCTTCTAACAAGATTGCATCGGCTCCGATATTCACAAGTTCGACATACTCGGTGTTTAGATCGCCAGCGCCAGACACATTGCTAATGCTAAGCGTCGTTTCGCCTGTGGCAATCACATCGGCCGCCACCGCCGTCGGCGGCGCGGCTGTCGATTCAGCGACAACGGGCGCTTCAACCACCGGGTTGCTTGCGGGAATAACCAGCTCTTGACCAACAAAAATTTGATTGGGATTGTCCAAGCCGTTTGCTACAACAATTTCATCAACTGACACATCATACTTGACTGAAATGTTGCCCAACAGTTCTCCCGCTTGCACAACGTGCGAGGTTGCTTCGCGGCGAACCTCTTCGGCGGGTTGGTCGGGGGCGGCGGATGCTGGCGTTGGCGTTGGGAGTGGGTCGGCGTTGTTGTCTTCAGGTGCAACGGCGGCCGTTTCGGCCGAAATAACCGGGTTCACATTCTCTTGGATCACAATCGTGACCACAGGCTCCATGTTCGATTGGGAGGCGCTTTGCTCCAAATAGGTCCATAACCCAACTACAACGAGCGCAGAGACAACAATATTAACCAGTAAGAACGGAATCATTCGCTTCAGTGACATTGTTTGATATTGTACAACAGGCGCATACGTCAGCAAGAAGCGAACGTGTATAATCAAGAATAGACCGTTTGAAATGAAGAATAATGAACGGAGAATGATGAGTAGCGTCGCAAAGTTGCAGAGTAGCGAAGTTATGAGGTCAAAAATGACCCACTAAGCTTACGTCACGATTCGCTACCGCCTCATTCTTTTTCAGCTTAACCTATGTCGCCAGAACAATTTATTCAATTCCGAAAGTCTGCTTGGGAGGAATTGAGCAGCCTTCTCGAACAATCTGATACCCGCTATTCAACTTCTCAAGTAACGCAAATCGGCCGATTATATCGCGCCACAAGCTCCGATCTGGCGCTTGCACAACGTGACTTCCCCTATCACGATGTGACGCACTACCTCAATCAATTGGTTGCCCGCAGTCACGCTGTTGTCTATCGCAGCCAGCCGTTTACGTTGCAACAGATACGTTATTTTCTCACGCACCTGATCCCACAAACGTATCGGGCAAACGCTTGTTTTATACTAATCGCCTCCCTACTCCTGTTTCTACCCGCCATTTATGCTGGCATTGACACATGGTTAAACCCAGACAACGCACGCCTCTACATTCCTGTTGCGGGTCAGGGAATTATCGAGGAGGTTGAGGAGAAAGCACCATGGTTCTATTTTGAAGGGGAAGATCAGCCCATTGCCTCCGCCATGATCACCACCAACAACATTCGGGTGTCTATTCTTGCCTTCGCGGGCGGCATGACGGCAGGTATTTACACGCTTTTTGTGATGATACAAAATGGGTTTATGCTGGGCAGTCTGCTCGGGCTAGCCAGTTATCACGAGTTTTTTGACCTATGGAACTTTGTTATTGCGCATGGTGTAATTGAGTTAAGCGTGATCGGTATTGCAGGTGGGGCGGGTTTAGTACTAACCAACGCCATGCTCAATCCTGGCAAACTCTCGCGTGTTGACGCAATTTATCTGGCAGGAAGACAGGCACTCATTTTACTGATCGGCGCGGCGCTAATGCTCATTGTGGCGGGTCTGATTGAAGGGTTTATCTCACCACGTGAGTTCCTACCACCCCCCATCAAGTGGGGCGTCGGCATCGGCAGCGGCATCCTTATGTACA
>JBMZDF010000435.1:0-5523 GCA_049614105.1 Promineifilaceae bacterium (SeqCode)
GATTTGCGACTGTTGGGATTGCGATTTTAGCCGCTGTTATCACACCCTCGATTGATCCTGTGACGATGCTGTTAACGATGGCCCCGCTGACCTTGCTCTACATAATTAGTATTTGGACATCTGGTCTTGGGCATCGTCAATTCATGCATGGCAATCCAGAATAACCAACCATAATGGCGCAACCAAAATTAGTTTGGGACAGTGGTTCAGCTTATGATCTCTTTGTCAGCTTGCGTGTGCTGCATGAGCCAGACAAATGGGGCTTGCGTGGCGCTTGGGCGGCGGGAGTTCGTTCGCGGATTTCGGCCGAACACCGCGATTTCTTCAAAACGCTTGGGACGCTGCTGCATACCCCCCTTCACTGGCTAAACACGCTTCCCAGCCCCAAAGATGCCCAAACCGCCCTTAACGCCCTTGCCGCGTTAGCCCCCGAAGAACGCATCTATTGCTTTACAAGTCTGGTCTACACAAATGAAGCTGAGCATCCAGACGCGGCCAAAACGCTGTCTCGCGTTGCGTCACAGGGGACGTGGACTGACAGTGATGTCAAGCGTCTGCATAAGCAAGAGCGCAAGTTTGGCGTCAAACGCAAAGAGGTTGAGCAGATGCTAAATTGGTGGGTTCGGCCGGCCCAGTTTGGCGAATCGATTCTATCCGCGCTCAAAAACTATTATGACGTTTTTTTTGCAGAGGAGGAGTTGCGCGTGCAGCCTTACCTGCAAAAAGCAAAAGCTGAAGCACAGTGTTTAGCCAAAACGCTGACCGTGCCTGCCCTCATTGAAGAATTATCGCACGGCGTGCGGTACGAGGTCGAAGCGTTGCAGGCTCAGGGCATGTTGACGTTTGTCCCTTCGTTTTGGATTACGCCGTTTATGGAAATAGGCCCCGTTGGGGATGGGCAACGCCTCTTTTTGTACGCCGCCCGCCCAGACAATGCCTCGATTGTGCCGGGGGAAGTTGTGCCAGATGCGCTTTCCACCGCGCTTAAAGCGCTGGCTGATCCAACGCGACTCAAAATTTTGCGCTATCTTGCGGCCGAACCGCATACCCCCACCGAACTTTCTCACAAATTGCGGCTGCGCCCCCCAACCGTGATCCACCATCTCCACACGTTGCGGCTAGCCCAATTGGTTCACATCACATTCTTTGAAGATGGGAAACGTTACGCAGCACGCACAGGCGCAACTGATTCAACCTTAGCCATGTTGCGTACCTTCTTAGGTGGTCAGTGATGCTATCTCCCAATCTGCTAATTTCAGCTTATGCGCAGGGCGTCTTTCCAATGGCGCAAGATGACGGGCAAATCTACTGGTACGATCCAGACCCACGCGCCATTTTGCCGTTAGACGGGCTGCATGTCCCGCGTCGCTTAAAACAGCGCATCAATCGACAGCCGTTTGAGATCCGTTTTGATTATGCGTTTCGAGCCGTGATGGAAGCGTGTGCCGAGGTGACAAACGAACGTCGCTCAACTTGGATCGATGAGAATATTCTTGACTCCTATGTACACCTTCATCAACTGGGCTATGCTCACAGCGTAGAGGCTTGGTTGGATGGGGAACTGGTTGGAGGGCTTTATGGGGTGTCGTTACGCGGCTTGTTTGCCGGTGAGAGCATGTTCCATCGTGCGACTGATGCAAGCAAAATTTGCTTAGTTTATTTGGTTCGTCGTTTGACCCAGCAGGGGTTCAAGCTGTTAGATGTTCAGTTTCAGACGTCCCATCTATCAAAGTTTGGCGTGGTTGAGATTCCCCAAGCAGCTTATAAGGAAAAGCTAGCGCACGCGCTAGCTTTTGACGTGCAGTTCTAATCGGCCGAATCCAACGCAATCAACGGGGACATCTCTTTTGCAGACGCGACCCATTTGCCAATTTGCTTCTCGCTTGGCAAACGACGCACGATACGTCGCTCGCGGTTGAGTTCACGTAACTGTATTAGCAGTTGTGCAGGGTCTTGGACGGCGACTTTTTCGGCCGAATTGACGCCAGCTTCCAACAATAAAGCAACATACGTGCTGTTCAACCCGTTAATCCGAAACAAATCAATTGCACAAACCCAATCGAAAACCCGCAACTCAGAGACTTCCAACACTTTACCTAACGTTTCACGCTGTTGAGCCGTCATGCACACATCTAATAGTTGCTGTGTTGTATGAATATTTATCTTTCTAAGCTGTGCTACATGTCGAAATGTAACGCCTGGAATATGTTCCAACCGTTTATGCTGCATTGGCCCTCTCCTGTTCAGAGTCTTGCATAACCCAATCAATTTTAATTTCTATGGTAGCTGCCTAAACGCTCCTTGGGTTTCCAGAAAAACTGCCCCTGTGTTCATTCAAGCAACTTCAGTGTAAAATATTTCTGAGACTTTTATCAATTATCCCAGTTACTACTTTTTATCAGGGAATGACGGGCTAATGAGCCTCCACATTAACTGAGCCACATGCCCCAACATTTCCAAACTCCGTCAGACTAGCCCAAAACACTCTTAACGTCCAACTTTAAGCATTCGAGTTCTGTTGTGGCAAGCTCCACAGAGACGGTTGCGCATTCAGCCCAATTTATCCCCTTGCTTCACCTGTTTTTATCAATTTCAGCCACAACTCTTGTTATAATTGCGTTGGTAGCAACTCAAGTTTGCAACAGCCAGCTTCGCAGCAGACTACCCCCTAATTTATTGACAAAACCTATGCACCCAATTTTCGGGCGCGTTTACACGAACAGGACATCATTTGATGCAACACCTTCTTCAACCAACAATCGAAATCGTACAGGCCGCCGCAGATGTGGTCATGAGCTATTATCAATCATCCTATGATGTCAAAGACAAATCGCCAGATAATCCCGTCACCGAAGCCGATTTCGCGTCTGATGCCTTGCTTAAAGAGCGCTTGCTTGCCCTGTTGCCAGAAGCAGGTTGGTTAAGCGAAGAAACCACTGATGATCCAGTGCGGCTCGATAAATCTTTGCTCTGGTGTGTCGATCCAATTGACGGTACAAAAGAGTTCATTATGGGGATTCCTGAGTTTACAATTTCTGTTGCGCTGGTTGAGGATGGCAGCCCTGTCTTGGCGGTTATTCTCAATCCAGCAACCAAGGAACTGTATCATGCGGCAAAAGGAAGCGGATTCTCGTTTAACAGCAGCGCAATGCAGGCAAGCGACCGTAAGACGCTGAATGGCGCACGTATTGATGCAAGTCGTTCAGAGCGCAAACGTGGTGAATTTGAGCCATTTGAAGCCGATCTGACGCTACGCACGATGGGCAGCGTGGCGTATAAGTTAGCACGTGTCGCTGCGGGCCAATGTGATGCCACATGGAGCCGTGGGCCAAAGCATGAATGGGATGTTTGTGCGGGCGTGTTGCTTGTGCAAGAGGCAGGTGGCGTGGCGGTCGATCTCTCTAATCGGCCGATTACATTCAATCAATCCCACCCCAAAGTAAACGGGATTATTGCCGACAACGGGCATCTACACGCGGAAATCGCAGCCGCCATCGCCGCAATTGGGCCAGCACGCAAAGAAGCAGGGTTGACCTATTAGCGCAATTTATCAGCTCTTTTGAGCTGTCTCGGCCGATTCCACGCTGTTGTCAATTTACGACAATAATGGTATCTTAACTGCCCGTTATGCAATACGTAACGGGCTACAAATCACACTTTGAAACACCAAAGAGGGGCGTATCGCCTAAACAGATATGCTCCTCTTTTTTTGTTGTAAACCTCTCACAAACCGAGCGATCCTCGGTTTGTCTCGTTTTATTGGGAGCGATTTAGAATGACTAAATATATATTTTTTACTGGCGGCGTCGTCAGTTCAGTTGGAAAAGGCGTCACAGCAGCCGCATTGGGTCGCTTACTCAAGGAGCGAGGTCTGAGCGTTGCCGTACAGAAACTCGATCCTTATCTCAACGTTGACCCTGGCACAATGTCACCGTATCAACATGGCGAGGTATTCGTTACAGATGATGGCGCTGAAACAGACCTTGATCTGGGTCACTACGAACGTTTCATCGACATTAGCCTCAATCAAATGTCGAACGTGACAACAGGGCGCGTCTACAGCAACGTGCTGGGCAGAGAACGACGCGGCGATTATTTGGGCGGCACAATTCAGGTGATTCCGCATATCACCAATGAGATCAAACGGCACACAAAAGCGCTGGCTGAAAAGACAAACGCCGACATTGTGCTGGTTGAAATTGGCGGCACGGTCGGGGACATTGAAGGGCAACCATTTTTAGAAGCGATTCGTCAAATGCGGTCTGACGCAGGCATCGACAATACGCTCTACGTCCACGTGACGTTCCTGCCCTACTTGAAAGCAAGCGGTGAGCTAAAAACAAAACCAACTCAGCACAGCGTGCGTGAGCTACGCGGTATTGGCATTCAGCCCGACATCATTATCGCTCGCGCCGATCATGAGATAGAGCCTGAGCACATCCGCAAAATCGCACAGTTCTGCAATGTAGAGCAAGAGGCGATTATTCCCGCTGTGACAAGCGACATTTTGTACAAGATACCGCTTGAACTGGAGGCAACAGGGCTTGCGGATGTTGTCACGCGCAAGCTTAAGTTGAATACATCCAAGCCGATGTTGAGCGATTGGCAGTTGTTGATTGATGAAATCGGCCGAACAAACAAACCAATTGAAATTGGCATCGTGGGCAAATATGTCCAGCTACAAGATGCGTACATGAGCGTGAAAGAATCACTTTATCATGCAGGCATTCCAAACGGGCGCAAAGTCAAAATCCGCTGGGTTTACTCTGGCGATCTGGAGAAAGAAGGCACAAAACAGCTTATAGGACTGCACGGCATTGTTGTGCCAGGTGGGTTTGGCTATCGTGGTGTAGAAGGCAAAATCATTGCGGCACGCTGGGCGCGTGAGAATCGAATTCCATACCTCGGTCTGTGTCTTGGTATGCAGGTGATGTGCATTGAGTTCGGCCGAGCAATTCTCGACAGCCCAAAAGCGAACAGCACCGAGTTTGACGAGAACACACCCTACCCGATTATCAGCCTCATGGCCGACCAAGAAAATCTGAGCGACATGGGCGGCACCATGCGTCTCGGCAGCTATCCCTGTGCGCTACAGCCCGGCAGCAAGACGGCCGCTGCCTACAATTCGGCCGCTATCAACGAACGCCACCGTCACCGTTGGGAGTTCAACAATCAATATCGTGAGTTGTTTGAAGAACAGGGAATGATTTTTAGCGGTCTATCGCCTGACAAACGGTTAGTGGAGATTGCAGAAATTGTTGACCACCCGTTCATGATTGGCAGTCAGTTCCACCCAGAGTTCAAAAGTCGGCCGAATCGGCCCCATCCGCTGTTTGCAGCCCTAATCGCGGCTGCGGTTGAGCATGAGAACAATAGCCGCATGGCTTAAAAAGCGTGTTTAGTGAGTCAGTATTTTGGTGTCTTTGTGAGATCAAAATACTGACCTGTTGCTCCACAAAAAATTTCGTTCAATAAACCTCAGAGGTTTGTTGTCATCTACTCTAGTTTGTGCATAAAAACCTC
>JBMZDF010000436.1:0-5520 GCA_049614105.1 Promineifilaceae bacterium (SeqCode)
TGGCCAAAATGGAGTCGGGGCAGTTTGAATTAGACTTGTCACCGACCGATGTGCAAGGGTTGTGTCGTTCGTCGATTGAGTTGGTTCGGCCGAATGCCGAGAAAAAACAGCTCACAATCGCGTGCGAAATTGACGATCGAATCCGTCTCGTTGAGTCAGACGGCTTGCGCTTAAAGCAAATTCTAGTGAACCTGCTCAGCAACGCCGTTAAGTTCACGCCCGATCAAGGGTCGGTGGGGCTTGATGTGATTGGTGATGCACAGTGTGAGTGGATCCGTTTTGTGGTTTGGGATACGGGGATTGGGGTTGATTCGGCCGATGTAGAGCGTGTTTTCCAGCCGTTTGTCCAGTTAGACGGCAGACTTGCCCGTCAGCACGCTGGCACAGGCTTAGGATTGGCCCTGTCGCGCCAGCTAGCCCAACTGCATGGCGGGAAAATTACGCTAGAAAGCAAGCCCGGTGTTGGCAGTCGCTTTACCGTAACGATTCCGTGGCGCAAGTTAGCCATTCCAGACACTTTTTTAGACATGCCTGAGCTTCAAATTGACGTGCCGCTGCCTGAACGGCGCACCGAAATTTTGCTGGTTGAAGACAACGAGTGGGGCGTCGCCACGTTTCAAGATTACTTAGAATTCAAAGGATTCGAGGTGTTTGTGGCGCGAAACGGGCGTGAGGCGCTTGATTATGTGGATGCGTCAACCCCCGATCTGATTTTGATGGACGTGCAAATGCCGATTATGGATGGGCTGGAATGTACGCGCCGTCTGCGTGACCGCAACAACACTGCCGAGACGCCGATCATTGCGCTGACTGGTTTGGCAATGGATTATGATCGCGATTTGTGTTTGATGGCTGGTGCAAACGAATACATGGCGAAGCCTGTTGAATTAGAACAGTTGGTGTCGCAGATTCAAAAGCATCTTGTTTCGGCCGAAATCGTCAGCCCGTAAGCCGATAAGCCGCAATCCCAAACGCTGTACTCACATTTAACGACGCTTTGACCCCGCGCATAGGCAACGCCACAACGCGATCGCACAGGGCTAGGATGGCAGGGTCTACCCCGCTGACCTCATTGCCAACCACAATTGCAATCGGCCCCTCAGGTAGTACAGACGTCAATAAACTTTCTGCCTGCGTGCCGCCCTCTAGCGCCCACAGTTGATACCCCTCTTTTTTTAACCGCTCAACCAGATGCAACGCATTGTGATGATGTGACCATGCAACCGCTTGCTCCGATCCCAGCGCCGTTTTGGCAACTTTGCGATGGGCTGGCGTTGCCGTAATGCCGCACAGATAGAGGTTGGTTAGCCCCGCACCATCTGCGGTTCGGAAACATGCCCCAACATTGTGAATGCTGCGAATATTATCCAACACACCAACAACCTGCCGCTTTGCTCGGTCAGAAACGGCAGTTGGCACAAGCTGCGCCGCAAACTGCTGGTCAACAACCGTAACCCCGTCGCATTTTGGGCAGACGTTGCCGATCGGGTGATCGCTCTCGGCTGGAAAGCGGAATTGACAAGTGGGGTTCGTACATTCGCGAATAGTATGCATGCCACAATTTTAGCGTCCTCAGCGTCAAGCGGCATGAAATTATAATTTTTGGGAAACAAAAAAGCCCGATTGCAAACGCAATCGGGCTTTTTATCTGTTCTAGAATGTCAAGATCAAGTCGCTAACATGAATGATTCAAATGTTTTACGATCCATCGTTTCAACTTCGATCAGCTTCTCAGCTAGTTTGATGATACGTTCTTTGTTGTCTAGGATAGCTTGTTTTGCGCGTCCGTAGTTGTCACGCAAGATGGACTCGATTTCTTGATCGATCCGAGCGGCGGTGTCGTCGCTGTAGTTGCGTGAGTTGAACGTGCGGCCTAGGAACGGGCTACCTTGTTCTTCGCCATAGGTTGGCAGACCAAGCGCGTCGCTCATGCCAAGTTGAGTGACCATTGTACGCGCCGTGCTGGTTGCCTGCTGCAAGTCGCTCGATGCGCCGCTTGTGATTTGGCCAAAGAATACATCTTCGGCCGCTCGTCCACCAAGCAACATGGCGATGCGGTCTGCGAAGAACTCAGTTGTTGGCAACTGATCCTCATTTGGCAAAGGCAGTACATACCCACCGGCGCGACCACGGGGAATAATCGTGATTTTCTGAACGGGTGGGGCGGTTGGCAGCAAGTAGGACATAACGGCATGACCCGCTTCATGATAGGCGGTTAGCTCTTTCATTTGTGCGCTGATCACGGCCGATTTACGCTCTGGGCCAATTGCGATGCGATCGAAGGCATCTTGCAAATCGGTGACCGTGACCGTCGTGCCATGGCGTCGTGCTGCAAAAATAGCCGCCTCATTGATGAGGTTTTCGAGGTCAGCACCAGAGAAGCCAGCGGTCAGACGTGCCCAATCTTTGTACTCAACATCTTTTGCGATCGGCTTGCCACGAGCATGAACGCGCAGAATCGCTTCACGACCACGGATGTCGGGGCGATCTACAATCACCTTACGGTCGAAACGACCTGGGCGCAACAGCGCAGGGTCGAGAACGTCCGCACGGTTGGTGGCTGCAATAACGATGATGTTCGTTTCTTTATCAAACCCATCCATTTCGGTCAGGATCTGATTAAGCGTTTGCTCACGCTCATCGTGTCCGCCACCCATGCCAGCGCCACGCTGACGGCCAACGGCGTCGATTTCATCGACAAATACGATAGAGGGTGCATTTTCTTTTGCTTTGTTGAAAAGGTCGCGCACACGGCTTGCACCGACACCGACAAACATTTCAACAAATTCGGACCCTGAAATATGGTAGAAAGGAACGCCCGCTTCACCCGCGATTGCGCGTGCTAGCAACGTTTTACCCGTACCTGGAGGGCCAACCATCAGGACGCCTTTTGGAATCCGTGCGCCAACTTGGATGAATCGCTCAGGCTCACGTAGGAACTGGACGATTTCTTCGACCTCTTCCTTTGCCTCATCAACGCCTGCGACATCATCAAAGGTAACCGTTGGGCGATCGCCTTCGTTTACGTTGCGGGCTTTTGACCGGCCGAAGCCAAAGATGCTGTTGCCGCCGCCGCCTTGAATTTGACGGAAGCCACGGCTAAAGATCCAGATAATTAGCAGAATCGGGCCAAGTGACAATACAACGCTGCCGATTGCATTGCGTGCTGAGTTGTCGATGGTCGTTTTCGTTATCAGAGCTAGTTCTGTTTCAGAGACGCCATAAACATCGATTAACTCTTCGTACCACTTGGTTAGCGGTGCAAGATTCCAGACAACCGTTTCTTCTTTGTCTTTGAGTTTGACATTGACACGGTTGCTGCTTTGAATAATCAGCTCTTCGACATTCCCATCTGCAATATGTCCTGCGACATCTTTTGCATCCAGTTTGTCACCGCCGAATTGGCCGCTAGTCCAGAATTGGACGACCAAAACGATTGCCAAAATCCCTAGTATCCAACCCCATATCGGAATTTGTGGGCGTGGATTACTGTTATTTTGTTCATCCATAAGGTGTAGTGCTCCTAATCAGTCAACGAGCCAAATACTAATAGTCATTCTAATTTCTAGTTGGCTCAGCTGGGCGTGTTTGGTTCCTAATATCATACGCAACATCTGTTTGAGAATCATAAATTGACAGACGTTGAAAGTTACAACCACGTTAGAAAAAGTCAATCTCGCGTATCTAATCTGCCATCAGTGAGTCTGACAGTCAGAATGCTGTTGTTTGCAACGAGATGCGGAGTAAGCATCAGTTTGACCACATTCAAGATTATGAAGGGTGGTCAATGTTGGTAAGGCTTAAATATTATGTGAAATGTCCAAGCTGTTTATAGATTTTGGACAGTGCGCGGACCTGTTGCTCTGCGCGGTAGCTGCTGCGGACAAGCGGTCCACTTTCTACCCACTTGAAACCAAACCCAAGCGCCACGTCACGCAGTTCATCAAATTGAGCTGGTGTGTAGTAGCGTTCGAGCGGTAGATGCTTTTTGCTGGGCTGAAGATATTGGCCTAGCGTTAAAATATCTACACCCACATTGGCAAGGTCACGAATGACAGCAACAAGCTCATCCCACTGCTCCCCTAAGCCTAGCATGATTCCGCTTTTTGTCAGCACATCAGGCTGCATTTTTTTGGCATTTTCAAGTGTTGTCATCGCCCAAGCGTATTGATCTTGCGGTTGGACCTTGCGAAAGAGGCGCGGGACTGTCTCAACATTATGATTGAGAATTTCAGGCTGCGCGTCCATCACAATTTTCAATGCCGCCTCATCCCCCTTAAAGTCGGGGATCAGAACCTCGATTGAACAACCTGGTTGGATTTCGCGAATACGGTCGATGATGAGTGCGAAAATCGGTGCGCCACCGTCTGGGCGTTCGTCCCGATTCACAGAGGTGATAACCACGTGGCGCAGATCCATCTGTTTGACAGCTTGCGCGACCCGTTCGGGTTCATGCCAATCGAGCGGAGCGGGGCGACCCGTTTTGATGTCGCAAAATCCGCAGCTGCGCGTGCAGGTGTCACCCATAATAAGGAAGGTGGCGGTTCCTGCTCCCCAACATTCACCGATATTTGGGCAGCGGGCTTCTTCGCAAACGGTGTGCAGCGATTTGCTGCGCATCAGCTTTTTAAGACCTTCGTATGTTTCACCGCTGGGCGCACGTACTTTGAGCCATTCTGGCCGACGACGTGACTGATTTTTGGTTCGGATTCGCTGGGTGGGTTTATTTGATTGTGTTTTTAGCTGATCATCAACGGCGATTGCGTCGAGTTCGATTAATGCCATATCAAGTCCTAGTTGGGACGTGCGAGTATTCAAAATTGACAAATCTATGAGGTGTCATTGTACGCCCAAAATTGTACGGTATCAACTTCGAGAGGGGTGCTAAATCGGCACAGATTTCGGCCGATTTTGCCAACTGTTTACATAATTGTTTGTAATGAGGGCTTGAGATCAAAAATTCGGCCGAAACTCATCACTATCTGCGGCACAATATCCGCAACGGTTAACCGTTGCCCGTGCTGAGCAACACTCGTCACAGGATGCTCGCTAATCCCGCAGGGGATGATGCCCGCAAAATGCGCCAAATTAGGATTTACATTTAGCGCAAAGCCGTGGCTGCTGATCGCTTTGCCGCTGACCTTCACACCGATAGCTGCAATTTTGTGTGGTGCTTGTTGCCCATTGTGTTGTTCATTGACCCAAACGCCCGTGTAGCCAGGATAGCGCCACGCCTCAATCGAAAGTTGCCCCAAGGTGGTAATGATAACCTCCTCGATGTCGCGCAGATAGCGATGGACATCGGGAAAGTCGCGATCTTGTAGGCGGGCAAGGTTGAGAATGGGGTAGCCGACGAGTTGCCCCGGCCCATGATAAGTGACATCGCCGCCGCGATCGACCCAATGGGTTGTGATGCCTTGTTGGGCTAGCTCGTTTTCGTTGAAGAGCAGGTTGTCGAGTTTTCCTCTGCGGCCGAAGGTGTAGGTGGGGGGGTGTTCGAGCAGGAGCAAACGGTGGGCG
>JBMZDF010000437.1:0-5511 GCA_049614105.1 Promineifilaceae bacterium (SeqCode)
TGTGGGGCTATTGCGCATCTGAACCAGAGGTCTCGCAAGCATCTCAACAGCAATTTGAAGGGGGTTTCATGGTTTGGATTGCGAAGTATGATCAAATTTGGGTCTACACAAATAGTGACAAGCGGCTGCAAAAGTTCACAGATACCTTTGTAAGCGGCGTTGACCCTGTATCTTCATCCAACATTGTGCCACCCGCAGGACGCTTGCAACCTGAGTTTGGGTTTGGCAAGGTGTGGCGCAACAATCCAATGGTACGTGAAGCGCTTGGCTGGGCAACGCATACACCAAACAACTACGAAACGGTTAATCAAGGAAACGCCACCGATTTTCGTAACCAGCAGCATTTTTTGCGGCTTGCAAACGGCAACGTTTTGCTGCATGAAGTATTCACTGGCGTCATGCAAGATGTTTCTGCCTACAGCAATATCAACGGATTTGCACACCCACGCAACGGCTTCCGTGTGCCGTCAGGTGGCGGATGTGTGATTCCTCCTTCTGGCCCATGGCCTCCTTGTGCAACTGGTGGATAGAGTGACATATTGTGAAAACCTCAGAGGTCTTTATGCACAGACCCGAGTAGACGACAACAAACCTCTGAGGTTTTGAGAAGCCCTCGTTCCACTGTTCTGCGGTGGAACGCCCTTTTTTCCGCTCTGCGGATTCTTCAAAATTGTTGACTGAAACCTTCTGAAAAGTACAACTTATTAAGTTGCTACACGAAGTATATCCAACCTCTCAAAACCCGCACGTCCCGATTGCTATGCGAATTGGCTATTAGAGCAGTCTGATTCATCAACGGCCACACTCAAAATCTGACTAGCCAGCCCCCTACCTTGCGATCGTTCATTTTTGGTGCTCCCCACATCAGACCTTACGCTGACTAAGAAATAAACCCCATATTCTTGCAAACCTCCGAACAAGTCTGAAGTTTATTGAGGAATCCTTCTCTGTTTCCCGTGATAAAAAGTGGCATTCTATAAGTAACTAAGACGCGATCTCAACCAGACACATTGTGAGTTTTATTGCGTCGCTCACAATGGGTCATCACGATCATGAGGTCTAGATGGTTACTCAAATTCGCCACAAAGCGATACATTTTCTACTTGCGGCATCTGTTGTTTTGATGCTTGTTGGAACAACAGTCTCAACTGCGTATGCTGATCCATGCTGCTCAACTGGAACAACTGGATTTTAGTTAGAACACTGTCAGGGTGGATGAACTTATGTGTCATCCACCCCGTCGCCCAAAATCTTTAGTTTCTGTGTTGCTTTCAGAATGAGCGAGTGCGCCCAGGCATTGTCGGGGAAAAGCGAGAGGTGATGAACCGCTTGTTTTAGGCTGATAACAGCTTGTCTAGGGTCTTGTACAGCAGCTTGTGCATACCCTAAATCCATTAATGTGTTGCCTAGATGTAATTTGTCGTCAAGCGAACGCCAGAGTGATTCGGCACGTTCAAGGTAGATAATACCCTCACCAGAACGAGACAACTTAACATAAGCATAGCCGAGATTGTGAAGAACAAATGCCTGTTGCCGATAGTCTACTGAATGCCAGAGATAAGGGGTGTCAGCCAATTGGAACCAATGCAGCGCTTGTTCATATTGTTCTAGCTTCGCAAAATACGCGCCTAGGTTTATCCAAACCCGAACTTTTTCCAGCTCAAACGAAGTGAATTCAAGCACCCCATAGGCTTTATAAAAAGCCTCAACTGCCAAAGCTAGCTGCTTATTTCTTATGTAAGCTACGCCTAGGTTACTTAAAGCGGTTGCTTGAAAAGCAATATCATTCACCTGAGCAAACAATTCAGCAGCCGTTAGCAAATTTTGTATGGCTGATTCAAGCATCCCCTTCTCTAATGCGATCAATCCCAAACAATTATGTACAGAGGCTGAATTTCGTTTAGGCAGAATGGGTAATCGGCCGATTATCCTTTTCGCTTCGGCCGCATGCGCTTGCGCAAGTTCATATTGATGAGACCCAAGATAAGCATTGCTAAGGTTAGTATGCGTAACAAGCTGTTGGTAGGTCAACTGTGCCGACTGCGCAAGCGCAAGCGCCAATTGATGTTTTGCAACCGCCCCCCCGTTCTTCTGGAGAAGATGCAAAAGCAACCCAGCCTGATTGAGCAAATCGACAGTCAATTTTTCAGATAACGTCGGTATATCAATCGCATGTTCGATCAGAGGAAGCCAGTCAGCCCAGTAATGTCGCTGACGAATCAGTTCAAACAAGTCTGAAATTAATTGCGCAGAATGGGGTGCAGTTGCCGAAAGACGTAATCCGAGAGAGGCTGCTTTGAAAAGATTTTGTTGTTCGTTGTCTAACTGGGCGACATTAGCAAGGCCGATTGTCTCAACCCAACGCTGCCAATAGCGGAGATTGAGCGTTGTAAACGTCAATATCTCTTGCTGAGCTACCACTTTAGCACCTGCTCTTGCAAAAACTGTTCGCTGAGCCGGTGAATACGGTAGCGTGGGGCAAACGTTGTGCCTGCTTGTAACAACAAGGAACGAACAAGCAATGCTTCAATCGCTTGCCAAAATGCTTCATCATCAAGCTCAGACAGCAGTTGAATATGGTCGGCCGTTGACCCCTGCGTGTTAATCCAGCGCATCGCCTTAAATAACTTTTGAGCATTGGGAGATAATGAACGCCACGCTCTCCAGTAAATGTGATGGTATAACGTTGCTGTCTCTCCACGTTTTGCTTTTGGTAAGTCGTCAAGAATCTGTTGCAAGGGGCGTGTGGCTGTCAACCCCATAACCATTTTGATTGCGTGCGGGTTGCCCCCAGTACGTTCAAAAATCGGGAGCAGCTGCGCATCTGATGCAGATTGCAAATCATTTTGACCCGTTGTTTCAGCAAGATGACGGATCAATTCGAGACTGTCATTTTGTGAGATCTCATTGAGCGAGGTAACGTAAACCTCTTGCAACCCGACTGGTCGCGCCCGCGAAGTTAAAATGATTTTTGATGTATTTGTCCAAGATTTGAACTTCTGCCAAATAGCAGTTGCATCGTCAACCGCTTCCACATTATCGATGATAAGTAATGCAGATTGCTGGGCAAACCATTGCTTGAGTTGAAGCTCGCTAGGGTTTGGATGGTTTGCAAGTGTTGCAAGTCGACTCAAAACCTGTTTAATCGCGCCAGTTCGTGAAAAGTTACCTGACCCATGATGGTCAATTTCAACCCAGATAATGTTATCAAAGGTGAGCTGTCTAATCACCTGCTCGACCACAAACCGAATCAGACTCGTTTTGCCGATACCGCCAATGCCGCTTACGAGGAAGAAATTGGGTGCATCAGTTTGTATGATTTTGTTGTAGAGCTGGGCCTGTTGATCAGCAACGCCGACCAATTGACTGTAAGACGCAAACGGCAGTTGCCCAAGTAATGCTGTAATACGCTCTGAATAGAGCGCTTGTTCCTTCGCGATAAGTATTTGGGTCAACGCCTTGGTTGCATGACGTTGATAACGATACATCGTGGGCACACTCACCCCCAACTGACGGGCCGCCATTTGTTCGACCTCGTTGTCTAATGAGCGAAGCCGAAGCGTTTGGGCATGTTTAGGAGATTGTTGCTCTAGCTGCTCAAGCGCCGCGAACAAAACTTGATTTGTTGCCAATCGCAGAATCGCAATGTCATTGTTTACATAAGGGTGCTGCTTCAGCTTCTGTTGAACAAGCAACCAGTGGGTTAATAATCCATTGTGATTTGCACTGTGCCATGCACCAAGTGCCTCTTTTACTTCTTTGACCGTTTCTTTGGAAAGTTCTCGATTCATGAACACCGCTTAAGTTGATTTATCAAACAGTAACATAGCACCGAAGCCAGACGCAAGGCTTGTGATAGGAGGTTGATAGGGTGGAAATTCGATTGTCTGATACAGTTTTGATATGTGCTCAATTGAGACAACAGATTGCATTTTCACCTCACTCATGGGCAGATTATTGATAAGCATTGCGTGTCCTGCTTGCATTTTGGCGTGTAGATTAGCAAACGATTGTTTTTAAGGAAAGATTATGATTCGGCCGAATTCCGCCTCGATCTTACTGCTTCCTGGCTTCGACGAAGTGTGGGTTACACAGGTGATGAAGCAATTACAGGCAAAAGGTTATCGCACTAGCACAATTGGCTTAAAAGTTCGCAGTGTACAAGGCCTGTTAGGGTTACAAGTGCTGGTCGATCAGGCCTTGCCTACCCCGTCGGGAAAAATGTACCTGTTAATTCCAGATGCAATTACATCACTTCCCACACTAATGACGGAGCCGCGTATCCACCGCCTTGTGCATGCTGTGTTGGCCGACAACGGCACGGTGTTTGTTGCGCCATCGGTTGCGGCTGCGTTTACGCGGGTAGGGTTACAAGCGATCAAGTCTCCAAACTATTCAATTATCACCACTACCCAAGGATTAAGCGAAGGATTGTGATAGGGTTGTGACAGGGATTGCACGTGGAAATCAATAGCAGAATTCGGCCGAATCTTATACCATCCATACAAGTACTTTTGGCCTATTCAAACACATCAATTAGCAACTATTTCAATTTCTGACTCTGGAATCAAGTCCCCAATTTGCCGCTCGCTTACGTTTGTGGCAACCACAACCGCCCCTACTGAGGGTTGGTAACAGGCAACCCACGGATAGTCTGTCTGAAAGTGGCGGGTTAACGCTGTAAACAACCACAGTGTCAATTTTCCATAGAGAATGATCCCAAGATGGGTAGGCGGCCGACTGACAACAAACGGTTGTGTACCATCAATAGCAAGGAATTTTGAGCCTGTTATCAAGTTAACAACCGTATGCGATTCGGACGACACAAACACCTCTTCCCACGGGGCAGATTGCGTTGCTTGCTCTGACCAATAAACAGGTGGTGGTTGAATCCAGCCGAGACGCGAGTCAAATTGCCAAAAATTAGTTTGATCTGCATGCGCCGCCAGCATACTGTACACCCAATTGGGCGCACGGCCATATACGGCAAGCGGTTGTCCTGCTGTTATCCGCACACTCAATTTAGGCAGCATCGTTCGTACCCATTGGTCAACAGATGCACCAAACTCACGAGCCAGATCAGGCAAGGAGACAAATTGTGCGGGCGCGACGACACGATACATCTCGGCCGCTGAGGGGGAGTTTGCAATTTTTTGGGCAACTAAGCTCGCGACCGCCTCAAACCCTGCGCCACCTGAGGAACGAGCCGCAATATCTCGCTCCAGATGTGTTAAATGTGCGATTAGGTATGGCTGATGTTGCGTTATTGACTCCTCACCTTGTAATGAGGAAGTTAGTTGTGCGACAAGCGGCACACGCGCTTTTTCAAACAAGGATAGCCACGATTTTTGCATTTCAAGCGTGTTCTTTGCGTCCGAAATAAGCAAAATAGCATGGGTACAATGTTGCAGCAGTTTGATCTGCCAATCAAGGGGTTTCCCCCCCAGATCGACGAGCATCGGTAACGCCCTATTTTGAACGCTTTCAATAGTGCCAGCCATGAACGGTTCG
>JBMZDF010000438.1:0-5506 GCA_049614105.1 Promineifilaceae bacterium (SeqCode)
GTCGATGCAGCGGCGAAAGCTGTATTGGCGTGATGATTTTCTATTTCATGGCAGTCTTCGGCGTGATCGTGTCGATTGTCTATGGGCTGGGCGTTCTCTTTGGACTTATTCGCTTACCAAAAAGTCAAAATGACACTATTCGTGTCCAAATCTGCAAGGGGAGCCTCATCAGTATTGTGCTTGGTTCTTTTCTATGTTGGCTTTGGAGTTGGCTTTGGATCAACATATTTTAAACTATATAAACCGCCAACCCCATTTCCGACATCGAAACGCTTGATTCTATGTCAAAGTGTGGCGAAAACGTCGTCACCTTAACGAAAATGGGCAATTACTTTTCCAAGCAAATTCACAGCCTCTAGCGGATCGGGGCCAAGTGGTGGGCCAAAGCTTAGATGCTGTGCGCCAGCGGCGACCAGCGGCTCCAGCCGTTCGATCACGTCTGAGGGCTGGCCCACAACACCGATTCGCAACATGCGATCATCAACCAACTGGATCGCTTTGGCTTCATCCCGTTCAACATGAAAAACGCGCTGCACCTCGTCAAAGTCAGCGGCGGTCAATCCAAGCTGGGACAAAATCAGTGGGCCAAGGCTGGGGCCATAGTAGGCGATTTTGTGGGCAAGCACGTCGCGGGCGGCCTGTTTATCGGCCGAAAGCGACACCCAAATGCAAGCCGCATAGTCCAGCTCAGCCAACGCGGCCGAACGCTTCTCTACACCCTTCTGCAACAACGGCTCAACATTAAAATAGTGCTCAGGCGGAAACAGCAGCGGCAGCACGCCGTCCGCCACTTCGCCAGCCAGCACCAACATTTTAGGCCCCATCGCGCCAAGGTAGATCGGCGTCACACGGGGTGCTCTGAAGCGCAGGTATGCTTCTGATTGCCAGTTGAGCGTGTTGCTTTGAATTTCGGCCGAATCACCCCGCAACAACGCCCGAATCACCCCAATCGTCTCGCGCATCATCGCCAACGGCTTGCGCTGCGGAATGCCCACCCACTGCAAAAAGTCTTTCGCGCCTGCCGCCAGCCCAAGGTTGAAACGGTTGCCGCTCAATTCATCCATCGTTGCCGCAAACATCGCCAGCTCGGCTGGATTAATCGTGTACGGATTGAAAATCCCACAGCCAATCTCAATCCGCTCCGTCGCCAGCGCCACCGCTGGCAAAATCACACTCGCACTGCGGATAAACAGATCGTTGCTGACCCAAAACTGGTCAAATCCAACCGCCTCTGCTGCCTGCGCCAATTCCACATACGCAGGCAACGTCAAATCATTATTCAATCGTAAACTAAAGCGCATCGCCTGCTCCTATAATCGCATCCGCCTCAATCTCAACCAGATAAGCATCCCCAACCAACCGCGCCTCAACCAGCGTATTCGCGGGCTGAATATGCGCAAACCGCTCGCCGTGCGCGTCCGCCGCTGGCTCCCAATGCGCCAAATCGCTGATATAAACCCGCGTCCGCACCACATCTTCCAGCCGACCGCCAAGGTCAACTATCGCCTTTTCGATTTTATTGATAATGAAATGCGCCTGCGCCCCTGCGTCCCCTTCGCCAACAACACGACCGTCCGCATCAGTTGCCGTCGTGCCAGAGACAAAAATCCGCTCCCCAACCCGCACAGCACGGCAAAAACCGTACTTCTTTTCCCAAATTGTGCCTGTACTCACCGACTGTCTATTCATTCCCATTCTTCATTTCTCCATTCTTCATTCTTCATTTCTTCATCCCTTCTCTACAAAACGCGGCTCTTTCACCCAATAGCGCAACATCAGCAGCGCAATAATACTCACCAGCGTGCTGGCTCCAAACGCCCAGCTAAAACCAATCTTCACAAGACCCGCCCCCAGCAGCGGCGCGATTGTGCTGCCGATGCCGATCAAGGTGTTGGTGAGGCCCACATAAGTTGGCCGCTTTTCTGGTGCGCAAAACTCCAGCACGACAAGCGTGCCAGAAACGATACGCGCCCCTGTAAAAAAGCCCAGCAGGAAAAAGATGGGGATATACCAGCTTGCAGCAGGGGCAAACCATGCTAAAGCAAAGGTTAAGATTGAGGCAAACGCGGATATTTCTAAAGACAACCGATGCCCATACCGATCGGCCAACACGCCCATCACCAAACTAGCAATTGTTTGTCCGAGCAGGCTGGCCGTTGTGAACGTTGCCACCATGCTGTCTGGAATCGCCCACAGTTGAATTGCGGCAACCGTCAAAAAGCCGCTGCCCATTTCAGCCAACGCCAACACAAAACGAGCCGAGAGGAAGTTGCGGAAATTTGTGTCTGCTTGCACCACCAACGGCAGTTCGCGCAAATACTCTATTGTTGAACGGTACGGGACGTTGGTCGCTTCGACAGGTTCGCGCACCATCGCCAACGCGAGCCAGCTCAAGTTGATCCCAAGCCCCGCCACGCCAAAGATGATGATAAAGTTGAGCGGAAAAGCAAAACGCTCCAGCACAACCCCCGCCGCACCCGCAATGACAACGCCAATCGCCGTGCCAATAAACATGTTGCCACCGAAAAAGCGTCCGCGCCACTCGACAGGAAAACAGCGGGCGATCAAATCTTGCCATGCGGTTGCAATGAGACCCCCACCAAAGTTAAACCATGCAAACAACAGCAAAAATAGACTGAGCGAAAGCGGCAATGACCAATAGGCGGCAACAGCGGCCAAAGGCATGAGCAACGCAGGCAACCGCTCGGTCAAAAAGCCGAGGTTGACCACAACCTGCTTTTTGCGATCAATGCGTTCGATGATGTTGGACATGAGCAACTGCGGCAGGAAAAACCCAGCTTGTGCCAAAATCGCCACCACCGCGAGGGGGACAGTACTGTCAGTTAGTTTGCTGATGAACAACGGTAAAATTGTTGTGGCAGACAGCAGACTGAGGCTGCCCATGAAAAACATCACATCGAGCGAGTTAAAGAGGTAGTTCCAGCGAAAATGGCGGTCGCGGTAGGCTTCCGCTTCGGCCGAATTCATCACCGAATACGATGCATCAAGTTGTAATAACCAGCGTAACGATCTTCTCAAAGCAGACATCCGCTAATTATGACAGGTGTTCACAACCCTTACGAATAAAAAGTACGCTTGTAACTAACCCAGACACCTAACAAATCATGCACAAATCACAACGCCAACTTGCGGTTAGCTTTCTCACATAGCTATACTTCATCCTAATGAATCTGCACATCCGCTTCCATCATTTTCTGTTGATGTGCTTGCTGCTTTTGTTGTCGACTTGCAGCGGCATCCCCTTAATCGAAGACGCTTATAACCCCGTCACCCCCACGGCCAAACCCAGCCCGACACCACAGCCCACCCCGACAGCGGTGGCTGAACAGGCGGCAGGCATCGGGCAAGCATTTTACCGCCTTTGGCAAGAAGGCGAATATGCCAGCATGTATACGCTGCTGGCTGAACGCAGCCGTGGGCTAATTCCCGAAGAAACATTTATCGAGTTGTACACAGACGTAATGGAAACGGCTCGCGTCGTTGACCTACAATATCAGCCGTTGGGCGCGTTTCAGAATGGCGCTTCGGCCGAATTTGCCGTCCGTGTCACGATGGAAACGGCCGTCGTCGGCAACGTCATCCGCGAACACACGATGCCGCTCGTTTACGAAAATGCGAAGTGGCGCATTGTCTGGGATGAGGCGTTGATCATGCCTGACCTTGTCGGCGGCAACTATCTCCAACTCGAAATTCAATCGCCCGTGCGGGCTGAACTATACGATCGCAACGAAGTTCTGCTCTCATCACAAACGGGCGGCATGGTGGTGGGCGTCATTCCCGAAAAGCTGGAAGATGAAGACGGCTACCTCTGGGTCATGAGCCAAATGTTGAGTCGGCCGATTGGCGACATGAAAGCCGCCTATGCCGGCTCCTCCCCTTCGCGGTTCATGCCTTTGGGCGTTGTGAATGAAGAAACGCTGCAAGGAAACTTCAACGCGCTTGAGCCATATTTCAACAAAGGACTCCAGACGCAGGCAACAACGGGGCGCATGTACACCGAACAAGGTATCGCGCCGCATTTGATCGGTTATGTCAACTTTATCCCCCAAGAGCTAGAAGATTATTATTGGGAGCGCGGTTATCGGGCTGATGAGCGCGTTGGGATTAGCGGTGCGGAGGCAACGGCCGAAGAATATCTGGCTGGGCGGCGCGGTGGGCAACTTTTGTTGATGAGTCCATCGGGTGAACGGCTCGATATTGTGCAGGAAGCGCTGGCAGTCGCAGGGCGTGATGTGCATACGACCTTTGACTCTAATTTTCAGCTTGCCGTGCAGAAGGCGCTGGCCGAAGCGGTCTTGTCTCATCCAAACGGACATTCGGGCGCAATTGTGGTACTTGATGTGAACACAGGGGCAATTCGGGCGATGGCGAGCTATCCAACGTATGACCCAAGTGCGTTTAGCGAAATTCGGCCGAACGCACGCGCCGAAGTCACCACCCTGCTGCAAGATTCACGCAACCCACTGCTCAATCGCGCCACCCAAAGCGCGTATCCTCCCGGCTCTACTTTTAAGCTTGTGACCACAGCAGCCGCGCTTGCCTCAAATCAATTTGCGGCTGACAGTTACTATGGCTGTAACGGCGTTTGGCAAGAGTTGGGGCCAGATTTGATCAAGTATGATTGGTTGCGAAGCGGACACGGCACGTTGACCTTGACGCAAGGACTCACGCGCTCCTGCAACCCGTGGATGTATCATATCGGCTTTGTGCTAGATGGCGTCGATCCCTTTATTCTGCCCAACATTGCGCACTCGTTTGGCCTTGGTGAGGCGACAGGGTTGGAGGGTGTGCCAGAAACAGCGGGGTCTATTCCAGATCCCGACTGGAAGTTTGAGAAATATGGGCAGGGTTGGTCACCTGGTGATTCGGTGAATATGGCGATTGGGCAGGGCTTTGTTTCCTCAACGCCGCTCCAAATTGCGCGGATGACATCGGCGATTGCCAACGGCGGGACGGTTTACAAGCCGCTTTTAATTGACAAAGTGGAGGAAACATCTGGTGCGCCTGAGTTAATCGTGCAGCCAGAGGTGATGAGTACGATTCCACTTTCGGCCGAACAACTGCTCACCATCCAAGAATCAATGAACAACGTCACCAGCGGCTATTTTGGCACGGCGGTTGATCCGATGTCGGGACTCGTTGTCACCACCGCAGGCAAAACAGGCACGGCACAGACGGGTGGTGAAGAAACAGAGCCGCACTCTTGGTTCACAGGTTATACGCCCTATGAGGAGCCTGAAATTGCGATCGCCATCATCATGGAAAACGCAGGCGAAGGCTCGGCCGTTGCCGCCCCCATGTTCCGCCGCATTGTCGAACTGTATTACGGAATCGAGCCGATTCCCTTTCCGTGGCAATAACTTAACAGGTTAACGTCTCAGCTAAACGAACTGACATATTAAAAAGTCTCAAGTAGATCACAAGTAGCCATTGATGAAAACCTCAGAGGTTTTTATGCACAAACCAGAGTAGACAACAACAAACC
>JBMZDF010000439.1:0-5485 GCA_049614105.1 Promineifilaceae bacterium (SeqCode)
AATTCAACTGATTGGGAAGTACGACACCCGTAACTCAAGGGAAATGATGTGCTTACAACTAGCTTAACCATTGAGTAACTTCAGCGGATTTACAATTTCAATAATTATCATTATGAATAAGGCAAATTCTAAAGTCAACGATCGCTACTCTAAAATAGGGTAAAAATGAGGGGCTGGCAAAACAAAAAGCGAGGCGTAAGCTTTCGCCTACAAATGCCTCGCTTGTCTAGAAACAACCTTGCCAAGATGAAACACACCCTTTGCTTCTGCACGTTTATGGCACTTGCCAAATTGTGCTAGCAATCGTTATGTTTCATGCGTGGGAAACTCGTTTAGAAGTCGCAATTACCTGCAAGACAGGCAACTTCTTGCGCGGCCGTTGTGAGGTCTTTCTCTTCGTAACGGTACACTTTTGAGAAGTCGACGTTCGGGAATTCGGCAAAGGCACGTTCGTACTCTTCGGCCGAAATTTCACTATATGGCATCTGTTCATACTGCGCGTCAAACGCAGGCAAGAACGCCATACCGCCAATTTTGTCCTGATGGTCCCAGACCCACTTGATCATGTCGATCACTTCGTGCGGCCGATAGGTAATCGTCACGCTAGGGTTGTGCTCTGTGTAGCTTTCCTTGTTTTGCAGCCAATAATTACACTGCTCAATCGCGGTCCGATCGTTACGTGTCACAGCGTTATCAGGCGACTTGACAGGGAAGTGGACGACCCATGTGTCAGCATTCTCAAGCGTTTGACCGTTTTCGGGGTCCATTGGTGTACCCGTATCTTTCATCACCTTGCACAGGGGCGAGTGTGCGCTCAGACGAACGTTGCGAATATAGTAGGGCGACCAGCGTGCATGGATGCCAGACGCGCTGTTGACCAATGTAGACGAGTTACCCGATGGTTTGACACACGTTACCGATGCCGACTGTGGAATACCCAGCATTTCAGCGTATTTCTTGTTGGTCGCAACCGCGTGTTTGCGTAATTGCTCTTGAATCAGAGGGTCTTGTGCCGCAGGACTGTCTAACTGCCCGTTGAGATCAACACCTAGCAAACGCTCTTCTCGACAATTATCAATCCATGTTTTGCGTAGGCCAGGGAAATGGGTAGCCATTGATTGAATCGTGCCGAGCATGGCCGCGAGTTCAACCTTTTCTAGCAGGGTTTCGAGTGTGTCCTCGTAACGGCAAACGGCGCTGGTCAGGTTACAGAATTGATTCGGCCGAAGGATAATCTCACCACAAGGATTTGTGCCAAACACAGCCTCTTGACGGCGTTCTGGGCGCGTGCGCGTGGCCGCAGGACGATTAAAGATACCTGGCTCGCCACGACCCGACTTAACCATCGCCAACACAAAATCAGCAATCTCAGCTTGGCTGTACTCTTTGGTCCAAACCGCGCTGTTGTTAGCGTTCCAACGATGCTCATTGCCAATCAGGTTATCACCCGTTTTACAGTGCATCATCTCTTTGTCATCAATATCAAACAGAGAAATCATCGCTGTACGACGCACACCGCCAGAGACAGCGGCGCTACCGATGGCACACATGATGTCATGTGCATCGATTGGGCGCAGGAAGCTGCCTTGGCGTCCCAAAATAATGCTGCGAGCAAAATCGAGCATCTTACGCAATGGTTCTGGGCCTGATGCGCGACCACCTTTTGTTTTTAGCGGTGCGCCAGCCGACCGAACCTCGGAATAGTCAAAGCGAATATCATCCCCTTCAAACCATGTATTTAACCCAACGCGCACAGCGTCTGACCATCCCTCGGATGAATCATCAACGGTGTGTAGCGCAACTGGCGTCCCTTTTTGGCGCTTGATGCGCGGGAATTTTTCAACGTATTGGCTTTCAACTGAATAGCCAACCCCGCAGCCACACATTGAAATAATTAGTGCCTCGACAAATGAGTCGATGCAGTCAACAGACATATAAGAGCAGTTGTAAATTGTCACGTTGTTGCGGCGGGCGGCGGGGCCAGCCATCGCAAGCAATCGCATAGAAGGCATCGCCTTCATGTTCAAAATACCTTTGCGCAGACGCTCGTAATCTTCGTTTGTCAGCCTGCCGTGTGAAAGTTCTCGCAGGTACAAGACGGCGCGATCAACTGTTTCAATCCACGTTTCGCGACGGCCTAACGTGTAGTTAAAGCGTGAGTACTTATCGTAAAACTGGAATTTTTGCAGTTGTGTTGGGAAATAGTGGTCAGATGCCGCGAATGCTTCACGTACTTCATCTGGAACAGGACGCGATTCACGCATTTTCGCATGCTCAGCACGATACAGAATGTAACTTTTAGCTGCTTCGTACTCACCGACCGCTTGCAACACCATTTCGACAATATCCTGTACCTGTTCAACAGTTGGTTGATCATATTTTGCGGCAACAACGTTTGCCGCCTGTTTCGCAATAACAGCCGCACTTGTTCGTGGTGACACGTTAAGCTGTGTATAGCACCGTGCGATTGCGTTCTCGATGCGCGAAACGTCAAATTCAACCACGCGCCCATCACGCTTGACAATCATGTCAGGCATGTGGATTTCTAGTTGATCAGTTGTAAACAAATCGACTGCGTGGTTCGATTTGCCATTGGCTTTAGTCGGTGCGGAGGGGGGTTGTAACATTCGTAAGGGTCTCCAAGTTTTGTTGCACTGTTACGACAACGCAAGGTAGCAGACAGCATCCTATCCTAAGTCTGTCTGGTTCAGGTATATCAACTAATCGTTTAGATACCGATTGATTTCTGTTTTGATGGCTTGTAGGTCGTTTAGCTGCATGTAGACGATGGCGTAGCGGATATAGGCTACCTCGTCCAATTCACGCAGTTTATTGGTCACGCCGTCTCCAACGAGGCGGCTGGGAATTTCTGATTTTCCCATTTGTTGCAGGTCAGATTCGATTTCACCCACAATATGTTCAATCTGTTCGGCCGAAATTGGGCGTTTCGAGCAAGCCAGTCGAATCCCATCCATCAACTTATCACGTGAGAATTCCTCACGTGTGCCGTCTCGCTTAACAAGCAAAGGCGTTGCCAGAATGGGACGTTCATATGTTGTGAAACGCTGTAAACAGCTACCGCAAACACGGCGACGACGAATACCACCACGATTGTCGTGGCTCGTGTCTATGACGCGTGTGCGTTCCTGTTGACAGTAAGGGCATTTCACAAGGTGTCTCTATCTTTCAAAAGCTTTCGTTTAAGTTTTTACTGCAAGTAATGGCGCTTGGTGTGGTTGTTTCTCCCCCACATATACGGACAATTTACCAAAACTACCCATATATAGCGCCAACGGACGAGGATCCTAACATAACCACACCGTGCTGACAAGCAAATATTTTGTATAAATAACCTTAAAGAATCATCGAAAATATGAATTCTTTAACAATGCAAAAGATCGCAACCTTGCGAAAGTATGCTTCCAGAGAAAACCTGGCGTGACTTCACCGCCCACTTCTCATAGTGTTTATGTTAGACAGCATGCCAAAAACCAAAAACCATCGTTATCAATGTTTCTATCCCACCAAACTTATTAAAATGTCGGCTATTTCATAACGAATTGATGCAATCTGTGTTATCTCTTTGTAAATTTGTTGACACTAAATCATAAACTCTTTAGAATTGCGGCATATTCATTGATAATATTTATCGCTATTTTTATCTGCGTTGCTGTTTGAAGGCTTATGGGTCGAACGCTTACTATCCTGAACTCCTTGCCGTAGATAAACTTGCAATGATGGAATAAGCAACTAAAAGTCGCTGTGTTGAGTACACATGTGTGTGTTTGGCTTGGCTAATCGTCAAGTCGGCTGCCCTTTATCGCATCTGAGGCACAAAATTTGCGATAGGGCTTTACAATTGTGAAGCTTTATAGCTTGTTTATCCTCTATATCTAAGCTTAGTAGCGTTAACTGGTCAATCTTTGTAATCGTATAGGACCGGGTATGAGACAAAAGTCTGTAAAAGCTGCGCATGAGACGCAGCATGTAGAAGCATGTCCAGAGTGTGGGGCTGATATTCCGATTTATCCTCGCTATTCACCATGGTGTGAACAGTGTAATTGGAACCTACAACCAATGAAGGCAAGGCGTCCGCGAACACCTTGGGGTAGGTTTCAAGCTCGTTTAGGTAAGCACTCTGATGAGCACTTATTCAAAACGGTTAATCCTAATTCACTTGTTCCCCCACGCATCACAATAACACGTGCGGTTTCCCTCCTTTTAGCAACCCTCATTCACGCAATCACAATCGTTATTTTTTACTACGGCATTAATGCGATTATTTATAATGGGTTAGAGGGTTTCCAACTTGCTAGGGTCGTTTTGCTGACCTTCATTGCAGGGTGGGCAGGGTATCCAAGGTTTGATTCTGTACCGCCGAATATGGTGCTGACGGAATCGGCCGATTTTCCCGCTGTTAATGAGTTGGTCGAACGTGTTGCCACAGCGTTAAACGTTCCCAAGCCACTCATTATGATGACCGAACAGTTTACCGCAACGTTCGGCCGCGTTGGACACCGCCGTCAGCCAGTGCTTTGTTTGGGGCATCCGTTCCTCTCAATTCTTGACAAAAAAGAGTTAGTAAGCCTTGTTGCGCATGAGCTATCCCACAGCCGAGACGGCGCACTGACACGCAGCACCTACGTGCGCGTTGCGCTTACAACGCTTGATCGCTGGACCATGCTGTTTAGCACCAAACGCTTTACACGAATCGAAAACGACATGGTGAGATGGGCGCTATTCCCTATCACGCTTGTGTTGTATATCATTTCAGCACCGATTCTGAGTCTAACCTTTTTGCTAGAGGTCTGCTGCTATCGTGACAGCCAGCTTGCGGAATACATTGCAGATGCGCAATCACTTCCCGTTGGCGGAACCCAGCACGCGGTCTCTTTACTCAAAAAGTCTTACTATCGCCATCTGGAAGCACTGCGTATCGCTTACGACAGCGCCCCAACCGTTTACAAGTACTCGAACCTCAAAGGGCAGCTTGATGCGATTCCAGAGCGAGAGCTTGAGCGCGTATGGCGCATTGCGCAACGTCAGCAAATCACGTTGCGCAGCACGCACCCTAGCTTGGGCCATCGTGTCGCCTTCCTCCAAAGCAGCGAGGCACATCTAGCTAAGGTGACTGTAGACGACATGCTGTTTGCTGAGTTACACCGCGAGTTAGAAGCTTGGCCGCAGGTCATCAAAGACCGCGAGAAAGCGTTGCACATGTCTTTGGCCGACAGCAATTACGAAGCGGCACAAGATGCCTTATTCGTGGCGGCGGATTAATTTAAACGCTGTCTCATGCCCCTGATGCGTGACAAACGCCATTTGCATCCATAGCGCGGCTAAAGGCTCCAGCAGCCGCGCATTTTTTATCGGGCCAGCATCCACTGGCTCGTACCCCATTTCGGACGCCAACTGAATGACAACCTCTTTTGCATCATCGTAGTTGCTGCAATAAAAAGCGGATGCCGCTTGCCCTTGGTAAATC
>JBMZDF010000440.1:0-5482 GCA_049614105.1 Promineifilaceae bacterium (SeqCode)
GTGTGACGCTTACAACCCCCGGTTGCGGGGCGTGCATGGGTCGCCATCAAGGCACGCTTGGGGAAGATGATGTGTGTCTGTCAACGGGCAATCGTAACTTCAAAGGACGCATGGGCCACCCCACGTCACAAATCTATTTAGCATCGCCTGCTGTTGCTGCTGCAACGGCGCTACTTGGTCGCATCGCCGATCCACGAGAGCTTGATTAGCACATAACTATCCCCTCTCTCACAAAGCGAGGGAGCGAGTTAGGACAAAATAATATTATGTCACGAGTATGGAAATTTGGTGCCGATGTAGACACCGATCAAATTGTTCCAGGGCGATATGCGCCTTATATGCGACCAAACGACGATGTGGGGAATGCTGCCTTTGTTGAGGCACGTCCAGACTTTAACAAGCAGGCTGTGCCGGGCGATATTTTGATCGCGACCGACAATTTTGGCTGTGGGTCAAGCCGTGAGTATGCACCGTTGGCGTTGAAACGACGCCAGATCGGTGCAATTGTTGCCAACAGCTTTGCACGGATATTTTTCCGCAATGCGGTCAATCTTGGCATTCCGCTGTATGTTGCGCCTGATGTGGTTGCCGCATTGCAGGAAGGGGATGAAGTCACCTTCGATTATGATGCCAGCACGATTGAGATCGACGGCACGACGCATGAACTGCCGCCGCTGGCTGATTTCGCCCGCGCCACGATTGAGGCGGGTGGGATTGTGAAATATGTGCGGGAATTCGGCCGATTCCCCGGAGAAACAGCGTAAAATGTAAGTTGTAAAACGTAAACCATTCAAACAGGGCTTACGTTTTACACATTACGCATTACGTTTTATGAACCTATGCCAAAATTATGCGTTATGCCGGGTGACGGCATTGGACAAGAAGTGATTCCCGCAGCAGTACAGGTGATGCAAGCCGTGCTGCCAGCGTTAGAAATTGTAGAAGCTGATGCGGGCTGGGCGACGTTTGAGCGCACGGGCGCGTCTGTGCCAGATGAAACGCTGGCGACGATTCGCGACTGTGGCGCAGGCTTGTTTGGCGCGGTGCAGTCACCGAGCCACAAGGTTGAAGGGTATCGCAGCGCGATTTTGACGATGCGCCAGTCGTTGGGGCTGTACGCCAACATTCGCCCTGTGCGCTGTTTGCCGAACGTGTCGCCACGTGACGATATTGACATGATTGTTGTGCGCGAGAACTCAGAAGGGCTGTACAGTCAGCGCGAGACGAGTGATGGCGAGACGGCGATTGCGGAGCGGGTGATTACGCGGACGGCGTCTGAGCGAATCGGCCGAAAATCGGCCGAACTGATGCAAACGCTCAATCGTCAAAAGCTAACCATCGTACACAAAGCAAACGTGCTGCCGCTCACCGACGGGCTGTTCCGCGACGCTGTCCGCGCCGTGATTACCGACAAGGTTGCATCAGGCGAGATTGAAGTCGATGAACTGTTGGTCGATGTGGCGGCGCTCAAACTGCTTGAAGATCCAACCCGCTTTGACGTGATCGTGACCACCAACCTGTTTGGCGATATTTTGTCAGACGCGGCGGCGCACTGGGGCGGCGGTTTGGGCTATGCGCCCTCGCTCAACTGGGGCGACAACTGCGCGGTGGCGGAACCTGTCCACGGGTCTGCGCCCGATATTGCTGGGCAAGGGATTGCAAACCCGATTGCGGCGATATTGAGCGGGGCGATGTTGGTGCGTTATGTGTGGAATGATTTGGCTTCGGCCGAACAGATCGAAAACGCCATCGACCAAGTGCTACGCACACAGCCAGAACTGCTTGTCCGCAGCGAAGGCGCAACCAAACGAATCACCCGCGCAATTCTAGACAGTTTATAGATATTATCATTGTAGCGGAACCCCCACCTAACCTCCCCCGAAGGGGGAGGGATTAGGGGAGGGTGCTTGCGTGGTTTATAAGGCTGAGCGGAAGGTTAGCCGACGCTGGAGCACGATTAGGCCAACGAAGATAACAAGCGAGATGAGTGTTAAAGGCCATTCGCGAGTGAAATCTCCCCAATATTGCCACTGATCAGGGGTGAGATGGTCAGGCGTTTGCAACATAAACGTTTGGATCGGTATTGTCACAAGCATGAACAGCATCAGGGCCATTAGATTTGTAACGCCAAAGATTAATGAGACGTTGCTGATTGCTCTGGCGCGGGCAAGTGACGTCGCATAGGATATTAAGCTCACGCCCAAAAAGAGAACCGTAGGCAAATACATTCCCGCCCCAGACTCAAAATAGTCGTTGATGCTTCGTTGCCAGTGACCGGCTGGCGGCCGAACGGGTGCAATGTCCCAAGGTGCGCCCCATCCCTCCGTCAAGCCCATCACCCAGAGATAACAGACAAACCAGCTAAACAGTAAAAATCCAACTGCAAATACGTTGGTGAAATAGCGTTGTCGTTTAGATGAAAAAGTTAGTTCTTCCATTATATTGCCTCATTTGATGTGTTTTTATGTTCAAATTATAGGCAATGAGGCAACTGCTGCCTGACGCCAACGCAATTGCAAGAGGCTTTTTTCTATACAAAGACGTTGGCTTTAAGTTGGTTATGTGGCGCACTTAAGCGCGGGTTTGCTGGAGGAAGGTGCTTAGCTCGGTCAGCGCGTGGTTGATGTCGTCGCTACTGTTGTAAAGGTGGGGTGAGAAGCGGAACAGGTCGCGGCGGGGCGAGATGATGACGTTTGCCTGATTGAAGTGTGCGGCCACCTGTTTTGAGTCGATGTTGGCAAATTTGGCGCTGATGATTGAACTGCGTTCGGCCGAATTACGCGGCGAAACAACCTGTGCGCCCAATGCATCCAGCCCCTCCAGCAAGCGATCGGCCAGCTTGAGATTGTGCGCCTGAATCTTTTCCACCCCCACATCCGCTAAATAATGTACCGACTTGGCAAGCCCCACCGCGCAACCATAGGCCATTGTGCTGAACTCAAACCGCTGCGCCGTGTTGGGATAATCTTGCTGATCGACCGCAAGCTGCCAAATATCCTTGTTGCTGCGGAAGCCGATAATGCCAGGGTCAAGCGTGCGTTGCAGATGAGGCGCAACATACATGACAGACGCCCCAAACGGGCCGCACAGCCATTTATAGCCAGCCGAAATAATCACATCTGCACCAGAGGCAGGCGCATCGATTGGGATCGCGCCCGCTGATTGGGTGGCATCGACAATCAGCAACGCGCCGTTTGCGTGGCAAGCGTCGGCAAATTGGCGCAGATTATAGCGTTGCCCGCTGCCAAACTCGACGTGCGAGAGGCAGACAACGGATGTGTTTTCGTCAATCGCGTCAAGCAGTTTTTGCGGATCGGTGTAGCCGTTTTCGCCCGGGACGAAGCGAATTGTTGCGCCTGTGTGGCGTGCGACGCGGGTAAAGGGGTAGATGGTGGTTGGGAAAACGATTCCCGTTGTTAACACGCTGCTGCCAGCGGGCGGCATGATGGCCCATGCAAGCGTGGTGAGCTGTTCGGTGGCGCTGGAGGCAACGGCGATGTCGTCCGTTGTGGCGTTGAGCAAACGGGCGAATGCGCTGTGCAGGTCGCCAAAGACAGTTTGCTCGGCGTGTTCGTTGAAGTTGATCGTGCCGTTTTCAGCTAGATCGGTGTTCCAGTCGTCGATCGCCGTTTGACAGCCGCGATACATGAGCGCAACGGAGGCGGAGTTGAGATAGGTTGATTTGTTGGCAGCGGGAAAATCGGCCGAATTGACAAGTGCTTTCATGGTGTAAGTCTTAGGAAGAACGTGAGAATAGGTGTTATCGTACTTTAGTCGAACCTGCGCCTATTTCCAAGCAAAGTACGGTTGCTCAAAGTGGGCAACCCGCGTTTGTTTGCCCAAAATACAGACCTCGCGAAACTGGTACAGGATTGCGGCAGTTGGCGCAGCGATCCAATTGTCACCGACAGGAATCAGCAGAACGGGGTGTTCGCTTTCGGGAATATTTTGCAGGATGGGTGAATCCTCACGCATAAACTCGGCCACTGGGATGCGATGGATCGCTTGCACCTCGTCTGGGTTTGGCACGAGTTTGCCAATGTTGCCGCCCCAGACAACGACAGGTTTAATGATGAAGCCAGAGCGGGTAGTGTAGTCGTCTAATCGGCCGATAATGCGGCTCGGCGGCAACTTTAACCCGACCTCCTCCTCAAGCTCACGCAGCGCCGCCTCCTCTGGCGTCTCGCCCGCATCAATTCGGCCGCCAGGCAACGCCCACTGGCCCGCATGTTTTTTGAGCTTGGCGGAACGGCGCGTCAGCAGAACCGCCGCCATTTGTTCATCCCCTTCAGAGAAAGCGATCCCGTAGACATCAGGCTTGTGATGCACATTGACGATTGTGATAGCCACCGCCGCCGCCCGTTTGTCGGCCTGTTCATGCGTGTTGAACTCAAATTCGCGCAGATTCGCGCTGAGATAGTGCAATAATTCTATGCCGCATTCCAAATGGCTCATGCGACCCTGCGCCCGATCAACGCGCACGGCAACCTCATAATGAGCGGCCGTTGGCTCGTAGCGTTTCAACAAAAGACGCGCCGCATCAGGAATATAGGCGGTTTCGTATGCCTCTCCTGCAAACCCTTTGACATTTTCCAAGGTGTCAAATGAAAAAATCGTTTTGAATTCGACCTCATCATTGCCAATATTGCGGCGCAAAACCTGCACACCGCGATACCCTTCAATGCCTTTCGTGGCCGTTGCGGGGATAATTGTCTCTCTTAACAGCGTTTCATACGCATCTGCGTTTTCTTGGGTCGTCCAGCCGTGCCATACTCGTGCAATCATCTGGCTATCTTATCGCGATTTATCGTTTGGGCGAGGATCTCGTCTGCTTTATACTTGGTTGGTGACAACTTCTCCAACACCCTCCCAGCTGATTGCATCCCTTGAACTGTGCGCCGAGGCGCGGACCGATTTATTTGACGAACGCCACACAAGTGCCTTTCGCTTGTTCAATGGGTTTGTCGAAGGCTATCCTGAATTGGCAGTTGATTTGTACGGTAAAACGGCACTCATCCATCATTATGGCGCTCCAGAGCAGCGCGAGATGGTGGCTGTGGCACAGGATTGGCTGCAAGCGCGGTTTGACTGGCTGCAAACGATTGTGGTGAAACAGCGCAAAGGGGCGACTGACGCAGCGCGGCGTGGCGTGGTGGCGATTGGGAAAAAGCCCGATCGGAAGATTCGCGAGCATGGCGTTTGGTATTCGGCCGATTTGCTCATGAACCGCGACGCCAGTTTCTATCTTGACACACGCAATTTGCGCCGCTGGATTTTGGACAACCTGAGCGGCAAAACGGTGCTCAACACCTTTGCCTATACGGGCAGCCTCGGCGTGGCGGCGGTGGCGGCAGGCGCAACACGTGTGGTGCAGAGCGATTTGAACCGCCAATTTTTGAATGTTGCCAAAACGTCGCACACGCTGAATGGGTTTGCCATTGATAAGAAAATGTTTGTATCGGCCGATTTTTTCCCCCACATC
>JBMZDF010000441.1:0-5474 GCA_049614105.1 Promineifilaceae bacterium (SeqCode)
GGGGAGGGGGTGATTTCGGCCGAATCCTCCCCACCACAACCCGCCAGCATAATCATCATAGAAACAATGCAGAGTAGAAAAAGAGAGCGTGACTTTAACATAGAAAATCATTATCCCTTGCTCTTTTTGTGAAAACAATAGGAGGAACGAACCTCCAACCCTGAAAATAGAAACATTACAGCCCGCAGCGGCAAGCAAAAACACGCCCACACGGAGCGTAGGAGCGAGTCAGAAAATTTAGAATGCAATTGCTCTGTAAACGTTGACAATCTGCTCTTTTATAGACTCAAAACATGATAGACTGACTGATAAACATCCGATTGCATCCTAAGCCGTGAACGAAGCAAGAAAATAGTTGGCAGGAATCGTTTAGATGGTGTTGAATAGAGGTCATCTTGAAGCAGTACCACAAGGAGTTTATTATGTTTACGAAGGAAAGACTGATCAGTTTTGCGATCAGCTGTCTTGCTGTATTTTTACTAACCGCAGGGTCGCTTGACATTGTGTTTGCCGACTCAACACATATTGTTCAATCTGGCGAAACGCTCAGCCGAATTGCACGTGACTATGGTGTTTCGGTTCAGTCAGTTGCACAAGCGAATAATATTGTTAATCCCAATTATATTTATGTAGGCCAAGTGCTCACCATTCCAGACGGCAGCACGACCGCACCAGCCCCTCAACCAACCGCAACCACAGGCACAACCAACCCACCACCCCCTGCAACAGGGCAAACATCTTATACAATTCAAGCGGGAGATACTTTGTCCCGTATCGCCCTGCGCTTTGGTGTTTCGCTTGCAGATCTCCAGCGTGCGAACAACATCGCGAACGCAAACTATATTTATGTTGGCCAAGTGTTGACGATTCCTGGCGCAGGTGGCGGCGGCGTCACACCGCCACCCGCAACCCCAGTTCCCCCAGCCGCAACAACCGCGCCGCCACAGGCGACACCCGTTCCGCCTGTTCCCACGCCCACATCTGCGCCGCCAACTGGTGGAACAAGCAACTACATTGTTCAACGTGGCGATACGCTTGCCGCTATTGCCCGTCGCTTTGGCATCTCATTGGGTGAACTGCAAAGTACGAACAACATCGCTAATCCCAACTACATTTATGTCGGGCAGGCGCTGACCATTCCAGGTGGTAACAACGGCGGCGGCGGAACGACCGCACCAACCGCAACGGCCGTCGCACCAACATCAGTTGCCGCAACCTCAGTGCCAGCAACGACCGTGCCACAACCCACCACTGTTCCCGCGACCCCTGTGCCGCAGCCGACAGCAACAACCGCCCCGCCTCCGCCGCCCGTTACGAATACGGGGTTTGGCTTAGGTGGACAAACACAAAGCTTTGCGAATCCAGCTAAAATGCAAGAGATTGGCATGACATGGGTGAAGTTCCAGCACAAATGGGGATCGAACGATTCGCCAAACGCAGTTGCTGCCCGAATCAGCAGCGCACACGCGCAAGGGATGAAAGTCCTGTTGAGTATGCCAGGTGTCAATACCTACCCTAGCTCAATCGACTTTGCAGGATATGTAAACTTTGTACGCGGCGTTGCGGCATTGCCAGATCCACCTGACGCTATCGAAATTTGGAACGAAATGAACATCGACTTTGAGTGGCCCGCTGGCACGATCAGCCCGTCGCAATATGTTGATGAGATGTTGAGGCCCGCTTATCAAGCGATTAAAGCGGCAAACCCGAACGTGATGGTGATCAGCGGTGCGCCTGCGCCCACTGGATTTGATAACAACACCAACGCATGGGCCGACGATCGCTACATGGCAGGCATGGCGGCGGCTGGTGCAGCAAGCTACATGGATTGCATCGGTGTGCATCACAACGCGGGTGCAACGGCTCCTAGTGCAACCTCTGGACATCCCGGCGGTGGTCACTACAGTTGGTACTATCAAGCAACGGTCGATCTGTACTACAACGCATTTGGCGGCTCACGCCCCGTTTGTCTGACGGAGATCGGCTATGTGACAGGTGAAGATTATGGTGGCACGCTGCCGCAAAACTTTGCATGGGCAAACGGCACGTCACTGTCTGAACATGCACAATGGTTAGGCGAAGCTGTGTCACTTTCTGCAAACGGTGGCAAAGTTCAGATGATGATCATCTTCAACGTTGACTTTACCTACTACGATCCCAATGGCGATCCGCAAGCTGGTTACGCGCTGATTCGTCAGAATGGCTCCTGCCCCGCCTGTGACCCGATTAAGACGGCTATGGGTCGCTAAAAGTGTGCCCTCCCCTAGCCCCTCCCTTTGGAGAGGTTCGGTGGGGTGACTTTTTGATGGGTATGTTTCAAATAGGTTGGTGACGATAATGTAGACTGAGCTTGTCGAAGTCGCAGTGGCGTGTTGCTCAGGCTTCGGCTGGCTTCGGCCGGCTCAGCCACCGCTCTTTGCTCAGATGAAACACACCTCTTTTTGATTGAAGCTTGTAGGCTTTCTTTATAAAATAAAAAGCGTGGATTGTAATAAGTACTGGTTACAATTCACGCTTTATTGTTTGAACATAAGTTAAGCAATGGGTTTCTTTTGCTGCTACAATCCTGTTTATGAGAGTAACGATATATAGTGACGGCGGATCTGATCCAAACCCTGGCGTTGGGGGATGGGGTGCGATCTTGATCTATGGCGAGAATGAGAAAGAGCTATCAGGCTCCCACCCACAGGCAACCAACAATCGAATGGAGTTGACCGCCGCGATTGAGGCGCTTCGGGCGCTCAAACGACCTTGCAAGATTGACTTTTATGTTGACTCAAAATATGTGTTACGTGGCATTACAGAATGGGCTCATGGTTGGGCAGCAAGGGATTGGCAGCGAGAAGGTCGGCCGATTCAGAATGTTGATCTATGGAAACAGCTTCTACCACTGAGCAAAAAGCACCGAATCACGTGGCGTTGGGTCAAAGGGCATGCTGGTGACGAATATAACGAGCGGGTTGATAAGCTGGCGCGTGCGGCTCGTTTGGAGATTACCCCTGACGATATCATTGATAGAAACAAGCCGTGCCTGTACCTGCGCTCCTCCTGCATTGGAAACCCTGGCATTGGCGGCTGGGGGGCCGTGCTGGAGTATCGTGATGAAACTGAGCAGATAAGCGGCAACATTGCGTACACAACCAATAATCGCCTAGAGATTTTGGCCGCTGTCGAAGGCGTCTCGATACTACCCGCAGGATCCCCCGTTCAGATCTTTACCACCTCTGATTATTTGTTCCAAGGAGCAACAAAGTGGGTTCACGGTTGGCGTAGACGTGATTGGAAGAAAACGAGCGGTCTGGTAATCGCAAATGCAGATTTATGGCAGCGTTTAGATAAGGTGATGGAATCGGCCGAAATTCGCTGGATCAACGCCAAAGGACGCTCAGACCCTGGACTTAAAGCCGCTAGCAAACTCGCCTCAGACGCCGCCCGATTGTTAAAATAGAGTCAACTTGGCAAACTTGTCCAAATTAGCCTTGACACGCGGTTCTAGTTTTGTATAATTCGCGACCGTTGTAAAAAACGAATAAGCCCAGGTGGCGGAATTGGTAGACGCGCACGGTTGAGGGCCGTGTCTTTAACGAGGTGGAAGTTCGAGTCTTCTTCTGGGCACCACAAAAAAAGTCGCTGAAAAGCGGCTTTTTTGTATTTCGGCCGAAATACACCATTTTTGATCGCCAGCTACGAGAAAAGAGAGATGCGCCCAAACCGTAATCGCACATGGATCAGCTTATTATTTGTTATAGGTATTGCCACAATCCTTGCCAGCATTGCTGCACTGGCTAGCTGGTGGCTTCAACCCGATGCCACATGGACACCCCTGCAATCTTTCTTGTGGTTTGTTGGTGTTTGGATTGTTAGTTTAGGGGTACTCGATCAGCTTACTGGTGCGATGGAGGTCGGTGAACGCATATTGTATGGAGATGAGGAAAGCAGCACGCCCGAGATCAAAGTAGCAAGCGGCGCAGTGGCGACTGACGGTGGCACAGCTGTTGGCGCAGGCGGGGTACACGTTACAGGTCATGTTGGTCGTGATGTGATTGTCACGGAGCAGTTGACCCAAGTTATTACAACCCCTGAAGACACACATATCCCTTGGCAACTGCAGCCACGCCCACAAAACTTTACGGGCCGTGAAACAGATAGCGCGTGGGTGACAGAACGGTTGTGGGCAGGCCAGATGTTTAGCGTAACGGCGTCAGGCGGAATGGGCAAAACGGCGCTGGTGGCGGAGGCAGTTGGGCAATTGGCGTTGGCGGGTGAGTTGCGAGAACGTTTTCCTGACGGCGTGATTTTTTACAGTTTTTACGGACAGCCTGCTGTTGAGAGCGCAATGATCCATATTCTGGAAAGCTTTGCTGCCCCCGTAGGTCGCAACCTGCGTGGGGCTGTGCGGCAGGTTTTGGGCGGTAGACAGACGTTGCTGCTGCTCGATGGCACGGAGGAGGCGGATAATCTGGCCGACCTGCTGGCGCTGTGCAGCAGTCGAACTGGGGTCAGCATCACGACGCGCGATAGACGGCCTGCCACGGCCGATGTACTGCCTTTAGGTCGTTTGGAGGCGGCGCATGCGCTTGAGTTGTTGCACAAGTGGGCGGGTGAGTTAGCAGCTGACCCAGCGGCGGCACAGCGCATTGTGGCGCTTGTGGGCGGACTGCCGCTTGCTGTGCGTTTGGTTGGGCTGTATTTGCAGGAAACGCAGCAGACGGCGGTTGCCTATCTCCGCTGGTTGGAGCCATCACCGATGGCGGCGCTTGACCAAGGGCAGCGTCGTGCGGAAAGCGTCCCGCTTTTGCTGGGGCGCAGCGTGGCCCGCTTGTCACCTGCGGCACAGTCGATTGTGCCGTTGATAGGGCTGCTGGCGTTGCAGCCGTTTGATCAGCATTTAGTGGCGGCAGGGCTGCGCCTAGATGTTGCGTCGCTGCATCGTCCGTTGGGTGAACTGGTGCGTTTTGGTCTGTTGGATCGGACGGCAGGGGACAATTGGCGCGTTGCTCATCCGCTGGTGCATACCTTTGCACGAATACAACAGCATCCAACGCGGGTAAGCACGTTGGGGGCGTTGGCTGATTTTCTCAGCAAGACGATTCATCGCGAACGAGAACGCGGATTAGAGGGGTATGCGGCAATTGACATGCTGCGTGTTCATGTGCTGACGCTGTTGGGCCATCTGATGGCGGCGGCCGAATGGCGACGGGTTGATCGTCTTGTGCAGGCTGTGGATAGTTATCTCGACATTCGTGGCCATGCAACCGAGCGCGTACTGACATTACAACATGCGCGGCAGGCGTGCCAAGAAATAGGAGACCGTCGCGGGGAAGGTGCTCATGTGGGCAATCTGGGTAGTGCGTACAGGAACTTGGGAGAGGTGGAGAGAGCAATAGAGCATTATGAGGAAGCGTTGAAAATAAGCCGAGAAATAGGAGACCGTTTCAGGGAGGGGGTTGGGCTGGGTAATCTGGGTAGTGCGT
>JBMZDF010000442.1:0-5472 GCA_049614105.1 Promineifilaceae bacterium (SeqCode)
CGGCCGAGACGGACAATTCAGACGAAGAGGCGACTTCAGAAAACAATCAACCATCCAGCAAATCGAAAAAGAAAGGTAAAAAACGACGCAGGTAAGGCAGTCCTTCGTGGATAGTCTAAGTTGATGGGAGCAGGCGCAACGCCTGCTTTTGAGCCATCACGGTTTGTTTTGGATGACCAGCAGTCAGAATCAGCAGAATATGGATCATAAGCGGTTTCAGCCCGACATGGTTGCAGCATTGCTGACTTCTGAGCGGAGGTTAATAAGGAATGTCAAAAAAGAGATTCGTAGAAACTCAGGGCGCAACAATTGCAGAGGCGATTGAGACAGGCTTAGCCCAACTAGGTGTGTCACGGCAAGAAGTAGCGTTAGAAGTTATCGAGCAGGGCAGTCTTGGCGTGCTCGGAATTGGTAAGCGGGATGCGACCGTTCGTTTGACTGTGATGAACAGCGGTTATGAAACGGAGGAAACTCCAGCAGCAGTGGCTGATAGGGAGCCAGCAGCGGTTGAGGAAGTTGAAGAAACACCTGTTGTTCAAGAAATTTCGGCCGAACCAGCACGACCAGCAGCACCCGCACGTGTAGAAAACGCAGGCCCACCAACACCTTATCAACCCTCAGATGAACAGCTACAGCGTGAAGTTGAAGTTGCAGAAGAAATTATCCTGACGCTCATCGAGAAGATGGAGCTAGATGCAACCGTCACGGTTGAAATTGGCGAGAAAGACGATCGCGGTCTGCGCGTTCCAAACGTGGAGATTAACGGCAGCGAATTGGGCGCATTAATCGGCCAACGTGGGGATGTTCTGAACCGACTCCAGTTTCTTGTTCGCTCAATGACGAGCCAGGCGCTTGAGGACAAATCGACGCTTGTTTTGGACATAGACGGGTTCCGTGAAGAGCGGATTCAAACGCTGATAGATGTCGCAAAACGCACGGCAGACAAAGCAATTAACTTCCGTCGTCCACTGGCATTAGAACCAATGCCACCACACGAACGACGCATCATTCACATGACGCTGCGTAATGATGCGCGGGTCACAACAGAAAGCAAGGGCGAAGGCGATCGCCGACGTGTGCGCGTGATTCCTAAAGGCGTGCGAATCAATTCGCAAGGGCGTGGTCGTGGCGGCGGTGGTTATCGCGGCGGCGGTGGCGGCGGACGTGGTCGTGGCGGCGGTGGTGGTTATCGCGGCGGCGGTGGCGGCGGACGTGGTGGCTATCGCGGCGGTGGCGGTGGTGGCGGCTTCAACCGCGACCGTTATTAAGCAGACCCATTAAAAACTATTAAGAAGAGCGTATTTCAAATGGGTTGGTAACAATAACGGAGACTGAGCTTGTCGAAGTCGTAGCAGCGTGTCGCTCAGGCTTCGGCTGGCTCAGCCACCGCTCTTTACTCAAATGAAACATACTCATTAAAAAGAGCGTTGTACACATCAGTACAGCGCTCTTTTTGATCTTGTCAGCGCCAGATTGGCGCTGTGCGATCTGTTTAGCGTGTTGATTCAAACGTGGCCGCAATCGAAAGTAACGTTGCGTCTGTGTATAAATCGCCAACAAAGGTGATGCCCAGCGGTTCGCCCGATGGACGATGGCCTGCGTTGACCGTTACCGCAGGGTAACCCGCTGGCGCATAAATTCCCGTGAAATGATTGCCAAATGAGAGGAGTACATCGACGTTATTCTCGCTCATGAGCGTCTGGATGATGGTTTGGGCTAAGTCTCGTTGATTGTCGCGTCGTGCTGTGTATTCGGCCGAACTCATCGCCGATTCGGCCGATTTCTCCAGCAAATCCTGCCCATAAGGGGCGCGGTTCGCTAAATCCTGCTGATTAAACGCCACAATCTCAGCAACCGATTTAACTGGCGCATCGGTCGCCACCAGATACTCACGCAAATCGTGCTGCATCCCATAAAACAGAAGGTCGAGGTAGTTTAGGTTTTCGGCCGATTCAGACGGAAACGCAAGCGAGACAACCTCCGCCCCTGCTTGTTCTAACCTCGCCTTGACTGAGGCAAACAGCACATCCTCCCCACCCCGCTCATAACCAGCATTACGAACCATGCCAAATCTGAGGCCAGATAATGAGGCAAGTTCGGGAGCCAGTTCAAAGGCCGGTGCGGCCAGCGTTATCGCATCATTCGCATCAGGGCCAGCAATCACCGATAGGAGCAGCGCCGTATCCGCAACGTTTCTCGTCATGGGGCCAGCCGTATCGAGCGCCGCCGTAATGGGAACGATGCGGTCGCGGCTGACAAAGCCGAGGCTCGGTTTAATCGTCACGATGCCGTTCTGTGAGGCGGGTGAAACCAGCGATCCAGACGTTTCAGACCCAATCGCCAAGGGAGCTAACCCAGCCGCAACGGCAACGGCCGACCCAGAGCTAGATCCGCTCACGTCAAAATCGCCAAGCGGGTGATGCACCTGATTACCAAGCACACTAAACCCGTTTGATGAGTCACTTGCCATAAAGTTTGCCCATTCAGACAAGTTTGCTTTGCCAAGAATCACAGCGCCTGCGTCACGCAAACGCATAACGATAAAAGCGTCGCGATCGGCCTGCGCCTGTTCAAGTGCTTTGGCCCCAGCAGAGGTATGCAATTTGTCGCCCGTCCCCACATTGTCTTTAAGCAAAATGGGGATGCCGTGCAGTGCGCCTAACGTAGTGCCCTCTTTTCGCTCGGTGTCTCGTTCGGCCGCAATAAGCAGCGCGTCAGGGTTCACTTCCAGCACGGCGTTAAGCTGTTGCTGCGCCTTGATCTGGCTCAGGTAGTAAGCCGTAATTTCTACCGAACTCACATCCCCATTTTGCTGCATCTTGATCATGTCAACAACAGAGGCAGTCCCTAGTTTTGCGCCCAGCTCCTCAGATGCTATCAACGCCAGCGTCGATTCAAATGGGGCAAAGTCGAGTTTGCGCTGCCCTTCGTAGGCAGGCGGCGTGGTCTGCTTTCGGATTTGCGATTCGTTAAAGGTTTCGTTCACAGGGAATTCTCCACGACAGGCGACAATAAACGCAGTCGCGATCGTTGTGATGATTAGAAAACGGGTCAGTTTAATCAGCATTAGTTAGTAATTGATTGAGGTTGTTTGCAAGCTGGTCAAGCTTGGCGTCAAGGGTGCTTAGATTGGGTTGTGTGCTGTTTTCGGCCGAATTAGTAACCAGAGCAACTATCTGCGCCAGCCGCCCTTCTAGCAAAGACACACGCCGCGAGATATCCTCTGTGTCATCCACAATTTGACGGCGCATCTCGGTCAATTCCTGCTCAAGCTCATGTGTGACCTTGCCAAAACGCTTGAAGAACTGCTGGCTCTCGCTTTCCATAAACAAATTTAGCAATTGCGATGGGGTCAGCACATTGGTGCGAGCATTGCCGCGAATCTGGTAGCGGCCTCCGCCTGTACAGTACGGTTTGTTTTTCCCGCTGGGGATTTCAATGCGGAAAAAGGGAGTTTCCGCGATATTCTCAACGTAAACTTCAAGGGAGACAGGTGGGATTGTGCTGGCGGCACGATTTAATATTCTGAGCTTGGCCTTGTCGCTGGTGTCACAACCAATCACAACGCCTCGCTGCTGCCCGTCGGGCAACGTTTCTTCACGAACGCCAACCAGAATTGCGCCCCCTTCGGCCGAATTAGCGAAGGCAACAATCGTCCCATTCTTTAATCCACTGATTGATTCTTTAAACTCAATATCGTAGTGTTCTGACTGCGCCAGAAGCGATTGTGCTCGTTTTGAAATCGTTCGATATTCACGCTGTGCCATGAGACAATCATAATAGACTCACCCAATTTTCCAAAATCGGGTAGATTATCAAGCACCTTTCGCCATGTACTTGTATAGAAACAACAGCGCCCAATCAATTTGCGCCCGTTCGGACAAGGCGGGCGGTGACTATGGAAATTCTTGAGCATAAAACGCCACAAAAACACCACCGAGACGTGTGGGCATTACTAACTCATTATGCTCAACTTAAGCAGGATACAAAAAGTTTTGGTCAATACGCCTCAGAGGGTCGTCGTCTACTCTCGTGTAAATAAAACCTCTGCGGCATTAATCAATAATTAATTGTGATTCGCACAGATAAAATAGTGTCAGCGTTAAATTTAAACAAAAGTCCTATATATGATTTACATCGAGTATGAAATACTAACCGAGATTTGTATAATCGCGGAGAAAAATTATCAGTTTAATCCTATTGGGGGCAATCGAGTTCAGTTAATTATCAAGTAGTTGGGGCGAAAACTCGCAGCAGTTTTCGTAAAATAAAATGAATCTATTTATACGAGCGAGTGCGTTCATGAAGGATCGGACAGAAGAAAATCGGACTCGTCAAAACTATCTCCTGCTGTTAATCAGCATGGGGCTTATTGGTTTCGGACTAATTGCTGTTAGCGTTATGAACGTTTTGCAGCAACCGTTTGAGTCGGCACTCAGCAATTTGCTGCTGCTTATGGGCTTGGCGGCTATCTCCAGTTTACTCTTAAAAGTTACACCTTCTTTCGGCTCAGCCCGTTTTGCCTATGATGTTGGGTCAGGTTTAAGCATCGCCGCGCTGGCTTACTATGGACTATCTGGCGCGGTACTAATTAGCACAACAATTGCGTTGACTACGTGGTTATTGCATCAGGGGAGAACGCACCCATCTAAAAGATCTTACGCACAACTTATTTTTAATACAGGGATGCTCAATATTGCGAGCTTCTTTGCTTATCTGGCGTTTAGGGGCATTGTTGGTCAATTAGATCCAAATGCGTCTCTGATTGTGGTTGGATGGATTGTCGCCGCAGTTACCTATGAGCTGGCAAATCGTGCAGTTTTGGCGCTTATTGTTCAAACTACAAATGTTGACGGAGACGGTCGCAGTGTATTTCTTGCAGGTGGTTGGACAGATACACTGCTCACAATGATGATCAACTTTGTCGGGGCGGGGCTAGTAGGCTATGCTATGAAGCAGCATGATTGGCGTGGCATTGTTATTTTCTTCATTCCTGTGCTTCTCTCGTCAATTGCGTATTTGATCCATGTTCGCAGTGCTGGGGTTTACATGAGTCAGCTTGAAGAAATGGTTCAAACACGGACGCAGGAGCGTGAACAGGTTAGTCGTGAGAAAGACATGTTTTTACGGGTTTTGACACATGACATGAAAACGCCGCTTGCTGTTATCCGTGCCTATACCCAATTGCTGAGTCGAAACCCTGAATTCGCGGTTTCAAAGCCAAAGTATTTAGCGAGTCTGGGTTCGGCCGAGGCCACGCTCAGCCGTCTTGTTAACGACATTTCTGAGCTTGAAGTTTGGTCAAAAGGCAGCAAGGTTGTTTTGAAACGGGTTGACACCGATTTGAACAAGTTGATGGGTCGCGCGGTTGAATTGATTTCGGCCGAATCGGCAGCTCAAAAACTTATCATAACCAGTACACCCGCAGATGGAACCCCCTGCGCCCATATTGACCCGCACCACATCGAGCGT
>JBMZDF010000443.1:0-5463 GCA_049614105.1 Promineifilaceae bacterium (SeqCode)
CAGGGAATGGGAATCGGCCGAAAATTAACCCGCGCCCTCGAAGATGAAGTTCGCGCTGCTGGCGGCATTACCCTCTACCTTGGCAGCGACGATGAAAATAACATGACCACGCTCAGTCAAGTCGACCTATTTACTGGCGACTTATTCGAGCATATACGCCAAATTCAAAATCTGAAAGGGCATCCCTATTCGTTTTATCAAAAGTTAGGATACAAAATTGTCGGCGTCATTCCAGACGCCAACGGCTGGGGAAAGCCAGATATTATGATGGCAAAGCGGTTGAAGAGCTGGAGGGAAATGAAGAATGAAGAATAAAGAGATAGGTTCCTTCATTCTTCATTCGTTATTCTTCATTTCCTAACTTTCTTCCCTAGCTTCCGTAACCGACCAAACGCTCTGGCACTGTGCCGAGCTTTTCGTAGATGTGATGCACATCTGCGCCACGGAAACGTGCTTTTTGGTTCGTTGGTGCTAATTCCTCAGTGTAGAAGAATTCTGGCAAATCATCATCGGCGTCCGTGAAACCAGCGCGGCGGTTGAATTCAGCTTCCATTTGGAGCGCGTCTCGGCCGATTTGTTGGAAATCGTCTGGTGTCATGTCAACGCCATGGGCGCTGTTGACCGTGTTGACAACAAATGCCAAGTTGGGTGCTGTCACACCTTGCCCAAAGATACACAGCCCAAGCGAATCGTTCATCGCCATATTGATCTGTGCCGCAAGGCTAACGTCCATCAGGTGATCTGCATCTTTGTCGAGACTCTGATAACGTGCCGCGTTTCCTGCGGTATGGTCCGCGCCCATTGCAGTTGTCATCATCGAGATGCCCGTAACCTCAATCACACGTGGATCGTAGGCGCTGATGGCCTGATTTTTGATGACAGGCAGACGTTTGACGTTGAAGTGTTTGCCCGCCAAGCCAGTGCCTTGGGCGTAGATGCGACCGTTTTCAGTGCCAAGACGCACTTCACGCAATGCCTCAGTCATAAACTCAACGTCGCCAAACTCAGCAAGCCCCGCTTCCATCAAAACTGCAAGCATCGCGCCCGTTTCAATTGTATCGATGCCAAGGTCGTTGGCGATATAGTTTAGCCCTGCCAAATCATCAGGATCGCTAATGCCGCAGTTTGTGCCGAGCAGGCCCAATGTTTCGTACTCAACAGGCGAGACAACTTCTTTGCCGTCAGCGTCCATGTAGAGATTGCTGCATTGGATGACACAGCCAGGCATACAGGCGTGAGTTTGCTCGCCGCCGCGCTCCGTGTTCATGACGGCAATATATTCGCCACCCATGCGGAACGGTTCGCCTTCGGGCGTCTCCATCGTGCCGGCGCTGAAGTTGCGAACGGGCAGTCCGCCAATATGATTTGTGTAGTCAGCCATGCCCATTGTGCCAAGCTTTTGGAAAAAGTTAACCACAACTGGGTTTTCTTGGAGCATTTTCGAGTAGCTGCGAACGCCACGTGTGACCGCTTTGCGATCAACAAAATTTGGCATTTTGTGCGTATCAACCACAACCGCCTTGACGCGCTTGCTGCCCATGACTGCGCCAACGCCGCCACGTGCTGCGAGACGTGCGGGGCGATTTTCTTTGTCGCTGAACGAGACGCCAGCTAAGTTGCCTTTGTATTCGCCAACGGGGCCACAGAGGGCAAGCGACACTTTCTTGCCATATTTGGCGTGCAGCATTTCGGCCGCTTCAAAGTTACCTTTTCCCATATACGGGGTTGCGTCATCAAACGTGATGCTGCCATCTTTTTTCATGTGGATGACAACCCAATCGTCAGAGATACCGTACAAATTGAACCCTGAGATATAGAGTTGGCCGAGCGCATAGCTAAACGTGCCGCCGCCGTTGGCCTCTTTGATGCCGCCCGTCATTGGGCTTTTGCAGCCGACGCTGGTGCGGTTCGCGTTTGAGAAGCTGGTTCCTGCAAAGGGGCCAGCCGAGAAGATCAGAATGTTGTCAGGGCCAAGCGGGTCAGCCTCTGCAACGTTGTTTTCCAGCAATGTCTTAGCGATTAGGTAGCGACCTGCGCGTACGACGTCTTCGCCTTCTAGTTCGTCTGTTGTAATTTCGCGGTTGTTTAAGTGAATATGATGATACTTTCGCATGGAGCGCTCCTATTAGTATGCGGCGTTCATGTCAGTGAGATTTCTGTTTGGCTCTAATTTTACAGCGTGTTGCTTAATGGGGCATCCGTTAGAATGGGATGATGCAACTGAATCAACAGATACAGGGTAATGGGCATCTGAATAAAGAGGCAGGGGACGCAACTCGACTGAGCCTGCCGATTGATGGGCAGGGCAATCAGTATCACAACGCGCAGCTAGATGATTATGGCGACTTGCGCCGTGGAGCGTTGCCGTGGCGTGCTGGTGTGCGGCTAGAGCTTGAGGCACAGTTTTCGCATGGGGTGGATGAACTGGTTGGGACAGCGGGGTTTGGTTTTTGGAACGCGCCTTATGGGCGTGGCGTGGCGTTGCCGCAGGCGGTTTGGTTTTTCTTTGCGTCGGAACCCAATAATTTGCCTTTGAATAAGAACGGGGCAGGGCGAGGGTGGTTTGCAAGTACGATTGATGCAGGGAGTTGGCGGGCGAAGCGGCTGATTCCGTTGGCGCCGCTGGCATTGGTTGGGAATCAATTCGGCCGAATTCAAAACACCATCATGCCACCCATTATGAACCAACTCGGCATTAGCTTCCAACCCCTGACTGTTCCAATCACCCAACGCAACCGTTATGCGCTCGAATGGCAGAAAAACGGCAGTTGCTTCTATATAAACGATCAGATCGTCTTCCAAACAAACCATTCTCCACGTGGCCCGCTGGGGTTTATCGCATGGATTGACAACCAGTACGCGATTGTGACGCCACGTGGCAACCTGCGGGCGGGGGCGCTCAAAATACCCCAGACGCAGTGGCTTGAAGTTGGCGAAATAGATATCAAGCCGTGTGGCAACACCTAATCACGTCTGAAATTTTTTGACACTAGTGTTTAAAGCTTTTTTCCGTTAGGATCTAGGGGTATACAGAAAACGTGAGTGAAGTTAGCGTTATTTTGAGTGAACTGCATGTTGTATCGTTCGGCGATGATAAATCATGATCGGAAAGGTTTAATCGATGATAGGCTTCGCACCTATTTATCATACACAACTAGACCTTGTTGTTAACTGCTTCCAAACTCTAAAAAATTACACACGTTTGAAATTGTCTTGTCTATTGTCCAAGATAGCAGGTTTTGCTTCGGTAATCTGAAAAGAAAATAAATATACTCAAGTGCGCCACAAAAAGTGTCGATCAATAAACCTCTGAGGTTTGTTGTGATCTACTTTAATTTGTGCATAAAAACCTCTGAGGTTTTCGTCAATGACTACCTGTGATCTACTAAAGAGGAAAGCGAGCGACTATGAAGCACAGTGAAATGCGTAGTAACAATGCTGCGCTGACGATACGAGAACGGATTTATCGTTTAGTCGAACCTGTTTCAAATCCAACACGCGTTGAACAATTTGTCGATTACTTCTTACTTGTGATGATCGCAATTAGCGTGCTGACGTTTATTATCGGGACGGTTCCTGAGGTAGACGCCCAGTATGGGGAGTTGCTTGGCGCGTTCGAGATTTTGGCGGTCACCGTTTTTACACTTGAGTATCTACTTCGTCTCTATGCCTGTACAATCGACCCGAAGTATAGCGACCCTCTGTGGGGGCGTATCCGCTATGCGCTAACGCCGATGATGGTAATCGATTTGCTGGCTATCCTGCCGTTCCACGTCGCGGCCGTGGGTGGTGAACTGTTTGTTTTAAGAATTTTGCGCCTATTCCGATTGGCGCGTGTGCTCAAAGTTAACCGCTACTCCTCTGCACTGACGGCGATTGGAGCAGCGTGGCGCAAGAAAGGCCCTGAATTGATTATTGCAGCCTCCATGATGCTCACGCTGATTGTGATTGCGGCGACCCTGCTCTTTTATGCTGAGCAGGGGCATCATGATGGTGAGCGATTTACCAGCATTCCCGATACGCTATGGGCTGCCGTGGCGATCGTTTCCCCGCTTGGGTATGACGGCTATTTTCCAAATACAGTTGTGGGAAAATCGTTGATGATGATTATTTCTGTCTTTGGCGTTGCGTTTGTTGCGCTGCCTGCGGGGATTTTTGCTGGTGCCTTTTCTGCCCAGTTAACCGAGGTGTTTCGACAAGAAGAAGCAGAGGCGATTGCGCTGGCAAAAGCGTCTGATGCTGCCCATGCAGCAACTGGGGTCGAATGTCCACATTGTGGCAAGGTAGTTGAGTTCAGCTAAATTGTGACACATGTTGGTTGAGCGGTGTTGGTCTTTGGGATGGCATTACTCAGCCGTGATTATGTATAGGAACCAAGACGTTATGTTTAGCTTGGTTGAATTTTGTGATGGAGAAAACGAGAAAGATGGCTCGGGAACAACTTGTACGACACACTTTATCGGCCGAATCTGACGGCCCTGACGCAATCATTCGATTGGTCAAATCAGATCGTTTCAACAACTTTATTGTCTTTGTAATTATTGTAGCAAGCATCTTAGTTGGAGTAGAAACTTATGATGACTTTGCAACCGCCAATTCTGGTCTGCTTAGTGTACTTGACGCCCTAATCTTGATCATTTTCGTCGTCGAAATCGTGCTCAAAATTGTGGCGGAGGGATCAAAGCCTTGGCATTTCTTCCTTGATCCTTGGAACGTGTTTGATTTTGTAATTGTGGTTGCCGCGCTTTTGCCCGCTGGCGGTGAATATATGGCCGTGCTGCGTTTGACACGCATCTTGCGCGTTTTGCGTGTGTCGAGATTGGTGACACGTCTGCCCAGATTACAGCTTATCGTTGCTGCGCTGCTGCGCAGTATCCCCGCGATGGGATACGTTTCAGCGTTGCTGCTGCTAGTGTTTTATATCTTTGCGGTTGTTGCCGTATTTGTTTATGGTGAAAATGACCCAGTCCATTTTGGGACCTTGCAAATTGCAATGGTGTCCTTATTCCGTGCGGTGACAATGGAAGATTGGACGGACTTGATGTACATCAACATGTATGGCTGTGCCAACTATGGTTATGATGGCATGATGGATCAATGTGTTGCCTCGACAGCTTCCCCTGTGGGCGGCGCATTATTTTTCATAGGTTTTATACTTGTTGCTGGGCTAATTATGATAAACTTTTTTATCGGTGTTGTGCTGACCAGCATGGATGAAGTGACAGGCGAGGAAGAGAAACGCCGTTTCGTGCAAGCAAACCGCTCAAGTCAAAAGACGGTTGGCGATGAGTTAGCCACCTTAAGTCAGCATCTTGACAAGCTGCAAAATGAACTAGAGTTGATAACGATCCATTACAGAGAAGAATTGGGTAACCAATCAAAAGCTGATCGTTAGGAAGCTGATATAGTTACGGTTCTTGGGCTTTAGCCCGTGAAAGCCCCGTTCTTTCAAGTCGGGGATGA
>JBMZDF010000444.1:0-5432 GCA_049614105.1 Promineifilaceae bacterium (SeqCode)
TTGACGGTACGAATCTTCAACCGCTCCCAGCGTGATCAGCATATAAGGAGCGGTGAGAATGATGAGGATCGCCGTTATGATGGCGACCAAGATGGCAAGCGCCACGCTTTGCACAGCGTACTTCTGCGCGAGTTCTCGCTCCCCGCTACCCAGCGCGTTGCCAATCAACGCCGTTCCCCCGATTGAAAAACCGAAGCTGAGCGCAATAATGACAAAGGTGATCGGGAAAGCAAGCGACAAAGCGGCCAGCGCTTCGTCAGAGATCAGCCCGCCATAGATGGTGTCCACAACGTTAAACATTGTGTTGAACAGTGCGCCAATCCCGACAGGAATGCCGATCTTGCGAATCATAAAAGGGATCGGCTCGGTGAGAAGGGGGGCTTTTTTAGAACTCACTTGGTTCATTGGAGAATCCGTTGATGCGTTGGGTGGTGCAGGTTTGATAATCGGCCGAAATGCCGACAATCCAGAGCGCCTATTGTGTCAGGTTAACAGATTCGGCACAGAACAAAAGGCATCATCCAACACAATAACGACATGCTGCGTTAAAGGCATCATGAAGAATTGACAAGTCTACTTCAAACTATTCACCACCAGCGCGTAGAACCGCTCGCGATCAATCTCCAAAACAATGTTGACATTGGGCGTCTTGCCCAGACGATTGCGCCAATCAACAACCGTTTGCCCGCGCGTGTACGCGCCCTGTAGCTCGACAGTCAGATGATGCTGTTCGGCCTGCGTCACGATGTCAGGTTCTAGCACGACAGCCATAGCAAGCGGATCGGCCGCATACAAAAATTTGCGCCCTTCACGCTCGATTGTCAGCCCGATTGAACGGCGTGTCAGGTTGCGAAAGAACTCAGCTTTCGGCGTGTCCATCGCCTCACAACGTTCAATTATCGTCTCAGGAATGCAGTGGCGCACCGTTGCTTCCCAATCGACTAACTCGATTATCAGACCCGCTTTAGCCCATGCTTCAAAGACGATGTGGGCCGCTTCGGGATCGTAGAAGATGTTAAATTCGGCCGAAACGTTCGACGTATTCCCCTGCGCCGTCACAGCCCCACCCATCACCACAAATCGCTTGAGCTTGTGCGGCAACTCAGGATCAAGCTTCAGCGCCAATGCGATATTGGTCAGCGGCCCAATCGCAGCCAGCGTCAGTTCATTTGGCGATTCATTCGCCATGCGAATCAGCGCCAGCGATGCATGTTCTGACTCGACACGGCGCGTTGCTGGCTCAAAACTTGCACCGCCCAGTCCGTCCGCGCCATGCCAGCCCGCTGCATCTTCCTGAAACATCACGAGCGGCGGCCCGCAGCCCGCAAACACAGGAATATCCTGCCCAACTACCTCCGTCAACGCCAGCGCATTGCGCACCGTATGTTCCAAACCCACGTTGCCACCAACCGCCAACAGCGCCTCAATCTTTGTGTTAGGATGTGCAGCCGCCATCAAAATGGCCTGAGCATCATCAACCCCAGGATCTGTATCAATAATTAATCGTTGCATTGCTATTCCCATGCGTACAAAATGTTTGTTTATTTAGGGTTTTAGACGGTCAATCCAGAGAGCAATTCGTGCAACTGCTCATTTCTTAACGAAAAATCAACGGCCTGACCACCTAAACAACCGCCTTTGAGTATGCCACATCTGGTGACAATCTCCAGCATTCGCTATACTGGACAGTATGATTGGATGCGTCATTTTGACTAGGCATCCTATATGTTTTCACAGTGTACTTATGAGTAATTTAATCAAGATTGAAGGTACGGCAGAGATTGTGTGTTTGGTGCTAAATCGGCCGAAAAACGTCAACGCCCTCAATGCAGCCCTGCTAAGCGCCCTCAAAACGGCGCTCGATCAGGCGATTGCCGCCAATGCTCGCGCCATTGTCATCACAGGCGCAGGGCGCGGCTTTAGCGGCGGGGCAGACTTTAGCGAAATGAACGGCACAATTGACGACTTGGCAGTTGATGCCCGCATTGCGGCCGTGACCGATACCCTTGTCAATGCGCCGATTCCAATTGTTGCCGCCCTGCACGGTTTCTGTTTCGGTGGTGCAGTTGATGTCGCGTGGGCTTGTGACTTGGTGGTAGCCACACCGACCACGCGGCTTGCTGTCCCCGCAACACGCCTTGGCATTCTGTACAACCCGCGTTCGCTGCGCCGTCTGTACGCTCGCTTTGGATCGCTTGCGCTACGCCGTCTGCTGCTGCTTGGGGATGAAATGAACGGGCGTGAGGCATGGCAAATGGGGGCAATTGCGCATTTGGCCGAGGATGGCGATGTCCTGACGCTGGCAAACAAAGTTGCCAGCAAAGCAGTTCACGGGCAATACGCGGCCATTGACGCGACCAAACAATTCCTAAATGAGCTAGACAACGGTGGCGTCGATCTGGAGCATTGGCAATCCCGACGCAACAGTCTACAAGCGGCTGTCGAACGACAACCTCTCATTCAGGCGCGACAGAAACGATAGGGGTTCCGTGTTGCCAAACATGACAGTGGGTGTCTATCACACCTAAGTTTGAATACTTGCCCGAAGAGCAACAAAACGGCCACCTGCAACTTCATATTGCAGATGGCCGTTTCTTTAGCTGGGTCTATTCCAGCCTCCCATTATCTGTCCCTCTAGACAGTACGCTTCTGGCGGTGCGCGATTACTGTGATAATAGCTAGCATGATTACCAACAGGAGGAATGGTGGCGTTGTGTTGCGAACTTCCGTGCTGTGCAGGTCAACTGCTGAAGTTGCACCACAATTCCGAATACAAACATCTAAATGCATCTCAGCTATTGCCGAACTCTTGCCCATCGCCTTAATCATGAGCACCTGTCTACCCATTGGCAGCTTCATTGGATCAAGCTCAACTGTGTACATACCAGCTTGAGTACGCATTGGTACACCATTACCAACATGCACGTAACCTACATAAATCTCAACCGCATCCATGTCTGACATATTTTGAGCCTTGACCTCAACACGCTTGATATCATCAATCATAGCTCCTTCTTTCACATTCATGATTTCTAATATAGGGAGAACGTCTGTGCGTGGTATCCCTGCGATGAAATCTGGACGCTCTAGCTGTATTAGGTGGGGTGTCACAATAGTTGTCGCATGTCGTGCTGCGACGTCATTCCGTTCGGCACTGATAGAATAGTTACCGCTTCCTTCAACAATGATGAGATAGTCTCCTTCATACGCCTCGTCGAAAGTAAATTGCCCCGTTTGTCCCGCTTGTACTTCTATCTGGTGTGCGCTAAAGAAGTTCAATGGCTCCCATATGGTTGCTGTGATTTCGCCGCTCGTAACACCAATATTGATAAACAAGTTATCCTTAGAATCGTCGCTTGTAAAAATGAAATGATTCGTTTCATTTGCTAACAAGTTATATGCTGGCGCGTAGTTGAACTCAACTGTGCCAGGGCGCACTGTAAACTCTCCTCCAACCATGCCACGACATTTCACCTTGATTCGCCCAGCCTGAACATCATCGGGGAGCGTGAGTGTAAAGTCAGGTGTCGGGTTGCTAAAAGTCAACGTGTGGGTACGCTTAAACAATCGCACCGTCGGATCATCTCCCACAGTAAGTTCAAAGATGTTACAGAAAAGATATGATGGACTTACAGGTACATCATTCCGTGTGAAAGTCAAAGTCAAGTCGATTGTAGGGGAATCAAACCACTCCTGACCACCGACAGTCTCTATATCAATCGTTGATCCTTCGACTCTGTGAACAACTAATTGTTTCAATTCCTCGTCGTTTAATTGATTATCACCTTCATTTGCCTCGACAATACGATTATCAACATCAATCACTGGCTCAATGATATGATTGCCAGCCATAGTTGGCGTGAAGAGCTTCTCCATCACAATTTCATGTTTCCCTTCTGGCAAGTAGCCTGTTGGAGTTGTATCGCTGTAAACAACCGTACCAGTAGGGTCCATGATCTGTACCTTTAGCAAGTTATTCTCGATCAAGGTGTCTGCTCGAATCGCAATTGCAATATCTATTGCTTGATTCACTCCCAGCGTCCCTTGTGACAACAAACTTTCGATGACAGCAATTTCACCAACGCTGCGTGTTGATGGCAGATCGGGTAAACATAACATCGTGTCGAGCTCTGTTCCATCCCAATATCGCGTGAGCACGTCAGCCCACGTGAAGGTAAAAGGTGAATCATCTTTGACAAATTGGAGTGCTTCGGCCGAATCCGCCTTAATATAGAAAGGGTATTGCCATGAAATAACGCGCCGCCCATTTTTGATAATACCACCCATGTCTGCATAGAGTCCCAGCCCAGCCACACTTGGCTGGTCGAGATACCAGGTAGGATTAAAGTCGCCCGCAAACCATGGGGAGCCGCTGCGAATTGAATGAGCAACGATGGCCGAGCCAAGTGCGCCCTTAGTTACGGACGATTTGACCGCTAATGCTGCAAAGTCAACGTTAAACCGGCTGCCTGAAAACTCATCCATTAGCGCATCCATAAACGCGCCAATGTCAACAAGCGCATCAGGAGCAGACAGTTCAAAATCGTGCGGCTTACAAAAGTTTGAGTCGTAATGTAAGCTTGTCTTGGTATATGCATTGTGCAGTTTAAGGCGTGTATCAGCTTCACCAAACCTGAATTCGTTGACCAGGTTCGCAGATAGACGATCCATTGCGCTTTTAACATTTTCGAGCGCGGCTGCATCTACTACGGTGATAATGCCAGGGTGCTCCACATAACTGCTGGTGATATTGACCACATCGGCCGCATCAATCACCTCTTGGTATGTCGTCATCACCGTTTTCGCTAATGTCTCAGCATCAGCATTCACATCGAATGCAGCCAGCGTCGTGCCTGGCATCTTTGATGAGAAATAAGCATAGAGGGGTGATGCCACAATCATCTCGGTAAAAGGTGTACCGTCAGAATTAGTCGTCTCGTACAGTTCCTCAACCGTTGCTGCGAAGCAGTGGACTAGATCTACCACGTCTAACGGGTTTGCCCCGTTATCGGTTCCAATCTCCAATGCACGTCGCACATCATAGGTTGAGAGTATGTCAAACGATATGGCAGCGTCGCCTGTATGGGCATCGGTGACGGCTGGATCGACTTCAAGATAGGTTGGTAGTATTGGCAACGGGTCGTTTAAGTGGCTTGTTGCAGATGGGAATAGCGCGTGGAATTCTGTTTCGGGTGTAAGTGGTCCGCCGTGGCCGATGAAGCTGAAAATTGTTTTTTCGGCCGCATAAGTACCCCGCGCCCATTTGATAAATCGGCCGATTTGTTCTCCATCTGCCGTATTCATCTCACGAATATCCATATCTAGCTCACTATTCGCGTCAGGCAACCCTTTTATCAACTTAACTGCCCCATTCTCAATCACAAAAATGCGTGTATCGGCCGCCCCATCCAAATCCGCCAGCACAATTGCCC
>JBMZDF010000445.1:0-5421 GCA_049614105.1 Promineifilaceae bacterium (SeqCode)
GATATAAGTTCGCTAAGCTTCTACACAGATGGCGGTGAACGCTTCTAAAAAGACTTCCATCTAGCAAAATAGGCGAGAGTGACGACTCGTTCAAGGGCACGGCATTGACCTGTCCAAACCACCTGTTGGCAACGCTCGGGGAGAGCCTCAACATACACGTCGCTTGATTATGATGGTCTGAGGCAGCATTCGTGTTGATCATTATTTTCAAGCGATGTGTCTTTTTCTGGCAACATGGTCATTCACAGGCTTCAACCACAAAGCAGCATCATGTATGTCTAACAAGCCAACTTGTAGAAATTGAGACTCATAATCAAAGGCACGCACGGGACAACAACCAGATTATGATAATAGATTTTCATACCCACTTAGGGGACGTTTTACAACAAGATGGTGGCAGTATCATTCGGCACGGGCGCGTTCGCAAACCGATTATTTTTGATCCGCTGCTTTTGTTTGAGTCACGTCAATGGCGGGCGACACGCGGCGCACGTCTGTTAGCACAGCAATGTATCAAGGCGGGCATGGCACGTAGCGCAACGGCAACGCTTGCCAATATTCAACAAGCCATGCAGCAATGTGCGGTTGATTTTTGCGTCACGCTGCCCGTTTTCCCAAACGTCACCTTTAACGATCTCAAATCGGCCGCAAGACAAGACCCACGTATGCTGCCGTTTACAAGCGTCGATTTTTCGTCAATCGACACGGTTGAGCAGAAGCTTTCGGCCGATGTGTCAGAAGGCGCTCACGGTCTCAAACTGCACCCCATTTTGCAAAAAGTGCCGCTCAATCACCCCGACACCTATGCGGCGGTTGAGGCGTTTGCGGTTCATAATCGGCCGATCCTCTTTCACAGCGGCGTCTCAGAATATTACACAGAGCAAACAGACAAACATCGCGCAGCACCCGAATATGGCAACATCGAAGGGGCGGTTGAGCTAGTCACAAACTTCCCAGGCGTCAATTTTGTCGTCGGTCACGCTGGCATGGACTCAGTTGACCAAACGATGCAACAAATGGGTCATCTGCACAACGTCTGGGTTGAGATTTCCTTCCAGTCGCCAGAGCGCGTGCGGGAACTGGTCAGTGTTTTTGGGCCAGAGCGCGTGCTGTATGGGTCAGACTGGCCTTGGGGCAACATGTGGGCCACGATGAACGTCGTATCTACCGTAACCCGACACGATCCAGCCCTCGCCTATCGCATCCTTTACGCGAATGCGCAAGATTTGCTAGATGTGTCGCTGCTGCCCAAAGCCAACAAACAGGCTCAATTATCAACGTTAGCAGCGTCGGAAAACGTTGTCATGTAAATCGGAAATTTTGATTGACGGCGTTGGTAACTTCAAAAAATCATTACATTGTATAGGTTAGAACTTATGTGGAAACGTAAAATCGGTGTTCATTTATTGAGATTTATGCCAAAGCGCGTTGAGCGCCTCAAGAGCGAAGGGTATTCGATGACTATTGGTCGTCGCAACATCCTCGACTCACTCGTCCGAGCCGGGATAGCTGAACAGCATTTCAGCGAAAATCGCCTGACCGAGCTGGCCGAATATCATCAGCGTTTTTGGGAAAAAGATGGCGGCACGCACTATCATGAGCATATTCGCGATTCTGTATTAGATATTTTCCAAGATAAATACGGATATATGATCAGCCAATTAACCCATCTGCTCAAAGAAATGCCAACGATTGACACAATTGTCGAAGTTGGCTGCGGTGGTGGCAGCGTCCTCAATTACTTGCTCAGTGAATTTGACGACATCGATCGCTTTGTTGGCATCGACCTCTCGCCTGAGACGATTCAGCAGAACCAAGAACTGTATCCCAACCAGCGTTTAGACTGGGTTGCGGCCGATGGCAAAAAGTGGCTTGAAGAAAATGGCACGCCCAACATGCTTGTTTTCTCATTTCGCGGCGTGTTCGAGTACTTCACTCAAACCGATCTCAGCGATCTGTTCTCACACATTGCCACCCAAATGCAGCCTAGCGTTTTGATGCTCGTCGAGCCAGTGGGGCTCACCCAAAATTTAGAGACGCAGAAGGTGTCTGAAACTTACGGCACAGAATATTCCTTTTCACACGGTTATCCAATCTTAGTTGGCGAAGCAGGGTTCGACATACGCCATGTTGGGATTCAAACCTTTGAAGGCCATCGGCTGGTCGCTGTCGTCGGTGCAGCCAACCCAGACAAATTATCCCCCAGCGTTGGCAGCGTCAATTTCGCACGGCCCTAAGTAGATCACAAAAAGTTTCGCTCAATAATCCTCAGAGGTTTGTCGTCTACTTTAGTCTGCGCACAAAAACCTCTGAGGTTTTCGCGCACGGTAGCAGTTAACTTAGTATGTATTGTTTGTCTCCTCTTCAGCAAGGGATGCTGTTTCATTCCTTGGCAGCTTCAAATCAGGGTGTCGATGTTGAACAAATCTCACTTGTTCTGACTGAACCATTTGATCAGGTGCGATTCCTTGACGCTTGGCAACAGGTGACACAGCGGCATGCGATTTTGCGCACGCACTTTATTTGGGAAGGCGTTTCTGAACCACAACAGCTTGTTTCGCCTGCGATCAAGCTGCCTGTGCATTCGGCCGATCTCAGTCAAAACACCCCATCCACCCAACAAACCCAACTAGCCAGCTACACACAACAAGATCGCCAGCGCGGATTTGACCTCGCACGACCGCCATTGATGCGTCTCGCCATTTTCAAACTGGGCGACAACCGACATCACATTCTCTGGACTTTCCACCACATTTTATTAGATGGACGCTCACATCCGCTTGTGTTGCGCGACCTGTTTGCGATTTATGCAGGCCAGCCGCTTGCACCTGCGCCCAAGCCATACCGTGACTATATCGCGTGGCGGGCAAGTGCCGACCTTTCAAGCAGCCGCCCATTTTGGACAGAGCAGCTAGCAAATTTTCAGGCCACAACGCCGATTGATTTTGGGCCAGAAGCGGGATCGGTCAATGCGGGCGTTTGGGGCGAGGCGGAGGGTGTGATTTCGGCCGAAATCACCCAATCCCTCAAACAGTTCGCCCAGCAAAACGGCCTCACCCTACACACGCTCGTTCAAGGCGCGTGGGCGTTGCTGTTGCATCATTACAGCCGTGAAAACGACGTCGTGTTCGCCTCGACTCGCGCCTGCCGCCACTGGCACGCCGACGCAGGCGACATGGTGGGTCTGTTCATCAACACCGTTCCGATGCGGGCCAAACTTAGCGCGGACACGGCGCTTGTTCCTTTTCTAAAACAGCTACGCCAGCAGCAAATTGCGTTGCGTGCGCATGAGCAAGCGTCGCTGGCTGACATTCAACGCTGGAGCGAGCTAAAAAGCCGCGACGCGCTGTTTGACAGTCTCGTTGTTTTTGACAGCGCCACGCTCAACGAGCGTCTGCGTGCGCAGGGTGGTGACTGGCTCAAACGCACGTTTGATTATCATGGGCAAACGAATTTTCCGCTGACGCTGATGGCCTACGGGGGAGAATCGCTTTTGCTTAGGCTGGAGCATGATCAGGTGCGTTTTTCGGCCGAAATCGCCAGCCGCATTCTCGGTCATCTCAGCACCCTGCTCAGCCACCTGCCGCAACACGCCAACACAACCGCGTTAAACATTCCCTATCTCACCGCCGCTGAACAAACACAGTTCCAGCAGTGGAATGACACGCACACAGCGCCGCCCAGTTGGCTCGTTCACGACCGTATTGCACAGCAAGCGCAAGCAACCCCAAACAACATCGCGCTGCGTTTTGGCACAGACGAACGCACTTATCGTGAGCTAGATCAGCAGTCGAATCAAATTGCTCGTCATTTGCAGCAGCTTGGCGTGGCGGCTGGCACGATGGTGGCGTTGCATGTTGACCGTTCGGCCGAAATGGTGATCGCCATGCTTGGCATTCTCAAGGCAGGCAGCGCATATATTCCAGTTGACCCAAATTTCCCACGCGACCGCATCGCCCACATGCTGTCTGATTCAGGCGCAAAATTTATTCTCTCGCAGTCAAATCTAGCGCCAAACTTGCCCGCACACAACGCAACCGTGGTGACACTCGATCAGGCACGCGCCACAATCGCGATGCAGTCAACCGCCCCCGTCAGCAGCAATGCGCAGGGCGATTCACTGGCCTACATCATCTACACCTCTGGATCAACGGGCAAGCCAAAAGGGGTCATGGTTCCCCATCGCGCCCTGAGCAATTTCTTGGCCTCGATGCAAACGCGACCTGGCATAACGGCCAACGATCGCTTGCTCGCCGTCACGACAATCAGCTTTGACATCGCCGCGCTCGAAATTTACCTGCCGCTGATCACGGGTGCAGAGCTGACGATCGCCTCCTCCGAGGCAGCATCCAGCGGAGCCGAGCTTAAACAGCTTCTCGACCGTCACGCCATCACCATCTTGCAGGCCACCCCTGCCACATGGTGGATGCTGCTCGAAAACGAGTGGCGCGGCGGTTCTAATCTCACGCTGCTTTGCGGCGGCGAGCCACTGCCCAACAAGCTGGCCGAACAGTTATTACCGCGTTGTGCTGCGCTTTGGAACATGTACGGTCCAACTGAGACAACGATTTGGTCAACAATTTCGCAGGTCACAGACGCACGCATTAACATCGGCCGACCAATCGACAACACCAGCGTTCACATTTTGGACGCCCAAGGGCAACCTGTTCCAGCAGGCATCATCGGCGAACTGTGCATTGGTGGTCTCGGCGTTACGCAAGGCTACCTAAATCGCCCAGCACTAACCCAACAAAAATTTACCAAACCCCGCTTACCAAATACCGATCACCGTATTCTCTACCGCACGGGCGACCTCGCTCGCTTCAATCCTGACGGCACGCTTGACTGCCTTGGTCGCATCGACCATCAGGTCAAAATTCGCGGTTTTCGCATTGAACTGGGTGAGATCGAAACGATGTTGACGCAACACGAATTGATCCAAGCGGCTTGCGTCGTGGCCCGCCAGCGCCAAAACGGCAGTGGCAAACAGTTAATCGCCTACCTAATTCCAAATGAAGGCGCGACGATTAACGTCACGACCACGCGCAAATATTGCAAAACAAAATTACCCGACTACATGGTTCCAGCGGGCTTTGTCACGCTTGACCAGTTCCCACTGACCGACAACGGCAAAATCAATCGACTGGCGCTGCCTGCCCCCGATGGCTCGCGTCCAGAGCTAGAGCAACCGTTTATTGCACCACGCAGCGCAACAGAAAAGAGCCTCGCGCAAATCTGGCGCGATATTTTATTGGTTGAGCAAATTGGTATCCAAGACAGCTTTTTTGACCTTGGGGGCGATTCGATGCTTGTGATGCGGGCGGTTAGCCGCATTCGCAGCAGCTTAGCACCTACTTTTGTGGTTCATCAACTGTTTGAACTACAGACGATTGAGGCGATTGCGGGGATGGTTTCGGCCGA
>JBMZDF010000446.1:0-5415 GCA_049614105.1 Promineifilaceae bacterium (SeqCode)
AGGTTTTTGCTGACGGCGGCGAAGTAAGTCTGCTCGGCCGAATAAAACCCCTCATCATACAGCCATAAATGAAATTGCCCTGGAATACCTCCTGTTGGCTCTAGCTTGAACAGATGCTGGGCGCTGGTGATAGGGGTTGGGTTTGCCAATAAATCAAAGGGGCTGTTCTCAACTTCATGCTTGCTGTTTTGTGCGGGATCAAAGCGCCAGATACGTTTTGCGGCTTGTGAATCGCAGGTGGTCTCATAATACAGTGCTGGTTCGCTATCCCAGCCAAGTAACTGATACCGACACGGTTTGTCATCTGACATCGATTGGATGCGCCACAGGCCGTTCCAGAATGCAGCAGACTGTGTTGGCATTAAGAGTGTGTAGGGGTCTTTTGGTTCAATCGGCTGATAAGGGTAAAAGGTAGCAAGCAGGATGCCGCCAAAAGTGAGCAAGTGTACCAAGCGCCAATACCATCGAGTTTGAGAAAATAGAAGGGCGCATAGTAATAGTCCACCGCCGCCGACCATGATTAAGCTGTAACCAATTGGTGAACTCATGAATATCAGCAGCGGCATTAGGATTATAAAGGGGGTTACCAAGACTATTGACCATGGCCCATGTGGAGTAGGGACGAGCCAGGCCGCAAGCCCCAGCAGGGCAAACATGAGCAGGATGAACCCGACGCCCGCGCTAATTGAGTGGGCACAGCCTAAAAGCCCGTTTGAGTTGGAATTGTTGTTCATTTGTGTAAGCTTATGGGACGAGACATTACTTTACTTGTCGGGTTTCTGGTGAATTCCCTATGAATCGGGAACCATTATGCGATTTAATCTACTCTAAGAATGGTCAAGGCGGTTTTCCTGACCACCTGAAAGCCTAACGTCTATTTTTATGAAACGACTCTGGCAATTTTTGCGCGGGCGGATTTTGTTGGCGAACTTGCTGGTGCTGGCGATGAGTGCGGGCATTGTGTTGCTGCTGACGCGCTTTGTGTTTGTGCAGCTTATTGATGACGCTATTCGGCCGAATCTCGTCACCCTCTCCCAATCGCTCGGCGATCCCGGCTTGATCTACGCGGTTGAACAGCAAACGCTTGCCACCTTTCGCAACACCGTCTTTTTATCAGTTGCCATCTCATCCCTGATTACGCTGATTGTCAGCATCGTTGTGTCGCTGCTTGTGTGGCGCACCATTGTGCAGCCGTTGCGCCAAATGGAGCAGAGCAGCCAGCGGATTGCGGCTGGACAATACCGTGAACGTATCCCACCGCCCAACAGTCAGGAATTGGTTGCCGTTGTCAGCGCCTTTAATCAGATGGCGGCTTCACTAGAGGACACAGAACGGCAGCGTATCACCCTAATCAACAACGTGACGCACGAACTGCGCACGCCGCTCACGTCGCTGCGTGGCTATCTGGAGGCGTTGGCAGACGGATATTTCACGCTTGATGCCGAGACGATTGGTGAAATGGAGCAGGAAATCGGCCGACTATCGCGCCTCGTCGACAGCGTACACACTCTCTCACGAATCGAAACTGGCTCCACACCGCTTGCCATTCAGCCCATCGATCTCATGCTCATTTTGCAGCGTACGCTTTCACAGCAGCAGCCACGCGCACATAGCAAGCAGCTCGAACTCATTGCACCAACCGCGCCGATGCGGGTTAACGTGCTGGTCGATGAGGATGCGCTGATTCAAATTCTGGTTAATCTGCTGACAAATGCGATTCGGTACACGCCAGAGGGTGGGGCAATTGAGGTGTTGGTTTCGGCCGAAACCAACCAAGCCATAATTCAAATTCAGGACAATGGGATCGGTATTGCGGCCGATGTCCTGCCCCACATCTTCCAACGTTTTTATCGCGCCGATCCCTCTCGCAGCCCAGAAGGCACAGGGGTGGGCCTCACAATTGCTCGTGAACTCGCTTGGGCGATGAATGGTGACTTAAATGCGAACAGCGGCGGTTTGGGTCGAGGGAGTTGTTTTACCCTGACGCTGCCGCTGGCGGAGAACAAACGATGACGACTCAGGCTGGGGATGATATGATTGGTAGTGAGGTGCGTTGGTGGTCGCTTTACGAACTTGAAACGACCGCTGAACCGCTCAGCGTGATGGCTCAGCCTTGGCTGATGTGCCGCGCCATTGAACAATATCGCCAGTGGGCGAATCAACCAAACCAACCATTGCAATTGGAGCTTTAAATGATTACCGTGATGAACCGCCTGCCCGTTAACCCTGAATACAACGATGCATTTGAGCAGCGTTTTGAAGATCGCGCCTCTTTGGTCGACAAAATGGACGGCTTTATTTCTTATCAACTGCTGCGTCCCTCAAAGGACGGCGACCCTTATATCGTGATGACCCATTGGGAATCAGACGCACATTTCCGCGCATGGACCAACTCGGACGAATTCAAACAAGGGCACTCACGCGCAGGACAACTGCCTCGCGAAGCGTTTCTGGCGCACCCGCAGCTTGAAATCCATGAGGTGATCCAGCACGCACAAAGCGGCGAGATTCTTTAGGATAGTACGTTCGGTTTTCAGGGGTTAGCTGGTCTGCAAGCAAGATCAGGCCCCTGAAAGTCTGAGTCATCATTCCCCGTCCTTACAAAACCCATACATTCCCCGAACATTCCCCATACTTGAAGCAAACATGATTCTCACATTGTTGTGGCAAGCTTTAAGCATCATGAAGCGGACATTTCTTTTACTCACACTCATATTACTTTTGATGGTTGGCTGTGGTTCAGGTGAAACAGGCGACCACGCTGATCACTCTAATCACAACATGGAAACAGATGATGCTATGAGCATGGAAGAAGATCACGCCAATCTTGATCTCTCAACCAGCAAAATGAGCGACAACAGCACTTTCCACGTCACGGTTGAAGCAAATGTTGATCCTGTTCCAATCAATGAGCTACACACTTGGACGCTCAAGGTGATGGATTCAGACATGCAGCCTGTCAACGACGCCGTTGTTGGGTTTGGCGGCGGAATGCCAGCACATAACCACGGCTTTCCCACTGAACCACAAATTGTCTCAGGCGATAGCGACGGTGAATATGTAATTGAAGGCGTCAGAATGCAAATGTCTGGTCATTGGACAATGGAACTCGACATCAAAGCTGGCGACATGGTCGATACAATCACCTTTAATATTGTGTTGCCCTAAGACCGATACAAACAAATAGCGGTTCAGTGAAAGACACACGAGTGTTATTGCCTCTGGCAGAGATGTCTCCACTGGTGCGTTTTCGTTAAGAATTTTTTCATCTCCTCTCCTCTTAAAAGCGCCGAGCATTTTGCTCGGCGTTTTTTGTTTCTAAACAAACTGCCCAATAGGAGGGGATTAGATCCTAATTAGATAGAAAATTTAGAATGCAATACCAAGAAAGGTTCTTCGCAGGCCGCATAGCGGCAAGCACAGACACTCCCACGCGGAGCGTAGGAGCGAGTCAACTTCTACCTTCTCAAAAACCTGTGGGATATCTCGTTCCACTGCTCCGCGGTGGAACGCCCCTCTTGCCGCTCCGCGGCCTCTTCTCTGCCCAGAAAAGTTCCCCACAGGCCGCCGCATAGCGGCAAGCAAAAACACGACCAAGCCGAGCGTAGGAGCGAGTTAGAAAATTTAGAATGCAATTGCCCTGGCACAGATGAACGCAACTTGAAAACAGGAACAAACCCGTGTACGCTCTGCTACCATGAACCAGATTCCGAAAGAGTGGATATTGATTGCCGTTGGGTTTATCTTGTTAAGCGCCGCATTTTTTGGCCTCAACCGTGTGACTAACATCGGTGATGGCTCGGTTCCTGCATTGCCACCTGCCAACACAGGTAGTAGCCAAATTGGGCAGGGTAGCTTGCAAACAAACGGGTCTGCGGCCGATGTTCCCCCCTCACATGTTGTCCAAGCGGGTGAAACCTTACAGGGCATTGCCAACCAGTACAATCTCCCGATTGAGACACTTATCGAATTGAATGCTGTGGTTGACCCCAACGTTTTGTCTGCGGGTCAACGCCTCTATCTCCCCGCCGAATCAAAAGGAACCGCTGACACAACTCAGGCCGCAGATGTGCAGCTAATTCTGATTATTCCTGATAGCGAGCTTGTGTTTGGGCCAAGCGCCAAAGGGTTTGATGTGAACCAAGTTGTGCCTAGTGAAAGTTACCTACGCACCTATCAAGGCACGGTTGAAGGAACCCCGTTGGGCGGAATCGCGATTGTGCAGCTTGTCGCAGAGCGCACCCGTGTCCATCCCCGATTGCTGCTGGCCGCACTTGAGTTTAGGACAAATTGGCTGACGCAGAGCAATCCGAACATCGTGAATGAGGCGATGATGGGCAACTCAGCGGGGCCACAAGGGCTGTATGGACAGCTTGAGTGGGCAGCAAACCGTTTGAACTTAGGCTACTATGGCCGCAGTGAAGGGGGGCTAACGGGGATTACGCTGGCTGATGGTGGGCAGGTGCTATTTTCACCCGAAATCAACAACGGAACGGCAGGCGTTCAAAATTGGCTCGCCGCTACCTCTGATTATGATCGCTGGGTTGTTGATGCAAGCGCAAATGGCTTCTATGCCACCTATAAAAACTTATTCGGCGATCCCTTTTCCTACGCAGATGAGGCATTTTGGCCGCCAAACGATGTTCCTGAAATGCTGTTACCTTGGGAAAGTGGCGTTACGTGGTATTTCACAGGTGGCCCGCACGGTGGTTGGATTTCTGGCTCTGGTTGGGGGGCACTTGATTTTGTGCCGCCCGAAGAAAAATTTGGTTGTTATGAGTCAGACGCATGGGTGACGGCCGTTGCGGATGGGGTTGTCACGCGCAGCGATTTTGGCGCGGTGGTGCTTGATCTTGATGGGGATGGCTTTGCTGGAACAGGGTGGGCAATTCTCTATCAACATATTGCTACACGCGACCGTGTGCAGGTTGGAACAAAACTTCGAGCTGGCGAAAAGATAGGGCATCCATCTTGTGAAGGAGGCTACTCATCGGGGACGCATTTGCACATTGCTCGTATGTACAATGGGCGTTGGGTTTCGGCCGATGGGGCGCATCCTTTTAACATGTCTGGCTGGGTTTCGGCCGGCAGCGGCAGTGAGTACAACGGGTCGCTTTCGCGTAACGGCACGGTTCAGGACGCAACAATCGGCCGATTACCAGACAACGCCATCGGCGAATAACAAAAACTGTTGCGCCCAACCTGCCGAAAACAAAAAGCCTTAGCAACTATGCCAAGGCTTTTGATTATTTTTAATACTCACAACTGACTATTCAGTTGGTGCTTTTTTTAGAACAGGGAGTCCGTTGCGGCTTTCAGCCACGATGCGACCTTCTGGAACTTCATCTAGTGCGTCATCCTTAATCTCTTTTGCAAAGAAGTAGATGCGCTGCATACGACCATTCTTCAGTTCAA
>JBMZDF010000447.1:0-5410 GCA_049614105.1 Promineifilaceae bacterium (SeqCode)
CTTCTGTGTGCAGCCAGTCGCCATAAACAACGGGATGCCCAGCGGTTGGCATAATTTCGACGTTTTCGATGCCGGCGGCTGTCATGCGGTCGGCAACCCATCGGCCGGCGTGCGCCACATCGGCCGCATGTTCGGGCAAACTCGAAACACTTGGAATCCGCAAAAAATCTTTCAGTTCTTCCAAATAACGATCTTGGTTCTCAGCAAGATAAGTACTCCAACTCATTTCTATATCCTTCCTTTGTGAGGCAGTTAAATCAAATTAGGCCATGTCAAGTTCAATTGCATCGGCCGAAAGTGGCGGCTTAAACGTGTAGCGAAAATTGCAGTGGGACGCACCCTGCATAATTGTTTGGGTGCGCGTCAGGTCGGCTTCGGGGTTGAATCCTTCCACAAGCGCAAAATCGCGATTGCACGAGAGCACCGCGCCCAGTTCAGGAATGCCCAACGATTTGTACAGCTCTGCGTAACGGCAGCGAACAACGTTAAAAGACAGCTTTTCGTCAGTATGCTCAAGCAAATCGATAACAAGCGCATCGTCTTTTGTCCAATATTGCAACGAGTCGAGAAATGCGTTGGAGCCATTACCACCCATCGTGTCGGCTAGCTGTGCGCCCTGTTCTTGGGCGATGCGGATGATGGTGTCACGGACTGTTTCGACGACTTCATTTCGGCCGAAACGGTCGCCCAACGCATCAATCACAGGCGCTAAAATACGGGCTTCTGTTTCACGGCGCGTTAAAACGCCGAGGCGTGTGGTCAGCGTATCGGGAGGCGGTTGGTTGGTTTGATCTGTCATAATGATTTACGAAACACGGGGATCGTAAACGCGAACCCAGCGGGTCGGTTTACGAAAACCCGATAGATTGCTATGAATATTCTCCGCGCACATAACGCAGCGCCGTCTCAGCCATAATAGCGGCCCCAATCGGCATGCAGCTTTCATCTAAGTCAAATTCGGGATGATGAACAAAGCGCGGCATCCCATCAACCGCTTTTGTACCTAAATTCATCATCATACCTTGGCTGGCTCGCGACATAAACGCAAAATCTTCGCCAGCCATCACGGGGGTTCCTTCGAGCACGTTATCCGCGCCAATCAAATCGACCGCCGTTTGGCGCACCCATTCGGTGACCTCTGGATCATTGTAAAGTGCAGGATATCCTCGATGCACTTTAATCTCATAATCGCCACCCAACGCTTTGGCAATTGACAACGCCTGTTCCACTTCATAAACAAGCAACTCGCGCACTTCGTCGCTCATGCTGCGCAGGGTTAGATCCATCTCAACCGTGCCTGGGATCACGTTTGAAACAGTCCCGCCCGCAAGTCGGCCGACCGTAATCACAGCAGGTTCCAACGGATCGACCTTGCGGGACACAATTCCATGAATTGCGGTTAACACGGGCGCGGCAATAAAAATCGGGTCGACAGCTAGCTGCGGGATTGCACCATGCCCTCCCTTGCCAATAATCTTGGCATGAATCGAGTCTGAATTCGCCAGAATGTAGCCGTCGCGCACAACCACCTTACCCACGTCAAGCGTCCCGTCGACATGTAGTGAGATTACGGCGTCAAGCCCTTCAATTGCGCCATCTTCGATCATGCGCGGTGCGCCGCTGATGCCTTCATCATCGGATGCTTCTTCTGAAGGTTGGAATAACAGGCGGATTTCGCCGTCAATTTGCTCATCTTTGAGCAACATAGCAACACCCATCAACATCGTTGTATGCGCGTCATGTCCGCAAGCGTGCATCACGCCTGCATTTTGCGATTTATAAGGGACATCGTTCGCTTCTAAAATCGGGAGCGCGTCCATATCGGCACGGATGCCAATTGTTGGGCCATTACCGTTGCCAAGTCGCGCGACAACGCCCGTTTTGCCAACGCCCATGGTGTATTCAATGCCAAGCTCGCTCAGCGTGTCCCCAATCAGTCTAGCTGTTTGGAACTCCTGAAAACTTAGCTCAGGGTTCATATGAATTGTGCGGCGCAAGGCGCTCAACTTATTCTGTATTTCTTTGGCTTGTTCTAACATAGTAGGTATTAGTAGTCGCAATGAGTTATTGATGTAAAACCTCAGGGGTTTGTTGTCGTCTACTCTGGTCTAGAAATGAAAACCTCTGAGGTTTATTGATGGTAGGGTTTTAAGTAGATCACAAGTAATGATTGACGAAAAATCATCTAGCTTCTCTAACGGAGACGCGCCATTGGTGGCGCACTTAATCGGCCGAACTTCCATAATAACGCTCTGTCTTTGGAAATTGTGGAGAAGAAATTCCCCACAGCAGCAGGACGGCGCTTCCCAACACAAGAATAATTGCAATCGCAATAAATGAATGTGAGAAGTCAAAATAGGCGAGCAACACGCCGCCGATCAAGGGGCCAGCAACCTTTCCCGCGTTGCGCAACGTGCCAACGACCCCCATCCCCACGCCGAGATTTTGCGGATCGATTTGATCGGCAACAAGGGCGGTTGTCGCTGGAAACAAAATCGCTTGCCAAACGCCAGTTGCCGCCGTTATCAACAGCATTTGCCAGAGCGTCGTTGCGATCGCAACCATCGGCAGCGTTAACGCCAAACCAAGCGTGCCAATCGTAATCAGCATATGTTTACCAAAACGATCGGCAAGGCGTCCGCCAATTGGCTTGCAAACGATATTGGCGGCTTCCTGCACGGCAAAGAAGGTGCCAATTTCGGCCGAATTCCACCCCTCCCCCAACGCATACAGCGGCAAAAAAGCACGCAGCGCATAAAGCCCCACGTAGCTCATCGCCTCAATGCCGCCCGATAACCAGACGGCCGAGGAGTTGCTGCTGTTGTGTAGTGCTGTTTTTATCTGTTTGGACCAGCTTAATTTCGGCCGAAAATGCATCCGTTCATCATCGCGAATCCCAACCACAGGCACAAACGCCAACAGGCTCACCGCGCCAATTGCGGTAAAAACCCACTGGGGCGAAACCCACAGCAGCAAAAAACCACCAAGCGCAGGGCCAACGATGTAACCAAGGCTGCGTGCGTTGCTAAACCAGCCCAGCTTTTCAGCTCGCCGTTCCCCCGCCTGTTCCGCCACAAACGCCAGCGTCACGGGGCCATAAATTGCGGTTGCGGTTCCGTGAATGATGCGGATGGCGACAAGCTGTTCAGGGGTTTGGATAAGCCAATAGGCGAATGGCGTAAAAGCAAAAAACGCGGTTCCAATCAACAGCCAGAGCTTGCGGCCCCAACGATCTGAAAGCAACCCAACCAATGGTTTTGCAACCATGCCCGTCACGGTAGAGACGGACACGATTAAACCTAGTAAAACGTCGCTTGCTCCTAGCGCCGCCGCAAAAATTGGCAGCAAGGGGGTCTTGCCCATTTGATAGGCGGCACGTACAAGGAAGTCGGCGAGGGTGACTTGAATGAAATTGCGATCTTGAAACAGATTCACGAATGGGCGTAAAGGGTGAGAAGAAGCAAAGCACAGGCTGTTTCTTGCCTTGTGTACTTTACTTCTTGTTGGTGTTGTTCGTGTTTAACAGTCGATGGCGGGAATTTCGGCCGATTTTATCGCCGCGTTCAAAGTTGGAATTCCTTCTGCGATAATCGTCTCAAACTCTGCAATCGCCTCGTCCGCCTGTGCCGCATACTCAGCATAAGCCTCAATCGACTGCTTCGTTGGATGTGTATCTGCACTTGCAATGACGCTTGGCAAATTAAACAGTTGCTCGGCTACTTTTGCCGCATTATTCATGTCAAAGAAGCTTGCACCCTTTGCCTGAACGAGCGTATTTTCAACCTTGGTCAATCCATCAATCACTTGCGCACCAAGTTTGACTAAATCACTTGCTTCATCAGCACGTGCTTTCCAAACTTCGATTTGAGAGCGTACTTTGCGCAACTTGTTCACCGTCTCTGCAATTTCTGATAGTTTGTCACGAACCTGCATCAACAGATCAAATTGCGCCGCAAGATCGTCGTCGCTTGCCGAAATACGCGGATCTTTCTGAATCTCAAGCGCAACGGTCTGAACATTTTCACCAACGGTCAACCGCGCCTGATACATGCCGGGCTTAGCAATCGGGCCGGGCATTGACATAGGCGCACCGTCTAGCCTGCTAGCATTGTCATAGCGCATGTTCCACTCAAACCGATTGAGTCCCATTTTGGCTGGGATTCGCACCTGTCGATCTTTGTCATCCCGTTTCCAGCTGCTAAACATCCGTATTTCGTTCCCATCCGCATCTAAAATTGCGATCGAAATAGCACCCTCTGGCACGTCTGGCAAATAATAGTGCAGCACGACGCCGTCTGGAGCATCGCTACCGCAATCGTGGTTGATCCACTCAACTGCACCTGTCTCTAGGAATTTTGGTTCGATTGTTGCCATTGAGCCAAACATTGTATACAGCTTACGCGCTGGCTCGTCAGGGTTCAGGAACATCGTTAGGAAACCACGGAACATCGGTTCAGGCATCCGCACGTGCGGCGTTGGCGCACAAAGCTGCACAACGTCACGACGCGCAAGCTGATGCAGATGCGTCACATCATCCATAATCCAGAACGAGCGCCCATGCGTTGCCACAACCAAATCATCCCGTTTGCGCTGCATATCATAAACGGGAACAACAGGGAAGTTGCCACCCATGCGTCGCCAGTTCGCTCCATCGTCAAACGAAATGTAGATCCCCGTCTCTGTGCCCACGTAGAGCAAACCACGTTGGACAGGGTCCTCACGCAGAACACGTGTAAAGTCATCATCAGGGATACCGCTGACAATCTTTTCCCACGTCTCGCCATAATCGTTTGTTTTGTACAAATAGGGCCTAAAATCGTCTAATTTGTAACCTGTGCAAGCTAGGTAGCAGGTTGCAGGGTCATGGGGGGAGATTTCTAGCGTGTGAATCATCGTCCGAAACGGCAGATCGGTCGGCGTCACATCTTTCCAGTTCGCACCGCTATCTTTGGAGATATGAACCAGACCATCATCTGTGCCTGCCCAGAACAAACCTGCTTCATGTGGAGACTCTTCAAAGGTGAAGATAGTCGCATAATTCTCTGCACCAGACGTATCTTTTGTCAACGGCCCGCCTGACACAACAAGCGTTTCAGGATCGTTGCGCGACAAGTCAGGGCTGATGATTTCCCAGCTTTGTCCCTCATCTGTTGAACGGAACAGGTGATTGCCCGCCGCATACAGCACATTTGAATCATGTGGTGAAATGCGGATCGGATAGGTCCATTGGAAACGATATTTCCAATCGCCTGCGCCACGCCCACGATTGTTTTCAGGCCAAATAGTGATTAGCTGAAGTTGTTTTGTCTTGTGGTCATACTTTTGCAGCGCGTTCCCGCCACCCGCTGAGCTACCAATCGCACCCACATAAACAAGATCGGGGTTGTCAGGATGGATCGCCAAATGGCCA
>JBMZDF010000448.1:0-5396 GCA_049614105.1 Promineifilaceae bacterium (SeqCode)
AACCACATGGCGCAGGCTCGTGTGCAAACAGCGCCTCATCTGACTGTCTCGAAATTTTCGAGTTTAAAGTCGATTGGAATACGCCAGCAAATTCAACCGTTTCCACATCACCGCATACGGTATCTATCACAGAATTTGACTCGGATTTGTGTGGGTTATCTTCCTACTCATGTATCCCTCAAAGTGGCAGCAGCGTCAAACTCGATCCGCTTCGTGAAGTTGTGATGCAACGCCTGCAATATCGCAACTTCGGGTCTCATGAGAGTCTAGTTGGTAATTTGTCAACGGATGTAGTGGGCAGCGTAACGGGCAACGATCGATCAGGCATCCGCTGGTTTGAACTGCGAAAAATTGGCAACGGGAATTGGACGCTTTATCAAGAAGGAACTTATTCACCTGACGCTCACAGCCGTTGGATGGGGAGTGCTGCATTGGATCAGGATGGCAACATGGCGGTTGCCTACAATGTTTCTAGCAGTTCAATTTTCCCAGGATTACGCTATGCAGGCCGCTTGGCAAATGACCCATTAGGTACATTGCTACAGGGTGAGGGTCTTATCATCGACGGGTCTGGTGCAAACGGCAGCATTCGATATGGCGATTACTCTCAGCTTAATGTTGATCCGGCCGATGATTGCACATTTTGGTTTACAGGTCAGTATAACCCCAGCTCACAGTGGAGCACTCGAATTGCCACCTTTAAGTTTGATAGTTGTGGTCAATCAACACCTAACTTTACAATAACCCCGGCGCTCAGTTCAATCGAGGCTTGCCACGGATCTGCGGCACAGTACATCCTCAATCTGAGTGCAAACGGCGGTTTCAATAGCCCTGTGACCCTATCCACAAGCGGATTAGCGGGCGGCAGCAACTTTAGCATCAATCCTGTTTCGTCCTTCCCAAGCAGTTCACAGTTAAACGTCAACAGCCCTGCGCTTGGCACACATAACTTTAATGTAATCGCTACAGGCGGCGCATTAAGCAAAAGTACGTCGCTGCAACTGAACGTTCTCGATGATAAAATAACGATACCCCAGTCATCCATTTTGCCAGCGGCTGGGTCTATTTTACAAAGTGAGCACGTCGTCCTTAGCTGGAGTCTATCTACATCATCGATTGCTAATCTTACAGTAGAGGTCGCGACAGATGCGGCGTTTACAAACATCATCGCGTCTGCATCAAATCTCACAACCAATCAGTACCAGTTATCTGGTCTGCAAGCATTTACCAATTACTATTGGCGTGTGACAGGAGACAATGCTTGCGGCAACATCACTTCACCCACGTATGGGTTTATGACGACCACGATTAGTGACTTGTGTAACACATCGACCTTAGCAATCCCTGACAATTCTTCTGCGGGGATCGTCTCCTCTCAAACTATTTCCCAAAACGGCACGTTGAGTGATCTTAATGTGAGTATTGAACTAACGCATACTTACGTTGGAGATCTTGTCATTACATTAGAGCATGCCGACAGTAACAGTACGGTCACAATTATTGATAAGCCAACATCGAATGGAACCAGTAGTTGTGGCGGCAATAACATCAGCGCCATATTTGATGATGCGGCAACCAACATCGCAGAAACTACTTGTAGTACAACAGATCCTGCTTTATCGGGATTATTAAAGCCAAATGGGACCCTTAGTTCGTTTAATGGTGATAACTTTGCGGGCACTTGGAATCTGAAGGTGAGTGACTTAGCATCGAACGATATAGGATCCATTACACAATGGTGCCTTACTCCAGATGGCGCATTTATGGACTTTAATGCAGATTTAAGTGACTTGGCAAGCAGCTACGGGATTGCCGCACACAAAGGAAATGGCGCTTTATCAATTGGCACAAATTGGACAAGCGACACAATTGCAAACCAAGGGCAGGATAGCATAGATGATGACGGGCTTTTCATCCCTAATTTAGCAGCAGGGCAAACAGACAATGTGGTAGTTGCTGTGTCAGGGACACCCTCTGGCGCAAATGCTTGGCTACAAGCCTGGTTCGACTGGAATCATAATGGCATCTTTGATAGTGGTGAGCTTGTGTTTAACAGTGCCGTTTCTGTCGGTAGTAACAGCTTAAGCATTACACCACCAAGCGGGTTTGATGAAGCATACGGCACAAACTATCGTTTCCGACTGTTTGACAGTGCGACACAGCCTGCAGGTGCTCCTAACCCTCAGGGCGTGGCTGATCAGGGTGAGGTAACTGATGGGGGCACACCATTTGCCTACATCTCCTATCTGCCGATTATGTCACGCGACTAAAGTTTCTTGATAATCATTAATTACGTGGGGCAGAATAGTCATGTGTATTCTGCCCCATTTTATGGGTTCCCACACCTCACAATTCCCCCAATGTCAGCAGATCCCCTCCAACCTCATAGCCACGATAACAACCTTACCCCCCCTGATGCGGATGAAAGCATCACTCTCATAGATCCCGACAACAATACAACACGTTTCACGCTGCAAGCGCTTGCCGCATTGCCACAATCACAACTCATTTACAGCTTCGCAACCGACCACGGCACGCACGGCCCCTATCAGTTAAGTGGTGTTGCGCTTCGTATGCTTGTGGATGGCGTTGATTTTCAGGAAGTTGAGGTAATCAGTACAGATGGGTTCGGCAATCGGATTTTTGTCCAAGAGCTAGCGGAAGGGCAGCCGATCCTGCTGTGTACACACAGCGATGGCCGCCCACTTGACCGAAAAAACGGATTAATTCGCCTTGTTGTTCCAAGCGAAACTGACAATGCGCTCCGTCAAATCAAGTGGGTAACAACCATTCGGCTTGTACGATAGGTCGGAAAAATAAATGCATATAAATCAAGCAATAACAAACAACACTGACCTATCATTATCCCCTTTACGGTTGATCAAGCCGTTCTAGCGGGACAACTACACCATTTTCACGACGAAACGCTTCGGCCGCTTCGGGAGACAATCCCGATCGGGAAAATAGTGCAAAGTGAATCTTCCATTCAGCCCCGTTGGGGAGGTCTGGACGCACACGAGACGCTTTGCGAACAAGTTGCTTAACTTGCTGTAACGGAACCTCATGGACTTCCCAATGGCAAGCCGCTAACAGCAACTCCTTCTTGGCCCAATGAACGGCGACGACATCAACGCGCGTCAAACGGCTCCAATGCGCCCCAACATTGTCAGCTACAAAAGGCAAAATGCTCGTGTCAGTTTGCGATATAATCCATTCGCGCACAACACGCTCAAACCCAACGCTTGCAAACTGATCTAGCTCTTGACGCGCCCGTTGTAACAACGCCGACAACTGATACCCTGCTTGCTGCTGCGACACAATAAATCGGAAATAGAATCGGAAGTACGCATCTGTGAGATGATAACGACCGCGTTTTGAACGAGGGCGCAGCGCATCAGGGATAGTGACTGGCAGCCGCCGATCAATTAACTGCATATCGAGCAATCGGGCAAGATAGACAGTTAGATTTGTGCGGCTAATCAAACAGGCATTGCTGATTTCGGTCAGCGTATGTTGTCCGTTTGCAATAGCACGCAGGATTGACAAATAGGTGTTGAGTTCTCGCAATTCATCATAAAGCAGCATTTGCGGCTCTGCGATGAACATGCTCCCATTTGAAAAGATGTGCTCTTCCAAATTTTGGTCTAGCGAGCAAGACGGATCAAGCCATGACAAATAGGCTGGTATTCCCCCCATCATGCTGTAGAGGATGATCCGTTCGGCCGAACTCCAATCAGGGAAAAACGTTCGCATCTCAGCATATTTCAGCGGTGGCAATTGCATTTGGAGGTCTAAAAGCTCATGCAAAGGTGATTTGCTGGCGGCTAAACTCTCCATCGTCTTAACATGCGACCCTGCCAAAATCAGCATCACCTGCGAATGCTGTAAATAAGCTTCCCAAGAACGCTGAATCGCTGTGATGATGCTGTAATCTGCTTCAGATGCATACGATACTTCATCTAGAATGATGATTTGTGGGCCTCCCGCCTCCAACAGTTGCGCAGAAAACCACTCCCAAAGTGCATCCCAGTTATCAAACTGCGGAGCATATGACTCTGGCATTTGCGTTGCTACAGCGGTGAAGCTACGCCGCTGTAGTGCAGGAGGTTCCTTGTCCGCAGCCCAATAAATAACTGATGCGTTTGTAGTTTCTGCCCAATGACGCAGCAAGGTTGTTTTCCCAATACGTCGCCGCCCATACAGCATCACTAGTTGCGCAGTACCACGATGAATGTTCGCTAACGCACTATCTAGGTGCGCAAACTCCGTCTGACGATTCACAAACATGTTGACCTTATTCGTAAATCTCTTAAGTTGAACACAAACCACTTGCAAGCAAAACTAACTTGCAACGGCGATTATGAACAAAGAGACTTATTGTTGTCGTTTATGGAATTTAGGTTCGGCAATCACCAAAAGTGTTAACAAACATTGCACGACAACAGCGCAAAGTGAATGTCAATCACCTGATTTTCATGAACTCGCCGGAACCACTGGCAGATATGGGGGGTGGAGGCTGAACCCTGTTTTCTCCGAATCTCACACCACGATGATTAAGATTGACGTCTCAACCAAAATGGCTTGTTATCACATCCTGTTTTGTGTGGAACTACATCACAAGAACGAGAGTAATAATCATAATTATAAACATACTGCTTAATGATGCAACCGTTTACGCGATTTTCACACGACCAATTTGTTTATTTACAATTAATCGTACAACTGTTTTGATGATAACTATTTTACTTTAGCTCCCAGCTGGCCATCGTTCTTTGTATGATTTAGTGCATCCCTACAAAGGATGTTTAACACTGACGAGGAACGTCGATTAAACATCATAGTCGTCTCCATGGTATAAGGAAACAGTAGCTTTTTCAACTAAGGTCACGCCAAGAGTGCGTGAACGTCGCGTAATTGATCCCATCATCCTTCTGAAATTTGCCTGCGAACTCCTGCATTTCAACTCTACTTTTATGTACTTTTCAACTTCAAAAGCACCAGTAGATAAAGGCTTACAAGTATAAACGTCAGTACCCTCCATTACGTTTCACATTTCTAAAAATTACTTTTGGATCTGAGGAGTTGGAGGAAGAAAATGAAGAATATTGAATGAAGAATGAGGAATAAAGAAGGCTCTTTGGTATCTTAAGAAGTTGACAGCACCCCCACCTAGCCTCCCCCAGAGGAGGAGGAATCTGATTTTCTACTCTGCGGTTTATTCTGAAACGTTTTTACTTTTTAGAAACCAGCCTACTTTGTCGCAACATAAGTCAGCCATTCCGATTCATCGTACAATCCAACATTGTCCCACGCGCTTGAAACAGCAACGGTTGAAAACCCTGCACTCAGCAACATTTGCGTCACTTCTTCAGGCTTGTATGTTTGATCGCAAAGGA
>JBMZDF010000449.1:0-5391 GCA_049614105.1 Promineifilaceae bacterium (SeqCode)
CACCTAGCCTCCCCCAGAGGGGGAGGGATCTGATCTCCCTCCCTTCGGGAGGGACTAAGGGAGGGTGCTTTCTAAATCCCAAAGAGCCAGCTTTTCTTGCTAAACGCTACTGATATTTTGCGACTTCCCCCTCAAGGGTTGTCATCAGTTGAACAAACGCTTTTGCGAAGCTGTCGACGCCTGCATCTTGCAACGCCTCTGTTGCATCTTTGAGGCTGACACCCGCTGCGGCAATGTCCGCCAGCGTTTTCTCTGCGTCTGCAACGCCTGACTCGATCACGTTCGCAGCCGTGCCGTGGTCGCGGAAGGCGTCGATTGTTTTCGGCGGCATCGTGTTGACCGTTGCGGGGCCAACAAGCGTGTCAACATAAAGCGTATCGGGGTAGCTTGGGTTTTTGGTGCTGGTGGATGCCCAAAGAACGCGCTGTGGTGCGCCACCTGCTGCGGCCAGTCGTGAGAACGCATCGCCGTGGAAAATATCTTTGAACGCTTGATAGACGACTTTGCAATTGGCGATTGCCACTTTGCCAAGTGCGTTCTGTGCCTCTGGCTGGTCAATTACCTCAAGCAATTTGTCTACTTTGGCATCAACGCGGCTAACGAAGAAAGAAGCCACAGACGCGACCTTTGACGGATCGCCACCGTTGGCGACCAGCGATTTCAAGCCGTTGACGTAGGCATAAGCGACCGCGATGTAATGATCCATGTTGAACATGAGGGTCACGTTGACGTTGATGCCTTCGCTGATCAAGGTTTGGATTGCGGGGATGCCCTCTGGCGTGGCGGGCACTTTGATCATCAAATTCGGCCGATTAACCGCTGCGAACAAGCGTCGTGCCTCATCAATCGTCCCTTGGGTATCACGTGCCAAATCAGGCGACACTTCAAGGCTCACGTAACCATCTCCCCGATTAGACGCCATAAACAAATTGGTGAATAGGTCGCAGGCGATTTGGATGTCGCGAACGGCAAGCGCCTCATAAATCTCTTTGATGCCGCTGCCCTCGGCGGCAAGCTGCGCAATCTGCCCGTCATAATCGTCGCTTTGCCCGATTGCCTTCATGAAGATCGACGGATTAGAGGTCATGCCGCGCAAACCGTCGTTGTCGATTAGACCTTGAATTGTGCCGTCAAATAAGTAGCGACGGCGCATGTTGTCATACCAAAAGCTTTGTCCATGTGACCAGAGTTCGACTAGGGGGTTCATAATATTCCTGATAAATGTTGCAAAAGTAGATGTTAGAATAAAGCGAATAATTATTAATCAATAGCAAATAATTAATAATTACTGGGGTCGTTCGGGCATTGTGTCGCCTAAATCCCCTCAACCTAATTCTTGCAATGTTTTGTCCTTGTTCATTGTCGTATAATCGTGCCTGTTGCACAAGCCCGACTATTTTATCGGACGGCAACAAAAGCATAAACCTTACGTGGAGATTTGCCGTGAAAGTGATTGTTGGAGCTGACCATGCGGGCTTTGCCCTCAAAGAAAAGATTAAAGCGCAGCTAGTTGCGGAAGGATACGATGTGACAGACGTGGGGGCGCATGAATACATTGCGACAGATGATTACCCCGATTCGGCTGAAATACTGGCCCGCACCGTCGCGAGCACCGAAAACGCCAAAGGCGTTTTGTTTTGCGGCAGTGGCGTTGGCGCAAGTATCGCCGCCAATAAAGTAAAAGGCGCACGCGCCTGCCTCTGCCACGACATTTACTCTGCCGTGCAGGGGGTGGAACATGACGACATGAACATTATGGCGCTTGGCGGCGTGATTGTTGGCCCTGCGCTGGCGATCAAGCTGGTGCGCGGTTTCCTTGGCGCGTCGTTTATGAGTGAGCAGGCGCGTTTTGTGCGTCGTTTGAACAAGGTGCTGGCGATTGAGGCGGGTGGTTCGGCCGAAGAAACCCCGCCGCTGCTCGAAGCATAAACGAAATTAGACGTGGCTGTCACGCCCCATCAAGCTTTTTGTGGGTCGTGACTGTCGCTGAGATCAACTAGACAAACAGTATGGATGCACTTGGGATTAATCTTGGCTATCTTTTAATTCAACTGCTTTTCATGGGGGGGCTTTGGGCGGTTGTTACCGTGCCAGCCCTCGTTTTGCTTGCCCGCCGCGACCTCAATAGTAGCCGCACCATTTTGTGGACTCTCATCATTGTATTCATGCCTTTTTTCGGCATGATTTTCTTCCTTCTTGGAAATCCCCGTCCTATTCACGAGCCGCGTAAATAGGGTTTTGGGTGGGGATTATCCACTTTACGGCAAGCGCCGCTTCACATACCGCCCGCGCCCTTTCTGAGCTAAACACACATCCCCATCGATAATTAACTCGCCACGCGAAAAGACCTTCTCGATTTTCCCCGTTATCTCAAACCCTTCGTACGCGTGCCAATCGTTGCAGGAATGTGAGGTCGCTTGCCCCATTGTCCAAGTCGCGTGCGGATCGAGCAGCACAATGTCCGCATCTAGCCCAGGCTGCAAACGCCCTTTTTCGGTAAAGCCATAATGATGTGCGGGGTTGGTCGCAACCAGTTCGACAAAACGCGGCAGCGAAAGTCGTCCTTTGGCAACCCCTTCCGAATAGAGCAGGCTGAAACGCGGTTCGATCCCTGGCATCCCGTTTGGACACAAATCAAAACGCGCTTTGCCCATTAACGTTGCTTCCCATGAGTAAGCGGCATCGTCCGAAGTTACCTGCACCAATCGGCCGTCGCGAACCCCTTGCCACAGCTTGTCCTGTGCTGCCTGATCGCGAATTGGCGGTGAGCAGACCCATTTGAGCGCCTCTGGGTGTTCAAATACGGCATCGGTGTACATCAGGTAATGGGTGCAGGTTTCAGCCAAAATGTCGACCCCTTCCCCGCGTGCTTTGCCAACCAGATCAACCCCTTCCTTGGTCGTGAGATGGACAATAAACAGGCGTCCGCCCGTGTCGCGGGCAATGTCGATGCAGCGTTCGATCGCAAGATTTTCGACGTCGATCGGCTTGCTTAGGGCGTGATAAATGGGGGCTGTAAGGTTGTTATCGAGATAGTGGGCGATCCCTTTTTCGGCCGAATCGTTATCCTCAGCATGCACCATCAACATCCCACCCGCCTCACGCAAACGGGTCAAAATCTGTCGCAGTTCAGGCTCCTCCATTAGCAACCCTTCCGCCCGATAAGTCATGTAACATTTAATCGTCGGCGCACCTGCCTCAACCATCAACGGAATCTCATCCAGCGTCGCCTCGCTGGGCTGCGTAATCGTGGGATGCACACCATAATCGATAATCGCCTTCCCTTCGGCCTCGGCAAACTTATTGGTGAGCGTTGACATCAGCGTTGCGCCCTGTGCCTGATTAGAAAAGTCAACCACGCTTGTTGTGCCGCCAAACGCCGCCGCTAACGTTCCTGTGTAGTAATCATGCACGCTAACCGTTCCCATAAACTCATCGTTGAAGTGAACGTGCGTGTCAACCCCACCGGGCAGCACCAGCAACCCATTGGCGTCAATTGTCTGGTCAGCGTCCATGCTAGCAAGCTGTCCAATTGCCACAATTTTCTCACCCTGAATCAGAATATCCTGTTGTGAAACGGTCTGCCCAATCACAGCCGTTCCGCCGCGTATCATTGTCGTTTTCATCCTGTTATTGTAACAGCCAATTTGCATGACGATTTGGGCAGGGTACAAAAAGAGGGCGACCCGCACAAAATTTACATCTTAGCCGCCTCTATCCCAGTTACAGTTTGTTTACAAAATACATTAATTTGCGCACATTGCTTGCAAACAAAGCGGTTTTCTGTCAACCTGCAACCTGTACCAAGTTAACTTGTTTGAATTTAGGAGTAAAGGAAATATCCCTATGAAATTAGCCCGCCTCATCATAATTTTGTTTGCATCATTTACATTGCTCGTCGCCTGTAGTGATGATCCGCAGAATGCCGTAGAAGTCCCACCGCTGCCGCTCATTACAACGTCGGCTACTGTTGCCACAGAGGCAGTTGATACAGAATCAGAGGCGGAAACGATAGCCGACGATTCGGCCGAAATTGAATCAACTGACCCCCTAATTGTCACCGAAGTGGAGAACGAGCATTCGGCCGAACTCACCCCCGGTGACTGCCCCTTTGAAGAAGGCGAACGCAACTTTGAGTGTGGCACTATCCGCGTCACCGAAACACGTGACCCCGCCTTTGCAGATGAGGATAACAGCATCACGCTTGCCTACGCCGTGATGAAAAGCAGCAGCGCCACGCCTGCCGCCGATCCCCTCGTCTATTTGGAAGGCGGTCCAGGTGGCGACACGATGACAACCGTTGACTGGTTTTTAGCTGATTACATGTCGGTGTTTTTGGCAGAGCGCGACGTCATCTTTTTTAGCCATCGCGGTTCCGCAGGCGCAACCCCTCATCTTGACTGCGCTCCGTTGACTGACATCGACTACCAGTATTTAGATCAGCCGGCCGAAGCAAACGACGCGTATGATGCGGCGTTTCGTGAGGCGATTTTTGGTTGCCGTGACGAGTTGATTGCTGAAGGGGCAAATTTGGCGAGCTATAATTCGGCCGAATCAGCGGCCGATGTCAAAGACCTGCTTACAGCACTCGGCTATGAGCAAGCCAGCTTCTATGGTGCATCCTACGGCACACGCCTCGCGCAAACGATTATGCGCGACCACCCTCAAATTGTGCGCAGCGCGATAATCGACGCCGTTGTTCCCCTCGACAAAACATTCGAGCCATCGGTCATCACCTCAATGGATCGTGCCTTTGAGCATTTGTTTGCAGCTTGCACACAAGATTCCGCCTGCAACGCTATTTACCCCGATCTGCGCGGCGTTTTCTACAGCACGGTCGATTTGCTCAACGAAACGCCCGTGTTGGTTGAGGGCGCATCTGATCGCTACACAGGCGTTTCGCGTGATGTGATGGTTAATGGGGATATGCTCATGAACGGGCTGTTTGGCGCACTCTATGCAGATTTCCAACTGCCTGAACTGCCCAAGGCGATTTACGATGCACAAGCTGGCGATTATGAGCTGTTTATTGATGAAGCGTTTTACAATATTTTTTCGGGCGAACTGCTGTTTAGCGAGATCCAGCATTTAACTACCGTCTGTTATGAAGATGTGGCGTTTGACACGCAGGCTGATTTTGATGCCGCTGCGGCAACGGTTGAGCCACGGATCGCCAGCTTTAACTTAGATTCAGACTCTTATTACAGCGTTTGTGCCGATGTGATTGACCGTACGGCTGCTCCGCTTGAAAATGAAGCGGTTCTCAGCGACATTCCCACGCTTATTTTGTCTGGCGCGTTTGACCCGATCACGCCGCCCGCTTACGGTGCAGCCGTTGCAGCCAATTTGAGCAACAGTACGCACTTAACCTTTTCGATGCTTTCGCATGGT
>JBMZDF010000450.1:0-5389 GCA_049614105.1 Promineifilaceae bacterium (SeqCode)
CATGCTGGTTGAGTATTTCCCGAACATTTTGTCTGTTGAATTTACCTCCCAAATCGAAGGTGAATTAGATGAAATTGCAGAGGGGAAAGAAGCTTGGCCGAAGGTCATCGACGCTTTCTACAAACCGTTCCGCGACAGATTGGCAATTGCAGACGAAAAGCTGCCAAAGGTTAATCTGAATGCAGAACCAGACTTTGTCGGCCGAAAATGCCCAACCTGTGAGGAAGGACAGCTTGTCTACCGCATGGGTCGCTATGGGAAATTCGTGGGCTGTCAAAACTTCCCAACCTGCCGTCACACCGAGCAAATCTTGGTCAAAACAGGCGTTACCTGCCCCGTTGGTGGTGGCGAGTTGATCGAGAAGAAGACAAAGAAAGGGCGTGTGTTCTATGGATGTACACGTTATCCAGATTGTGATTGGACGAGTTGGAAGAAGCCAGTCAAAGTTGATGGATCCCAAATTGTTGTTGAGCAAAAGAAAGAGACGTTTGTTCCAACTGAGTGCGGGATAAAAGTAGAAGCGCCCGATTCGGCCGAAATGCAGCCAGCCTAAACGCCGCGCCGAAATTAAATCAAATTCATAACAAAAAGCCTCAAGTTAACCTTGAGGCTTTTTGTTTCTATCGTTCAATAATTTTGTTGAGCAACCGAATCATTTCAGTGCGTTCGTCTGCGTCTAAATTTGCCAACAGCTTATTTTCCACATTCGCAATTGACCCCCGGCACGTTTGCATAAACTCCCTACCTGTATCTGTCAGCGTAATGTGATGATTGCGGCGGTCTTGTTCCGATCTCGCACGCTGCACCAATCCTTTTGCTTCGAGATCCCGAATCGGCCGAACAATCACCGACGGCGCAGTGCCAATATTGAAGGCAATCTCTTTCTGTGATAAAAACTGATTTCCAGACACCAATTCTAAAATGGCAAACTGAATCGCCGTGATATTTTCCACTTTCTCCGTAAATATTTGGGTCGCAATAAAATAGGCTCGTCGTAAATTAAAGCCCACAAGGTCTGGCAGAAGTCCATGTTCAATTGGATCAGCTAGCATAAACAAAATTATAACAATTTTGCGGCAAAACAAAATAATGTTCGCCATTCTTATTTTTTAGCAGAAAACAAAATGCGCCACCTATAACAGTAGCGCATTCACGAAAAGAGAAGGAGAAGGAGAAATAAATAAGTTAGGTTCCAAACTCTTTACCATATAAATCATTGTGACTGCTCATTTTAGAGTGAAATTTTTCACAATTGACTTGAGAGGATTGTACAGCTTTAATTCAGGTTTGTCTAGTGCAATTTTTCACAATCAATAGGTCAATATTAGCCAGAACCACCTCAATGGAAACCTTTTTGCACCTTTTCACCCCTTTTATATTAACAACAATCCTGTACACAAGGTTTTTGTCACGTTTGTGCGTAGTTTGCGTAATTTTGTGTGTTTTTTGGTGTTAGTTTGTAGATCGCAAAAAATCACGATCTACTTGAGCCACACAGTGGCAGGCATAACAATAAATTGACGCATATTCCCCCCTTCCCTACAATCACGCCTAATCTGCGTATCTACTTTGGGCACTTTCAACACACCTCTTTATTTCAAATGCAGCGGACAGGCTTGCAGACATTTTGTATTAGCAAGGCTTAACGATAGGCGACAAACAATCATGACAGACTCTCTATACTTTAATGAAGAACACGATGCGTTACGCAAATTGATGCGTAATTTTGTTGAGCAAGAAATCAATCCACACGTTGAGGAATGGGAGGAGGAAGGCATTTTCCCAGCCCATAAGCTGTTCAAACAGATGGGCGATCTTGGTCTGCTTGGGCTAAATTATCCTGAAGCATATGGTGGCGGCGGGATGGATTATTGGTATCAGACGGTTTTTTTGGAGGAAATCGGCCGAATTCAATGCGGCGGTGTCCCGATGGCAATCTCTGTTCAAACGGATATGGCAACCCCTGCCCTAGCCGAGTTTGGCACACCTGAACAAAAAGAAAAGTTCCTCAAGCCAGCCATCTCAGGGGATGCCGTCTTTGCGATTGCGGTCAGCGAACCACACGCAGGGTCTGATGTTGCTGCGATTCGGACAACCGCCGTGCGCGATGGGGACGACTACGTGATCAACGGCTCCAAAATGTGGATTACCAGCGGCACGCAGGCAGATTATCTGACGATGCTGTGCCGCACCAGTTCAGACAGCAACTATAAAGGCATGTCGCTGATTATTGTGCCAACCGACACGCCAGGGTTTAGCGTCAGCCGCAAGCTGGACAAGCTGGGCATGCGCAGCAGCGACACCGCCATTTTGCGCTTTGACGATATGCGTGTGCCCGTTGCCAACCGCATTGGCAAAGAGGGGCAAGGCTTCTATCTTCAAATGCAGCAGTTCCAAGTTGAGCGGCTCTGTGCGGCGCTAATGGGCGTTGGCGGCATTCGCGCCATCCTCGATATGACAATCAAATATTGCCGTGAGCGCATCGTTTTTGGCAAGCCGCTTATCGAGAATCAGTGGGTTTATTTTAAGCTAACGGAGCTAATCGCAGAGTGGGAAGCATTTCGTCAGCTTTGCTATCATTGTGTGCGCAAGCATGTTGCAGGACAAGATATGACCAAAGAGGCCTCCATGGCTAAACTGAAAGTCGGCCGATTATCTCGTCAAGTGGCGGACACCTGCATTCAATTCCATGGCGGCATGGGCTATGTCGAAGAATACCCAATGGCCCGCTACTATCGCGATTCACGCTTGAGTTCGATTGGCGGCGGCGCAGATGAGGTGATGCTAGAGATTTTGGCTAAGTTTGAAGGTATTTCGCCCAGATAGGCGCTTGAAAACTTTGGCGGTCAGGTTTTCAGCTAGGAGCCAATGCGCTTTTTTAGCTGGAAACCCGACATAGAACATTCGTTGTCTGCACTAGGCAAAGATACTTTCTTCGCCTGAGTCACGCACAAACACACAGCTACCGTTCACGAGTTCAACAATTTCGTGGCACTCTTCAACGCTGTCGGACAAACCGAAGATATTGAGATCAGCGCGGGGTGCATTCGCAAACACGGTCTCAAATGAGCCAGACAGGACGCGAACCTGCGTTGTCTTTCGGGGCAGTCGCGCCATGTCGATCAGATCGTGGAGCCTTGATTCGGCATCTAGTTCAAGCGCGGGATCTGCCACAGCGGTGCAAAGGTATATTTGTGCATCCCAGTTTTTCGCTAGCTGCATTGCCAACAAAACGGGCAAATGTAAATTAGACAGCGTGCCACGCACTTCCCAATCCTGCTCACGATATTGCAACCAAACCGTTATCAAACTTTCTCGACCTAGCTCAACAACAGGGTGACGTGCTAGCATAACGATGCCCATTCGGTAGGTCGTGGCGCGGTTGATCAGTTCGGTTACCATCGCAACTTCGCTGTCTGGGCGCAGGTTGTAGAATAGGATATTCGGCCGAAAAAACGTATGCCGCAAAATCTGCGTTGCAGACCGCACACCCTGCACAAAATCATCCACTTCTAACAACGTCGCCCGTGCATAAACGCCATCTTTTTGAAAAGCAGCCGTCAGCCACTCTAAATCTTCTAGGCGATCGGCCGAATCCTTATGATAGATGCCTAGCGGATAAACGGCTCCCTTTGAGAAAGTCATCGCCCATAAGAAACGATAGCTTCCCGTCAATATTTGCGTCTCTTCAACTGGAACCAGCACGGTTGGCTTCCATTTGCGCTCCAAGGCGGCAGGCATCTCGTTCGACTTGATTGTGGCCCATTCGGCAACGGCCGAAAACAGGCCGCTACGCACATCGCTGAGATCGGCGGTTAAGTTGCGACGCGCCAAATAGCCATAAATGCCGATCACAACCGCAATTGCCACAATCGTAAAGATGGGGTCGATCAGGAACATGACGAAGATGCAGCCTGTCATGCCGACAAAAGGAATGATGCGTGGGACGGAAAATGTCGGCCGAAAACTGACCATACTCAACGTCTGCTCAATCAGCACAACCACATTTAGCATTGCATAAGCGATCAGAAAAAACATCGAGATGACACTGGCAACGGCATCTAGCCCCCCTTGATACAGGGCAAAAACAAGCGCAACAAGCGCGATGACCGCAGTCAGTAACGTTGCTTGGCGCGGGTCGCCCGAAGGTGTCTCCTTTTTCAAGCTATTGCTCAATGGCACGACGCGATAGATTGCCAACGCCTGCATCACACGCGGCGCAGCAACAATCGAGCCAAGCGCCGACGAAAACGTTGCGCCCAACATCCCCGCCAAAACCAATTCACCAACCCATGCCTTGTCTACTAAAATCGTTGAGTTGCTCAACAATTCTTCCGGCGATGTGAAAAATCCCAACCAAATAGCCAGCGACACATAAATGACAAGCCCCAACACAATCGCGGTCATCGTGCCAACAGGAATCGAACGACGCGGGTCTTTCAGCGAACCGCTCATACTGATGCCCGACATAATCCCTGTCACAGCAGGGAAAAAGATGGCAAACGTTCCCCAAAAATCATTCCCTTTATCTGAAAAATCGCCAAAAAGAACGGGGGTTGCCAGCACAAAACCATCAGCCTGCTGCAATTTAAACGTACCGGCAAAAATCGACACAATCGACAGAAAGATTACAATGATGATTATGAACTGGATACGTGCGGCAAATTGTGCGCTGATAAATGCAATCAACACCACAACAAAAAACGTTACCAAGGAAACAAACCAGACATTTGTCAGAATCTCTATGATTGGTGTCGCTGGCTCAGGGAAAATACTAACCAGCCCCTCGGCAAACCCAAGCACATACAAAGCGACTGAAATACCTTGGGCAAAATAAAGCGGCACGCCAACACTGCCCCCGATCTCAAGACCAAGCGATTGCGAAATGATGGCAAATGCCCCACCTGCGCCGACGCGCGTATTGGTAGAGATTGATGAGACAGCAAGCCCTGTGCAAACGGTAATCACGTGGGCCAGCAAAATAATGATGACCGCGCCGCCTAGTCCAGCGTTACCCACCACCCAACCGAGCCGCAGGTACATAATCACGCCCAACACGGTCAGAATAGTTGGCGTGAAAACGCCGGCAAAGGTACCGAATTTATGATCAGCGGCCGAAACCGTTGCGGGTTGTGGATCACGACGAAATAAAGTGCGTAGCATAAGATGGCAACTCAGATAATTAAGAAATTAGGTTTCAGAAATGCAAGCAACCACATAGGCTACTTGGGTAAGACTATCTTGCTTCTAATTGAGTACAAAGCACTAGACGGTTTTTCCTCCTAAACCTCTCAATACTTAAAAACCGACCACCCCTGATCAATTAAAACACAGGCTTGACATACTCCCCGACCTAAAGGAACGGGGATTCTAGGGTTCGAGCAGAGAT
>JBMZDF010000451.1:0-5387 GCA_049614105.1 Promineifilaceae bacterium (SeqCode)
TTCAGGCAAACAATCATATGCCTAGGTGATGAGACATGTAGCGCACGGATAATTCAATCAAGGAACAGATTATGTCAGATAACTTTCAAATCCTCCGAAAGCGTGCAGAACAAATAATTAAAGATGCTGAACCTCGCCAATTTGATTTTGCCCCTCAAATTGATATTGCCTCTCTCTCTTTAGAGGAGGCACAGCGCATTATTGAGAAGTTTCAAGTATATCAAGTCGAACTGGAGCTTCAGAACGAAGAGCTGCGCCAAACACAGGAGGCGCTTGAAAAGGCACATGCCCGTTATCGTCAGCTCTATCACGCAACACCTGTTGGTTATCTAACGCTTGACTCTAACGGGTTGGTTACTTCGATCAATGACACTTGCCTCAAAATGTTAGCGACAGAACGCAAGGCGATTGTCTATCGGCCGTTTTCATTTTTTGTTGCCACGATCAATCTTGACGAATATTTTGAGTATCTTCAGGATCTCGTTAAACGAACAACCACAAATCAGCCTCTATATCGCAAGCTTATTTTGCAGTGCGGTAATTCTCAGTCGTTGCATGCGGAGTTAACGGGGACGATTGAGAACATCGGCCGAGAAAACGAGCGGCTTTTCCGCATCGTTATCCTTGACGTGAGCGACCGTATCGAGCTGTTGCAAACGCAGCGTTTGCTTCAAGCCGCGATTGAACACAGCCGTGATGTCATCAGCATCAGCGATATGCAACAACTTGATAACCCTGTCGTCTACGTCAGCCCTAGCGTGTATGAGGTGACAGGGTATGAGGTTAACGATTTACTAGGAAAAAACTGGCGGCTACTTTATCAAGATAACCCTGATCGTAGGGCGCGTGCTATTTTACGCGAGGGGATGCTGTCGGGAACGGAAGTACAAACTCGCGTGCGCAACATCCGCAAAGACGGATCGCCATTCAAGGCAGAGGTTGTTTTGTATCCGTTGCGAGATGCTCACGGCCGAATCTCGCATTTTGTCAATGTGTTGCGTGATGTAACCGAGAAAGAACGTGCGGAGGAAGCCTTGCGCCAAATGCAGCGTCTCGACAGCGTAGGCACGCTGGCGGGCGGTATTGCCCACGATTTTAACAATTTGCTGGCGGCTATTTCGGCACAGGCGGCCATGGTCAAGCGTAAAGTTGGCCCCAAACATCCATCGTTTACCCACGTGTCGCGTATTAGCGATGCGGTTGACAGCGGGATTGCGCTCACAAGACAGTTGCTATCCTATGCGGGTCGCGGGAGCTTCAAAGTAGAGTTGATTGAGTTCAACAAACTGGTGTGTAACACCGTTAAGTTGGTTGGTAGCAGCGCCCCACATGACATTGAAGTGAAGTGGGATTTGAACGAATCAGTTCTGCTGTTACGCGCCGATTCTGGACAAATCCAGCAGGTTATCATGAACCTTGTTGTGAATGCGTGGGATGCGATTGAAGGTGCAGGACAGGTAACTATCTCCACCTCACGCGAAGTCGTTTTGCAGCGTGACGACTTAGGCGAGTATGTTCTTAATGAGGCTGTGCCAGGCTTTAGCTATGCGTGTTTGACCGTTACTGACACAGGTTGCGGCATGGATGAGGCGACACAACAACGTGTATTTGACCCCTTTTTTAGTACCAAAGAACAAGGGTATGGTCTTGGCTTATCGGCCGTTGCAGGCGTAATTCGCTCGCATCGAGGCGCTTTAAGAGTCCAAAGCGAGGTGGGTGTTGGCTCAAGCTTCAAGGCGTTGTTCCCGCTTGCTGTCCACGATGTCAAACCAGCAGGGAACGACCTAAAACGGGATAATGAGGCGGCACAACTGCACGATCACCTGCAAGCACGGATCTCTGAACATCCAGACTATGCGAACACCGTCTTGGTCATTGACGATGAAGATTCCGTGCGGCAAGGATACGTTGATTTGCTCACTGATTTAGGGTATCGGACGCTTACAGCATCTAATGGCAAAATCGGTCTTGAGAAATTTTACGCATCTCAGAACGAGATAGGGTTGATTATCATTGATATGTACATGCCCGTCATGAATGGCGAACGCACCTTCCGCAAGCTGCGTGAACTAGATAGAGCCGTCCCCTGTTTGCTAGTTTCTGGTTACAGTAAGCAAGAAACACGCGAACGGCTTGCTGATCTTGGGAACGTCCACTTTCTTCAAAAACCATACAACATCGAACAGTTTATCGACTTAGTTGAGGCAATGATCACAGAACGTGTGGTTGTCCCACATTACTAAAAGCGTGTGGCGCACTTAGGTGCGATGCCCCTCAATAAGAATGGTTGCATGGTCGCCATTTTTAGCTAAGAGCGGCGTAAAGAAGCACAGATAGGTTAGTTTCTCGCCAGCAGATGCTTGAAAGGCAAACTGTTGGTGAGCAGGCTTCTTGTATGTCGGGTGCAGGATATTTTGAATTGTTGCAATTGTATCGGCCGACCAGACAGGAAAATCAACGACCGTTCGGCCGATTAAAGCCTCGGCCGATACACCACACAACTGAGCAAAGGACTCATTTGTCTGTTTAACAACCCCTGCCGCTGTCACAATCAGCCGAACAACGTGCGGCGTATTAAACGCGGTTGTGGTCAAGCTGTTTGCGTTTGCGTCAAGCAAACGATCGTTTGCATTCAGCGCACGTTTAATTGCTTGCAGTTCGTCGATGTTGGTCATGTTGAGAACGGTCCCCTCAACCGTGCCCGCTTCTGTACGATAGGGCAACATCCGCATCAGATAGTATGTGTCGTTGATTGCTTTAATTTCGGCCGATTGTACATGCCCCTGCTCCAGCGCAGCCTCTGCCATTGTTTCAAATTCGCGCCGAGTTAAATTCAAATTGTAGAGTAGGTGGTCGATCGGTCGGCCGATGTCTTGAGGCAGCAAATTAAACGTTTTTGCCATAAATGGCGTAAAACTCCGAATACGATTGTGACGATCCAAAAAGAGCGTGCCAACGTTTGAACTGCGTTGTAAATTACGCATATCGTTTGTCAACTGGAGTAATTCATTGATTTTCTGCTGATACTCCGAGTTAACCGTATACAGTTCCTCATTAACCGACTGTAGCTCCTCGTTTGTAGACTGCAACTCCTCATTAGACGCAATAAGTTCCTCGTTTGTAGACTGCAACTCCTCATTTGTTTGCTCCAGTTCTTCAACCGTCATCTTCAAATGCTCTTTTGTGTGCCGCAGCTCACGCTCTAGCAGGTTTAGCTGCTCAAGCGACTCCTCTTCCATATCAAACTTAGCCGCCCCTGTCGCCTTGCGCGGCGGGCTAATGGGATCCAAACGGATGAGAAAGTAGCGTTTCTCTAAACGACGCATCGTAACGGGCGTCACCGAAAGCCGCACATATGCTGGATTCGCATCATCAGTGGTACGCACGCCCTCATAGACAATCGGTTCCTGTTCAATGTTCGCACGATGCAGCGCGGCCCGCACAGCCGTTTGAAGCTGATAGTTGCGAAGCATCTTCAACACGTTGATTGTGACCTCCCCCACCACGACACGCAGATGCTGATTCGCGTTGCCGTACACAAAAATCAAATCATGATTTTGATTCACCAACAGACTATCTGGCATGAATTGATTGAGCATTTCAAGATGTAGCTCGCTCTTGGTTGGTAAAATCGCCTTGCTGCTAGACAATGCCTTGTTTTTAGATGTGCGCTGCAAAAAACGTGGCATCATTGCGGGAATGTCTTTGGTTACAGTGGTTTTAGGCAGGCGGGCGCTTCTCAATTTACGAAAAATGCGCCACCCGCGATCAACAACCTCAAATTCATGCGCAAGTTCGCCAATGTTTTCGCTAGGCCCCAGCATCAGGTAGCCTTGTTGACGCAGACCAAAATGAAAATAGTTCATAATTTTGGCTTGCACAGAGGGGCGCATATAGATCAATACATTGCGACAGGTAATAAGATGCATGCGAGTGAATGGCGGGTCTTGCGTCAGGTTATGAATGGCAAAAACGACCATTTGACGCACCTCCTTGATCACACGGTAGGTGTTGCCGCCTTCGTTTTGGAAGTATCGTTCAATAAAAGCGGCAGGAACCGTCTGCATCCGCTCAGACGCGTAGACACCCGCGCTTGCCATCTCAAGCGATTTGGGATGCACATCGGTTGCAAAGATTTTTATATCAGGTTTGTTGGGTAGAGCGCGAAAATATTCTTGGAACAGCATCGCAATCGAATAGGCTTCCTCCCCTGTTGCGCACCCTGGGACCCAAACGCGAATCTGGTCACCAGCCGCCGAACCCGTCGCAATTTGCGGTATCAGCTCATCTGCAATCTGGCGAAACGCTTCCTGATCGCGAAAAAACTGCGTTACCTCAATCAGCAAATCACGATAGAGTGCGTCAAGCTCCGCTTTATCATGCCGCAATTGATCCACATACTCATCGATGTTTGGTATTTTTGTGAACAACATGCGTCGTTCGAGACGGCGCAACACGGTTGGCAATTTATAATGCCCAAAATCGATGCGATACTCACGACGCAACAGCGCGAAAACAAGCGAGAGTGCGTTCTCCTCTCGCAACAGCTCCATCATTTCCTCGTCTTCACCATGAACACCTGTGCCTTGTACGTGGCCCAATATTTTGTCCGCCATTTCTTCGGGTTTGGCGACAATATCGACTTTTCCCGACCCAATTGCGTTACGTGGCATGCCGTCAAAATCGGCCGATTCCGGATCCTGAACAATCACCAACCCGTGATTATGATGGATCGACTGGATACCCAACGTGCCATCACTCCCCGTTCCGGACAAAACAACGCTGATCGCCCGTCGTTCACAATCCTCGGCCAGTGTACTAAAGAAAATATTGATCGGCAGATGCAATCGTTTCGCAGGGTCTTGCGCCGTCAAACGCAACTGCCCATTTCGAATAACCATGTTGGTACGCGGGGGGGTAAGGTAAATACAGTTGGCCTGCACATCCATCCCGTTTTCAGCATGGAAAATCTGCATCTCTGTATAACGAGCCAATAGCTCATTCATGACACTTTTGAAATTAGGCGAAAGGTGCTGAATAACGACAAAAGCCAGCCCACTATTGTTGGGCATATGTTTGAAAAACGCTTCCAATGCAACTAAACCACCAGCCGATGCACCAATACCAACGACATAATCTGGGTGCTTCTGAGACATGACAACCCTGTTCCTGCTAGATTAAGACTTACAAAATAAATCGAAAAAACGGCCTCCCTTCGCCCCTTTTTTGAAAGGGAAATCAGATCCTTCGTCCTTTAGAAAAGTTAGGCGGGGCGCTGTACAACCCCTGAGCTCTTGAATCTAGTTGTTGATCACAAAGGCAAAATGCCTCTATGATTAACAGCTTGTAGCAGCAAATCACCTCGACGTCTAACAAGATGTTAGTTG
>JBMZDF010000452.1:0-5367 GCA_049614105.1 Promineifilaceae bacterium (SeqCode)
TAGACTAAAAGTCGGAACTAATTGGCCGCCATTAAAATAGGTTTTTCGTGTAGCACACACATGTCTTGTTAACTCTCTTAATCTCTTAGATCACCTTGAAATTCTAGGATCAGGGATCTAGAACTTAAAGTTCTAGATCTAGGTGATCGGGTGATCAAAAGCTAAACAGATAACGTTATCAGGATCTAGGAGCAAGTGACAAATGACCAAAATCATGGATCTAGGCGATCAGCCTAAAACACGGGTAGCATTATCAGGATCAGGGAGCCAGTGACCTATGACCAGAATTATGGATTTGGGTGGCCAACCCAAAACATGGGTTGCGTTATCAGGATCGGGGATCAAGCAACCCGTAGCCAAAATCATGGATCTAGGCGGTCAACCCAAAACACAGATAGCATTATCTGGATCAGGGATCAAGCAACCCGTAGCCAAAACCATGGATCTGGGTGGTCAACCCAAAACACAGGTAGCATTATCTGGATCAGGGAGCAAGCAACCCATAGCCAAGATCATGGATCTAGGCAGTCAACCCAAAACATGGGTTGCGTTATCAGGATCGGGGATCAAGCAATCCATAGCCAAAACCATGGATCTAGGCGGTCAACAGCGGCAGTGTGAATACCGCCACACTTGGCCTACAAGCGTCCGCGTAGCATGCCGTGCCCGTACAGTTGTGGCAAGCCATGCGCTTTCATTGCATACATGCTGTAGCGTTCTTTGCCCTGATCATGGGTACAAGTTCACAGACAAAAAAGTGTGAATAGAGAACGATGAATGCAGAACAATGTTTTCTGCATTCATCATTCTCCATTCTTTATTTCTCTTCATGGTTTGGTATCAACGGTTACGCTGGCGATTGATAGGGATTCAGGTGATGGTAGTTGTCATTGGGGTAGCGGTTACGCTGCTTGGGATGCGTCTGATTATCAGTTGGCTTGCGCCGTCTCAGATTCGGCCGATTCTCGCCACCGTCTCCCCCACCCTCGAAACGGATCTTATCAACACCTTTAACCGTCTCTTTAGCATTGCGGTAGGGCTTGCCGCCCTCAGTGCTGCCGCAGTTGGCGCATTAGCAAGCATCATTCTGTGGCGTGTTTTGGTTATTCCACTGCGCGAAATGGCTGTGGCAAGCCAGCGTATCATCAATGGCCGCTATGATGAGCGCATCCCAATTCCACATCAGGCAGGTGAAGCTCTGCAACATTTGGCACGTAATTTTAATGAGATGGCGACGACATTGGCTCGGGTCGAGGAAAATCGCACCGTCATGATCGGCAACGTCGCTCACGAGTTACGGACACCATTGGCAGGGGTTCGCGGTATTATTGAGGCGATGGAAGATGGTATTTACGCACCAGAGCCAAAGGTTTTTAGCCAGCTGACAGGGGAGCTAGATCGCTTATCACGGTTGGTCAACGATTTGCAGCACCTTTCGCGGGTGGAGGCGGGCGCGATTCAGCTCGACTTCCGTGACTTCATTATGTGTGATTTGGTGCAGCAAGTGCTGAGCCACCTACAGGCACAGGCGCAGGCCAAAGGGGTTGCATTGACTGTCAATGAGGCAGACCCGCTGATGTCCGTTTATGGCGATAGCGACCGCGCCGCTCAGATTTTGACCAATTTGGTCAGCAATGCGATTCGGTATACGCCAGCAGGGGGGTTGATTAGCGTGCGCTTGTCACCAGATGACAAGATGGCGAGGGTAGAAGTTGTGGATACGGGGATTGGCATTTCGGCCGAAAATCTACCCCACCTCTTTGAACGCTTCTATCGCGTCGACCAATCACGCTCCAAACAGAGCGGTGGCAGCGGCGTTGGCCTCACCATTTCGCGCCATCTTGCCTGGGCGCTGGGTGGTGAACTTACTGCCAGCAGTACAGGTGAAGGGCATGGCAGCACGTTCATTCTGTTGCTACCGCTTTCTGAAACACGCCAAGAGAGCTATGTGAATACCATTCATCAAACAGAAAGATAGACCTATCAATTATAAAGTGCGACATAATTGCTCCTTATTTGATGCGCTAAAGACCGACTTTGATACATCGATTCTGACTGTTTCCCACTTCACTTTTCCTTACTTGATCATTACATTACTGCGCTCCTAACCTGATATGATTCAGGCGGGAAGAAGTAGCAGACGGAAAACAACCCTCCCTCAACTATCCACAGCAAAACGTCAATCAATCAGATGTCCTCACATACTGATTCCGTTGACGCACGACAATTTCGCTTTATTACAATAAGGAGTATCTGACATGATTGAATTTCTACTGCGTCCGTGGCCTTGGTGGCTATCTGGGACCCTAATCGGCCTCACCGTTCCCCTCCTCTACATTTTGGCGGGCAAATCGTTTGGTATCTCAACCAGCTTGCAACACATTGGCGCGGCCTGTACGCCCAACGTCGGCTTTGACTATTTACGCAACCACAACTGGCGCGGCGGCATTTGGAACCTCGTCTTTGTCATTGGTATCGTGTTTGGCTCCTTTATCGCGGTTAATTTCTTATCATCCGCTCCCATCGAATTCCTCCCAGCCTCCTATTACAGCGTAGGCGGCGCAGCCCGCTTGTTGTTCGGCGGCGTACTTGTCGGTTTCGGCACGCGCTATGCGGGTGGCTGCACGTCAGGTCACGCCATCACGGGGTTGTCCAACCTCAACTGGCCAAGTCTTGTCGCAACGATTTTCTTCTTTATCGGCGGTCTCATTGTCACCTGGGGCTTTGGCGGTTTCATCTTTTAGAGAGCACATCGTATGACAGCACAAACAGTACCACAACCACAAACCGTCCCTGGCATGTCCACGGCCGCTTATGCCCGCATTTTAATGATGGGGATGTACTTTGGCGTCGTTCTCGTCAAAACAGAAGTCGTGCGCTGGCAGCGTATCCACGACATGTTCCTCTTTAACGAGCCTTACATGTACCTCGTCATTGGCATGGCAATTGTTGTTGGTGGCATTTCTATGCTGCTAATCAAACGCTATGAAGTCAAAGATATGAGTGGTAAGCAGATCGCCTACACGCCCAAGCCTTATCACAAAGGCGTCATCTATGGTGGGGCTGCGTTTGGGATGGGATGGGCGATTACGGGCGCATGCCCAGGGCCAATCTATGCGCAGATCGGTGCAGGTGAACCAATCGCCCTGCTGACATTCTTTGGCGCACTCGGCGGCATGTACCTTTATGCTTGGCTACGACCGCGCTTGCCACACTGACTATCGGTTAAGACTACACCCGTTTATACTCAATAGGTCACAATCGTATCAGATCATTTTGTCAGGATGTCATTTAGTTCGCAGATTGCTAGACGTGAACTAAATGACACCTTCATGGCATGATTTCTCACAGGATTGTGTTATGTTTTCGGCCGAAATCCACCTCGCAACCCAATCCGTACAGACACTAAGATAGTTAGCAAAATAAGTCCTACGAGCCAAATAGGTTGAGTACTAACTGGCTGGTTGTCAATCAATTGCTGACCTAGTGTAATAGTTGTCGTTGGCTTGAAGGTCAGATTTAACCTGTTTGCCTGCGAATTGTCCCACCGAGCAGTGCCAATATCCACCCCATCAACGAAGAAAGTGATAAGACTGTTTTTACGGCCACAGCTTCCTGGGGTGTCAAATGATTCAGCCTGAACCTGTATTGCAAACGCAATTTCCGTTTCCAAATCCACTAGTGAACTATATCCACAGACTTCTCCATCGATAGTTGTTGTCATTATTTGTCCAGCAGAGGGCATCCACTTACTACTGCCCGTGACTGAGCCATAGAATGTAGATGGTGGGAACGCTAGGTTGTTTGACTGTATATTCCTGCTGTTGGCAATACCTAAATACAATGTGACAGGCCGTGTAATATGAATGAAATAGCCTTGACCAAATTCCAGCGACTCTAATGTGTTGACGAGAGAAGTGTATTGTTCTGGGATAGTTGAATCATAAATTTCCCAAGGGTACGTTTGCTTATACCGATATACGGTTGCGTAATCACCATCAATAGACGCTAAGGCTTCGGTTATTGAACGCGAATCGCGCACAACATACCCAAATGATTGCCACCCAGCAGATGAGAAAGCTGGTAGTTGATTCGTCAAAACAGGGACATAGACGCCCTCGCCAAGCAGCGACGCTGATATTTGGTTCCGAAATGAATCTTGGATTGTTGGAAGCTGCTGCCAAGAAACGCCATTGTCGGGACTGTAATATACGAACAAAATATCTTCATTTTCACCAACATCGCGTTCAAAATAGCGAAATTGAATGGTTGATGTCCCTGTGATGGTGGTGGGAAGCGAAACATAATAAGCGTTCGAGATAGGTGATAACCAGGAAGGTAGATTGCTCGGCGCAGCGACTGTTTGGATCGCATAGGGTGGGGTGACGCCAAACATGTATTGTGGATTGAAGATCATTACTTGACCATCATTGTTAAAAACTGGGGCGTTCCATCCCCAATGCCCAACACGCCATGCACTTCGGTTGATATGCCATTGAGCAACGTTTGCCCCCCAGCCAGAGATGCTTGGTCCCCAGCCAGAAATACTTGGTCCCCAACCAGAGATGCTTGGCCCCCAACCCGAAATACTTGGTCCCCAGCCAGAGATGCTTGGCCCCCAACCGCCACCATAATAGTAGGAGATGAGCTTCTCTTGGGTTGAATTAGGAACCTTGATGCGGATGTGACCGCTGACAGTGGGAACTCCTAGCGTGATCGTTTGTGCAAACGTATCCTCATCGATCTTGTTGAGCGTGATGATAGGGGCCGTGATAACACCCGTATCTGTGAACAGGGGTGTTGGGTATAGCTGTACAGTCAGTTGCTCGACGGTCGATTGTGTGACTGTAATCGCTAAAGTGCGCGAGGTCACAGAGTGCATGATGATTTGCGGGTTCCAATTATTCTCTGACTGCAACGAAACTGTTCTGCCACGTTCTGTGACAGTTATACAGTTGTTTAGCGTTTCTCCTTGGACTTGATCGATCAGACATAGACGATCTCCAACCTCGATCCCACGAGCGTGTAAGACTGAACGTTGTGCCGAATTGCCTAGCAATATCACCCGATCATCTTGTAAATGCTCTGTACTTTGCCCCTTAATCATGTACGCTTTGGCTTGTGATGTGAGCGTGTGTAGCCCCCCTTCAGGATTGCGGATGGTGAAAACAGGGTCGTTGAGCGCGGGAGTTTCGTTGGGCGGTTGTTCTAGGATGATGGTGGTGAGTGCAATTGGGAGTGAGGTTGGGCCAGGATTGAGATCTGTCGTATTCAAGAACGGATAGATTGCTTCGATGATTTCCCAATCAGCTAAGCCAATCGCTTGATTTCCAACGGTGATCAAACAATCATCCCGCCATTCTGAGC
>JBMZDF010000453.1:0-5349 GCA_049614105.1 Promineifilaceae bacterium (SeqCode)
GTTTTTCATATCCACTTAGAATTGTGCAAATTTTCAGGGTCGTAACATGAACGATTGCTGAAATAGTTTGCTTTCCCGATCGCTCTTTGGGATCTTAAGAAATTGGCAGCACCCCACCTAGCCTCCCCAGCGGGGAGAGATTAAGGGAGAGACTACATGATTCGAGTTCGACACGCTCTATTTTTGTTGATTTTTGTTTTCGCGTTTGCAAGTTGTGATGCACCGCCAGCGGCCGAAACGCCTGCGCCTGTTGTGACGTCGATTCCAACGGAGGAGGTGGTGACTTCGGCCGAAAACAGCAGCCCAACGCCAACCACAGACAGCACCGCCGCATCTGAATCAAACGATGAAACAGCAGCAACAACCGAAACCGTAGACACTCAAATAGACGAACCAGATATTGTGGATGAAAGCACCGCGACCGAAGAAACGGCGTCTACATTTTTGCCAGCCCCCATCTATTTTGTGGGCGCTGCCAATGAGCAGGTGATGCGGCTGGAGCGTGACGGGGCAACAGTGACGCAAATCACTGAGTATCCGCAGTCTGTGCTGGCGTTCGACTTTTCGGCCGAAACGAACACCCTCGTGCTTGTCACAAACAATCAGCTAATCGCGTGGAACGCAGGGGTGGAGACCGTTTTGTTTGAAGGTGGGCAGGTCAATTCGGCCGAACCCGAAAACTTTGTCGCCGTCCTCAATCCAAACATCTCCCCCGATGGCACACAGGTCACGTTTGGATACAACGGCATTTTTCTGATGGCGACCGATGGCAACAGTCAGCCAACGTTGTTACTTGAAAACCCAGAGCTACCTGACTTCAGCAACCCAGACGTCGTGATACCTGAAGATCCACTCTACTTTTTTGGCGGCGCAGAGTTTTCACCCAACGGGCAAAAGCTGCTCATCAACTTTGGCTATTTCCCCGAAGGTGGCGGGCTGGGAATTTATGATCTTGCCAGCGAAACATTCACAGACCTGAGCCAAGGCGCACTCGAAGCGGGTACGATAACGTGCTGTGAGTTTGCTTGGAGCGCGGACGGCAGCACTGGCTATATCATCAGCGATGTCATGATCTACGGGTCGCCAGGTTTGGCAGAAGTCACGCTGTCAGATCACAGCGTCCGCAACATCATCAGCAGCCCGTTTGATGGCGAGGAACCACTCAAACTGTTCCGTTCGGGCCACGTCACCGAAGATGGGTCGCTGCTCACCTTTATTGGATCAAGCTTATTTCCTGGAGACACAAATTTTTACGAGCCAAATCGCGTCACGTCCACAGGCGAGCAGTCATTGCTTGGCGAACGTTTCTTCAATCTCAGCTATGGTGACATTTTGTGGGCAGAGGACGGCAGCGGCGTTGTCTTTAACGAAAAACAGTACAACACTCGCACGGATAGCCTTGGCGGAGCACGTTGGGTAAACATACAGGATGACTCTGTGCTACAGCTTCCAATTAGCGGGCGTCAATATATTTGGGGTGCTGTGCCGATGTCAACCGATATGATTTCGGCCGAATCGATTGCTGAACTCAAGGCACGCGCCAGCATCGACTTTGTGATCCCTGACGAGTGGACCATCGACGACATTTCAGCACGCCCCTTGTTAACCCCAGACGATACGCTTTGGTTAGTGTACAGTACAGGGGGGCGTTTCCTTGAAGCAACGTTTGAGGAACATCGCATTGGCATCTATCGCTATGCGAATAAAACGTGGGAGCCACTCTATGTGGGCGATCTGGGGCCAGATGCACTTGGTACAGATGAGGCACATAGCCCCGATTATTTAGGCGAAGGCGACATTGAACAAGCGTTCATCGAGCCAAATAACCTGTGGTTGCTTGTCACAGGTGGCGTCGGCGCACACAGCGGTGTGGCTCAGCTCTTGAAGTTTGACGGCACAACGATGTCACAAGCCGCTTTTGGCTTCAACAGCAGCCCTGACGCGGGGTATGTGGAGGATTTAGACGGAGATGGTTGGCAAGAGTTGATTCTAAACCACACCGATCCCTATATTTTTTGCTATGCCTGTGGTGTGCGGCTGGCAAATTATGCTATTTCACGCTGGAATGGCACGGTGCTTGAAACGGTGCAGTTGGTCAAGTTGGAAGGGGATTCGGCCGAAATCATTGCCAACAACAACGCGATCGACCTCGCCAACGCAAACCTGTGGAGCGATGCCGAACTTGAAATCCGCCCCTACGAAACAAGCGACAACCCAACCATTCGCTGGAACGCTGAACATATTTTGCTGACGGGCAGCGGACGATCCGCCCTTGCCGAATCACCCTATCCCCTGTTCTCGCGCATCTTTTATGGCGACTATGCGGGGGCAACCTTTTCCATTGGAAATTTAGCACCTGAAGAAATTTTTGACATCACTGGGCCGCTCATTGTCGGCACGCTGGCCGAAGATTGGAGCAGCTCTATGTTGCCACAAATAATTGACTTTAGCTCGCAAGCCATTGTTGCTCAGCCGAACAACGCGGGCGCACATTTTCTACGCGGTTGGGCCAGCTACCTAATCGACCCAAGCGATTCAAACGCGGTTGCAGATGTGTTGCGTGCGGCCGAACTTGAGCCAGATCACTATCTCTACCCAAGCGCCGCCGCCTATTTCGAAAATCAATAGCCGCTTCCACAATCAAACCCAAGCATCTTCGTGATGCTTGGATTCTAACGCTTCATGTCATCTATCAACCTCAACGCACTTTGCAACGCCTATGAAAACGGCACATGGTCACGCCGTTTTTATTTAGATGTCCACACGGGCACGGTTGTGACGGTGACAGAGGCCGAGCGTATGTTGTTACAGGATTTATATGATGAGTTTGGCGAGGATTCGGCCGAAATTCCCCCACCCCTCCAGCAAGCACACGCCGTTGAACTAGACGACGAACGTTTTCTCAAAGTCCCAGCCTGTCCCCAAGCCTCTCTGGCAACCTTGCGCGACAACTTCAGTGAAACGGTCAGCCAGCCGCTACGGCGCTTGCTGTGGCGGGCGTTGGATGCCAATGACGGGGCGGGGTTTGAACGGATGTTGGGGTTGGAATCGGCCGAATTAAAGCGCTGGCACACATTCAAGCAAGCAGCTTTTGAAACAACATTAAACGCATGGCTCTCGAAAAACAAACACGAAACAAGGATGTGAGAATGCGCCAACCCATTCCCAATTCCCCGTTCACTGTTAATTATTCTCCATTCTCCCCACCTATCTCAACATTCGCCGCAACATCCGCAGCCAATTCCCGCTCATAATCTGCTCGACCGAAGCTTTATCATAACCATAGTCACGCAGCGCCGTGGCAATCTTCGGCATGTCAATGCAGCTATCCATCTCGGCCGGAATATCTTCCTGCCCAAATCCGCCGTCAAAATCAGACCCAATCCCCACGTGATCGGCGTTGCCGAGCAGTTGGCACATGTGATCGATGTGCGTCACAACATCAAACACCGTCACCCGCTCTTTTGGATCGCCGTGTAGGTGATGGCGCTTCAAAAAGCGATTGTACGGCGCGATGCCGATCATTCCGTTGCGCCCCGCAATCGCGCGGATCTGGTCATCGCTCAACTGTCGCGCCTCTGGCACAAGCGCCCGCGCATTGGCGTGTGTTGCGCCAATTGGCCCATCATAATATTCGAGCACGTCAAAGGTGGCGCGTTCGCTCATGTGGGTTAGGTCGCAAAAAACATTGTGGACACGCATCCGATCTAGCAGCAAATACGTGTGCGCGGGCAGGCCAACAGGATCGCGCCACTGCCCAGGCGCATAGCGGGTGTCATCCCAAGCAAGCCCTACCGAACGCAACCCCTGTTCAACCCACATCTCAAGCTCGCCATCGTTGCGAATCGGGTCGGCCCCTTCCATGTGGACCACAATTCCGATCTTTGGCTCGTCAGACGTTTGGCTTGCGATCACTGTCTCAACATCCGCCCACTGCTCGATCAGCAAAATATCTGATTCAGCGTCAGCCAGCCATTTGTAATACTCAAGTTGGCGCATAGCGGCCGAATAGGCCTCATCATGACGCTGCGGCCACTCCGCCTTGTCATCGTAGGCGATCGATGCCCGCACGCGCTTGTAGCCGTATTTGACCGATTTTGGAAAGGCGAACAGCGACCCAAACACAAGGCGCACACCGCCTTCATGCAGCGCGGGAAAACTGACCGTCGCCGTGCCGTCTAGTTGATCAAGATAAGGGGCTTCGGTGTGTCGAATTCGGCCGATTTCATGCCGTAACTCGCGCCCAAAGTTCATAGCGCTACACGCAAGGTCAAGATGTGCATCAACAATCAGCATAACCGTTACCCATCCGAGTTAATCAACGAGCGCAACGTTGCCAAATTAACGCCGTCCATCTCAGTTTCAGTGCCATCGTCGTGTTTCTCAACTTTGGGCGTTTCCAAATGTGCGGGATGATCGGCCCAACGTGCATCGTTAACGAAGTTGGCGAACCCTGCCGTGCCGATAAAACCTTGTCCAATGTGGGCGTGGCGATCTTTGCGTTTGCCAAGCTCAAATTTACTGTCGTTGAAGTGGAAACATTTGATTTGGTCGAGACCGACCACGCGGTCAAATTCGTCCATGGTGGCGGCGTAAGCTTCGGCCGAACGAATATCATACCCCGCCGCAAACACGTGGCAGGTGTCAAAACAAACGGCAAGCCGCTCAGGCTGCGACACCTCGTTAAGCAAGTAAGCGAAATGCTCAAATTTTGCGCCCAAGTTGGTTCCCTGTCCCGCCATCGTTTCAAGACAAACGCGCATTTTGAAGCCAGCCGTGTCGCGCAGCACCTCGTTAAACGCCTTTGCGATACGCGCCAGACCTGCTTCTTCCCCTTCACCCACGTGCGACCCAGGGTGGAACACCATCAGCTCTGCGCCCAACGTTTCGACACGTTCGATTTCGTCGCGTAGCGCATTGCGTGATTTTTCCCACAGATCGGGCTTGGGTGACGCCACATTAATCAGATACGCCGCATGGACAACCAGCGGATCAACTTTGCCCGCGTATTTCTCAGCTTCCTGCTTGTATTTGCCGATCGCTTTCTCGTCGAGCGGCTTCGCCCGCCACTGTCGGTTGCTCTTGGTATAAACCATGACCGTTTCACAACCAGCTTCGTCTGCACGTGCAAACGCCTTAAACACGCCGCCAGATGCACTCATTTGTGCGCCTAATCTCATAATATTCTCCAAAAATTATTGGCTTGGGAAATAGACTCTCAAGCATTCAGGGAATCAACCAAGGGCAACTTTATACCAACCGCCCTTTGTTCGATTGAGAACCTGACCGCCTAAATTCTAAAAATCAAAGCTGCGGGAGCGTGGCATCCCTAAAAACCCGACAGGTTCC
>JBMZDF010000454.1:0-5329 GCA_049614105.1 Promineifilaceae bacterium (SeqCode)
AGGCTTCGGCAGGCTTCGGCAGGCTTCGGCAGGCTTCGGCAGGCTTCGGCAGGCTCAGCCACCGTTCTTTACTCAAATGAAACACACCCTTTGGCAAGTGCTGGTTCAATAAGTTTGGGTAGGCTGATGGTGAAAGAAGTGCCAACGCCTTCTGTGCTGTGGACTGTGATAGTGCCTTGATGCATTTCAACCGCGCGTTTGGTGATAGCCAGCCCAAGACCTGTCCCAGGAAGCCGTCCTGTGTTGCGAGCACGGTGGAATTGGGAGAATAAGTTGGGCAGATCTTCGATAGGGATGCCAATACCCTGATCGTGGACGCTGATTTGCAGATGTTTGTGCGTGTTGTTTAGCTGGATGTGTATTTCGCCGCCGTCGGGTGAGTATTTGGTGGCGTTGGTGAGCAGATTGGAGACAGCGCGGCGTAGGAGGGATGGGTTGCCTGTAAATTCGGCCGAAATTCTCCCCTCAACCACATAACAATGTGATTCAACATGCTGCTCACGCAAATCATTCACACTCTCATGAACCAACTGATTGAGGTCGATCGGCTCCACACGCCAGTAAGCCGTCTCATTATCCAAGCGATCTATCAGCAGGACCTCATCCAACAAATCAACCATGCGAACAACCTGCTGCTTGATCCGTTGCAAACGGTTAACCCGCTTTTCCACGCTAATTGCTGCCCAATAAGTGTGCAGCAGCTCAGAACTGGTCAAAATAGTTGCCAGTGGGGATCGCAACTCATGTGACAACGCCATCATGAAAGCGGTCTTTTGTTCATACAGGGCAATCATTTTGGCGGTGCTTTTTTCAGACTCGCGTGTGGCGGCGCGTATCAGCGTGACATCGTGTGCAAGCAGACCATAACCAAGCAGCGACGAATTAGGAGAATGACGCAGCGGGATAATCCGCACAAGCAAATCCCGCGCTGGTTCATCACAGCTTGTCTGATAGCTCACTTCAGTTTGCCAAACGCCCTGTTCGCGAGCATGTGTCAAAAGAAGTTGGATCGATTCATGGCTGTCTTTGCCGCAAACGCCGTTGCAAAACTGCTTTAGCGTGCTGATATTGCCCAGCGTCGCGATCCCGATGGGGTTGAGGTAGTCGATTTTGCCGTGGCGATCCAACAGAGCATGGATTGAATGTGCGTTTTCGACAAGCGTTTTTAACTGCAACGATTGGGGAGAGGCCATCACCATCGGAATCGGCCGTTCTAGCGCAAGCTGTAGCTGTAGACAGTCAATCTGTTGTTCATCAATATAATCAAGCGCCCCTTGTTGTAGAAACACGGTGGCTTGTTGATTGTCTGCGCGGCCGATAATAATCGTGCGTTTGAACAGCGCCTCTGCATGTAAAAGATGGAATGACGCTTGCGTTAGTAGCTCGGCTGCAATGATGCAGCGATCGGCCGATGTGTCAGCCAATCTTTGAGACATCGTGTCAAATGAAGCAGCGTAAGTGAGTGTGTAGGGCTTCTCAAGCTGCGCGATCAGAGCAACTAGACGTTGCCATTGCGTTTGATGTGGCGTTACTACCAATACAGTTTGTTGAATCATTACAGTTAGTGTCTATCGTTACTTAGTGTCCGATCAGGCTCATGTCGAACGTTAATAGCTCCTATTTTAAGATGGAATTCTGGTGATCGATCTGTTGAACAGACAGCTTGTCTGTTCGTTTTCCACGCGGACTGGCAGTCCGCGCAACATTTTCTTGCATTACACGGACTGCCAGTCCGTGCAACATTGGGGGCGGGTTGACTTGTTGAAGTGTGCTTCGTTCAAAAATGTGATGCATTGTTCGATTGTGGCGAAGCGGTGCTCTTCTTCTGTTTGAACGTTACGGGCGAGCGCATGCCAGCATCCAGATTCATCCGCACGCCAAAAACGCACTAAATAGGCTAGATAATGATCGGTTAACGGTTGAAAGTCGTTTTTTGGTTTAGTCATGCGAATACGATAAATAACCGACGTAGCTAAACCGTAGCCAGTCCGTAGCCAAGATTTTTACAGGCAATATGCCTACATCAGAGCGGCCACAATTGAGGTGCTAGAGGAAAAAGCTGACACGGCGGCGTTCTTATTAGAGACATCTAATTTCGCCGTCTGCAAATCACGCGGTATCAAATTGACTTGATAACGTTTTGTTTGATGATTGTGTGAAATAAAGTTGGCTTTGGATGCACGGATATTTGGGTATTTTTAGAACGCTGGAACCCTTATCACAAGGGTGAAAAACAGCGATTGGGAACTTTGCGACAATAAAACTTATGACATCGACTCATCTCACGCTATTTGGGGGATTCTCTGCCCACCGCAATAACTTGCAGGAACCGATCCATTTGCGCACCGACAAGATTCGGGCGCTGTTGGCCTACCTCGCTGTTGAGGCAGATCGGCCGCATCGACGCGACACACTGGCAACGTTGTTTTGGCCAACAATGTCAGACAGTATCGCCAAGCGCAATTTGCGCCAATCCCTACACCGCATGAAACAGGCAATCGCGCTGCCTGACGGGTGGATCGAAATGACGCGGCAGACGGTAATGCTGCATGGAACGCAGGTTGCATCTGATGTGACGCAGTTTGAACAGATTATCCATGCCTGTGAAGTACAGCAGCAAGACCAACCGCACACAAATGAAAAAGCGTTAAAACAGCTAAACACAGCGGTTCAACTCTATTCTGGTGAATTTTTGCAGGGTATTCATATTGATGATGCGCTGGGATTTACAGAATGGCTCACGGTACGGCGCGAACGTTATCATCAACAGACATTGACGGCCTTACACTTACTGTCAGACGCCTGCTTGAGGCGCAAATCATATGACAAGGCAAACGGCTATGCGCAAAAACAGCTAAGATTGGAGCCTTGGCAAGAATCGGCCCATCGACAGGCAATACGCGCGTTCGCATTTCAGGGGCAGCGGGCGGCAGCATTTGCTCAGTTTGAACGTTGTAAAACAGTGTTGCAAGCTGAGTTAGGGGTGTCTGTTTCGGCCGAAACCGCCCATCTCCACAGCCAGCTTCTCGCCAACAGCCTCAACAGCCACCAAACAGATAAGCGCACCCATCATCACAACTTTCCCGTTCGGCTTACCCCATTCATCGGCCGACAAAGCGACATCGATACGCTCATCGCGCACCTCACCCAAACAACCTGCCGCCTGTTAAGCGTGATCGCCAGCGGCGGTATGGGCAAAACAAGACTCGCGATTGAGGCAGCAACCGCGCTTGCCGAACAAACGCATCTATTCCAAGATGGACTTTACTTTGTCTCACTCGCCGCCATCAACAGCCCAGAACTACTGGCAACCGCCATTGGAACCCAATTGGGGATGCGTTTTCTAGTGAGCAGCACGCCACAAGAACAGTTGCTTTCCTATTTATACGATCGCGATTGTTTGCTGGTGCTAGATAACTTCGAGCATATTATTGTGGCCAAACAGCTAGTCGCAGAAATTATCCAAACGGCCCCAGCGGTCAAACTGATTGTTACCTCACGCGAGGCGTTAAATTTGCATGCTGAACAGCGTTTGATACTCGATGGATTGGTTAAAGCGGAGGCGATGCAGCTTTTTACCCAATCAGCGCGACGCACCCAGCCCAGTTTTACCGTTTCGGCCGAAAATCAACCCGCCCTGCACCAAATCTGTCAAGTCACGGGCGGTCTGCCGCTGGCACTTGAGATGGCAGCCTCATGGACACGGCTGCTCAGTTGCGAGCAAATCGCAACGCAAATCGCCAATCACAACGCTGCATTTCTAGAAAACCGTGCCGACCTGCCCGATCGGCATCGCAGTGTACGGGCTGTGTTTGATCATTCGTGGGCGCTGCTAAATTCGGCCGAACGCAACACCCTAGCCCAACTCGCCATCTTCCGCGACGGGATGACGCTGGACGCCATTCTCGCCATCACAGATGCAACCCTCAACGAAATTGCGAACCTGCTCGACAAGTCGCTAATCACAAAACAGGCCACACGTTTTGCCCATCATCCCTTGTTGCGACAGCTTGCGGCCGAAAAGTTAGTGGCAAATTCATCTCAACAGCAGGTTGCAACGCGGCACGCTGATTTTTACGCGCAGTTTTTACAGACACATTTTGCAGACATTCAGTTGAATAAACCAGCGGTGTTGCAGCGGGTTTCGGCCGAATTGGGGAACATCGACGCCGCTTGGCGCTTTGCGCTGACGCACAAGCAAGTCACCAACATCACCATCAGCTACCGCCCGCTTGCCACCTTTTATGAATTAACCCATCGCTACAGCGAATGGATCAGCTCATTTCAATTCGCTGTAGCCCAAATCGATGCACAACCCGCCAGCTTTCTCGACCAGCACCCGCTCGTGCTGGCTGGCATTCTGGGCCGTTACGCCACCGCGCTAGAAAACGAAGCGGTTTACAACAAGGCATACGAAGCGGCTCAACGCAGCTTAGCGATTGCCACAGCCCACAACCTCGCCGCGATTATTCCACAAACCACGCTGGCGCTCGGTCGCATCCAATATTTTTTAGGAGAAATGCAGGCGGCCGAATCTACCTTGCACGAGGCGGTTGCGTGGAGCAAAAAGATGCACATGCAGTATGAGCTAGCAGACGCGCTTGACTTCTTGGCAACCGCGTTGCTTTCGTTGGGTAAGACTGATGAGTCGATCACCATTTTTAGCGAAGCACAAACGCTCGCAACGCAAATCGGCGATACGCACGTCCTCATGCTCGTCACATCAGCCCTCGGCTTTATTGCCAGCATCAAAGGGGAGTACGAGCGTGCGTGGTTTTACTGGCATCAAGTGTTGGCGTTTGAGGAGCTTTGTGAGAACAATCTGCTTTATGGACGGCTTCACAACTACATTTCGCTGCAATATGTCACCCAAAATAAGTTTGCGCTGGCGCAAGAAGCATCAGATCGTGGGCATAAGGCGCTTAAAAATTTAACTTTTACACGTGTTTATTTTGACACACAGTGCGCTCGCGCCCTTATCGCTGCATTTTTAGGCAATTTCGATCTCGCGTGGGAGATTGAGCGCAACATGCGTCGCATTGCCAAAACATTTGTCGCAACCGCTGCCACGCGCAATCGTCGTGCGGAAACTGTGCGCGGCATCTTACTTTTTCTGAGCGGGAATGCGGAGGCGGGGCTTGCTCTGTTGGCGTCTGTGCAAAGTGACCCAACAACGGGCTGGGAAAATTTGCAGCTTATCAAACAGTTTCGCGCCATGCTGAATAGTCAGACCACAGCTAGCTAAGTGCGCCACAAAAAGTGCTTGAAAGTAAAGTTACGGCTCTTGGGCTTTAGCCCGTGAAAGCCCTGTTCTTTCAAGTCGGGGATG
>JBMZDF010000455.1:0-5311 GCA_049614105.1 Promineifilaceae bacterium (SeqCode)
GCCCTGCTTATGTGAATTTGTTCCCCCTTGAAAGTTTATAACAAAAAGGCCGAAACTCTACTGTAAACGAGTTTCGGCCGAAAATGGATCCAACAGGATTCGAACCTGTAACCCAGCGGTTATGAGCCGCTTGCTCTACCATTGAGCTATGGATCCTCAACACCGTGAATCATATCAAAAAGGGGGGAGTTGATGCAAGCGTCAAATCGCTTTCTTTGCCCCAATTTCCAACGATGTCCCGATTCCCTGCGCCAATCCCTTTTGATAAACGTGATGCGCGGCGGCAATATCCTCGATCGCAAGCCCCAAAGACTTAAACAACGTGATTTGTTCAGCGGACGAGCGACCCGCCGCCTTGCCCGACAGAATCTCGCCTAGTTCAGCCACGATGTGATCGTCATCAATTGCGCCTTCCTGTTTTGGAAACAAGAAATCGCCCGCCTCGTTAATTGTGGAATCGCGATAATCGACAAAGAGCGCGGCGTTGACAACAGCAGCGGTGTCAAGCTCGCGCGTGTGCTTCACGCTGGAGCCAACGGCGTTGATGTGGACACCTGCACTTAACCAGTCCCCCATCAAGATCGGGGTCGCGGCCGATGTAGTGGTGCAAATAATGTCGGCGTTGGTGACGGCGGATTGGACATCGGCCGAAATTTCAACCACAACCTCATGCCGCCGCAGCGCCCAATCGGCAAACGCAGCTAAACGTTGTGCGTTGGGGCTATAAACTCGCACCCGTTGAATCGCACGCACTGCTAACATTGCTGTCAGATGGGAACGCGCCTGCACACCTGAGCCGATGATCGCCAATTCGGCCGAATCCTCACGCGCCAACAATTTCGTCGCCACCCCACTCGCGGCCGCCGTGCGGATCGCCGTCACCTCGGTTGCATCCACAATCGCTTTCAACACGCCATGCGTTTTCTCAAACAACATAATCGTCCCTTGGTGCGAATCATACTCTGTGCCGTGATTGCCAGGCATCACCGAAACGGTCTTGATACCCATCATATCAACATCGCCGCCCAGAAAGCCAGGCATCATGCCAAGCAAGCCAGAGCGATCGGGCAAAAACATCGGCCAACGCAACGGCTGAAGCGCATCCCCTTCGTCGAGCGTCACAAACGCCCGCTCCAATGCCGCAATACACTCATCCATCGGCAACAGGTCACGCACTTCACGATGATTCAAAATTAAAACGTCCATTTTCGACTCCTATTTGACAAACTTTCTTCATTCGACATTCTCTAGCCACCCCGTTTGATCGTTCGCAACAAATAAACGGGTGCGCCTAACAGACTGGTTGTACGCAACAAAACCAGCACGGTAAGCGAGAGCGCAACCGCATTCTCGCCAGCCACCCCTGCCCCTGCAAACAGCGTCGGGGCCAGCGCCTCACGCACACCCAACCCGCTAAAAGACGGGACAAGCTGCGCCAACGACAGCAGCGGCACAATGAGCAAATAGTAGCTAAACGCAACCTCAAGCCCCAGTGCTTGCCCAACGAGCCACCACCATGTGGTGAACATCACGTTGAACAACAACGAAATTGTCAACGCTTGCCAAACGGCAGGCCAGCCACAACCCTGCACCGTGTTGAAAATTGGCAGCAAATGCTTGCGAATCAAACGGGCCAGCAGGCCATTTGAGGCGCTGGCCTGCATCCATCGATCAAACATACGAATGATGCGCCCATCAAGCAAAACAAACCCACCTGTCAGGCCAAGGATAGACACCGAAACGATAATTGACAGCAGTTCGTTGGGGAAATTTGCGGGACGAAAGGGCAGGGAGGCCAAGGCCATTGCAAAGAGTGACAAAAGGCCCGTCATGCGATCAACGATGACGGTTCCTGCGGCAACTTCGGCCGAAACGTCCTCGCTCACCTCAATCGCCCGCACCACATCCCCACCCATGCCGCTGAGCAAAAAGGCGTTGAAGAAGTTGCCAATAAAGTACAGTTGCACCAATCGGCCGAAAGCAACCACCGCCCCCGCCCCAACCAACAGCGACCGCCAACGTAAAGCCCGCAGCACCAAACTCAAAATCATCAGCACAAGCGCCAGCAACAACCATTCCCACCGCGCCGTCTGAATCTGCGCCCACACATCCGCAAAAGGAACCTCTCGCGAGACAATCCAAAGCCCCAGCAGCGTGACGCCAATTTTGATAAAAGTTGAGACCATTTTTGACATACCAATCTTCCTAACAGGGGCATTCATTCTTCATTTCCTCACCCCTTCCACCTTCACTGGTGCAATTCCACACCTGCCCCAATTCTAGTTCTCGCTATAATCAGCAGGGTATTCTGACTCAACTAATTCAATTCTGCACAGAATGTGGAGCAACTGATGGATTCTCGCCCAATTCGCGTACTAATTGCTAAACCTGGACTTGACGGCCACGATCGAGGGGCCAAAGTGATCGCTCGTATGTTGCGTGATGCTGGTATGGAGGTCATTTACACTGGCCTGCGCCAAACGCCCAGCATGATCGCAGAGGCGGCACTGCAAGAAGATGTCGACATTGTGGGCCTCAGCATTTTGTCTGGGGCGCACAACACGCTTGTGCCGCGCATTTTGAGCGCGATGCAGACCAATGATTTGAATGATGTGCCGCTGTTTGTGGGCGGTATCATTCCCGAAGATGATATTCCGAGCTTGAAAGAAAGCGGCGTCTATGCTGTATTCGGTCCCGGATCGAACATGCAGGAAATCGCGGATTCACTGCGCAAGGCTGTTACAGAGGAAGCGTAATCCGATGTACTGTTCGGATTACTGATTACCGACGACTGGTTACTCATGTCAGATTCTTTGATCGAACGCGCCCTTCAGGGCAATCGACGCGCCACAGCGCGGCTTGTGACAATGGTGGAGCGCGGGGGTGTTTCGGCCGAAACAGTTCCCATACCATTTCGCCCAGCAGAAGCAGTTGTGATACAACTCATTTTGATAGTCTCTTGTCCATGTAAGCAAATAATCTGCCAAAAGAAGCGAGACCCACATGTTAACCTCAATCAAAAACCTTGAATTAATTCCAATTGGCCCCCATCCTGAAGATGTACTCATTGCCCCTGACGGGTCTGTTTATATGGGGCTGGAAGATGGGCGTATTATGTGTATGGCAACTGCGGATAACGCGATGCGTGAAGTTGCCAATACGGGTGGGCGTCCGCTGGGGCTTGAGTTTATGCTTGATGGGCGTCTTGCCGTTTGCGATACTCGTAAAGGATTGCTGGCGGTTGATGCCAATACGGGTGAGGTTGAGGTGTTGGTCGCGAAGGGGCAATCTTCCTTAAACGTCTGCAACAATTGTGCGGTGGCGGCCGATGGACGTATCTTTTTTAGCGATTCAACCCAGCGTTTTACTGAAAACGAGGCGGTAAAGGATATTGTGGACTGCATCGCAACGGGGCGTTTGCTGTGCTGGCATGCTGATGGCCGTGTTGAACAGTTGATTGATGGATTGTTATTTGCAAATGGTGTGCTAGTTGCACCCGATCAATCATTTGTATTGGTGGCGCAAACAGGACGTGGCTGTATCAATCGTCTCTGGCTGACGGGAGAGAAAGCAGGCCAGCAGGATAAGTTTGTCGTAGAGTTGCCAGGACTGCCCGACAACTTGGCGCTTGGTTCTGACGGGTTAATTTGGGTGGCACTTGTTACCCCGTTTAGTGATGATTTGCGACGGCTGCACGCTGCGCCGCGTATTGTGCGTTACCTTGTTGCCCGTCTGCCACAGCGGCTTCAGCCAAAGCAAGAGAACTATTGTCGCGTCGCTTCCCTAGATTTAACGGGCAATCTCATCAACATTTATGATGGTGATAGTGAGCACTATCATTTTGTGACGGGCGTGCGAGAATATAACGGGACAGTGTACTTGGGCAGTTTTGAGAATGATGCGATTGCTCGTTTTCAGGTTAAAGAGACAAAGCAATAGAAGCAATATTGTTACATTAAATACTTTGATTCATTAAAATTTGTGCATTTTTGGTGAAATGATTATAGAATGTAGCGTGTGGGGTTTATTTTATATTTTTAACCCCATGTAAATGCCATTTTAAGGTTATCATCATACCATTAGTTTAGGTTTGTAGATAACATATTGTTGGAGTTTGCAAAGTAGATTATGAGCAGGATGGTTTATGCCACGCCCTAATTACTTTGTAATCTTGTGCCTAAAAAGATTGAGGTCAGCTACCTGCTGAGACAAAAATTAAATAAGATGCTTTCACAACAGTGAGATAGATTTCCAGTTAGGGTTGTTGGTTATTCTATAATTGATTGTTTGAATTTCCTGCCCACTTATTTCGCTGTGTTTGAATGAAAGCGTGTAGACTGCGCATGAAACCCAAGAAAAAAACAAAAGCTTTTCTGCATAAGCCAGATTCCGAAAGATCGTTGCAAAAACGTTCGCGGCAAAATGAAGCAACTGTCAAACCAGACCAAAATGATTTGGGCTTTTTTACTGCCGATCGGGCTGCACCTTTGGGCAGTTCAATCAATGGGTCAGTTGGTATTTTGCGCAGTTTAGATTTGAGCAAACAGCATGAAATGCTGGGGAAATTGGGTGGAATTCAGAGTAATGGGCACATCGGCCGAATTGTGCAGCGTCTACAGTCGGCCGAAGAAAATGAAGCAGAAGTCCTGCAAAATGGTGAGCAAACCGCAGCACTAGCCGAAGCATCCATTCAACGCGAACAGGCAGCATCGGTCGATATAGTCAATCCCTCCTCATTACTGCAACGAACATTAGATCAATATGGGTATCGGGTAGGCGCGAATGGATCGCTGGTTTCTTCCTATGGAATGATGGAGTCAAATGTGGCTCGTCGATCGGCTGTTGAGACAGCCCGCCAGCCATCGGCCGAAACAAGCCGCTCACCACAGCCCCCACGTTCAGTTGCTTCTGCGCCAGTCATTCAGACAAAATTGACCGTTAACGAAGTCAATGACCCATTTGAACAAGAAGCAGATCGCGTTGCGGATCAGGTGATGCGGATGCCTGCGCCCCCCGCAGACGCACCACCAGCAGACACCCCCCCAGACGAGAAAAATAATAATAAAGGGTCAAATCGCGCACAACGAACGCAGCATGCCCAACGTTCGGCCGAAAACGACCCAATGGGCGGCGCAACGGTTAATAGCGATGTTGAAAGCCGCGTTGGCAGCCTTGATGGACGTGGCGAACCGCTGTCAAATAATTCGCAGGAATTCTTCGGCTCGCGGATGGGGGCTGACTTTAGCGATGTGCGGATCCATCGGGATGCAAGTTCGGCCGAACTGAGCACCGACCTCAACGCCCGCGCCTT
>JBMZDF010000456.1:0-5310 GCA_049614105.1 Promineifilaceae bacterium (SeqCode)
TTTTGCTCAAATACTCATTTGTTTAACCTGTGTCATCTGTCTTGTTATGCTTCGCTTGTTTGGAGCGCATTGCCCCGTTAGATTACACTTGTTGCAAGGTGATCTGGGGCAAGATCGTAAGCTCTACGCCATTATCGGCTTGGGTTGTGTCAGATAATCAAAGGGATCTAGGCCCGTCAAATCAAATAATAGCTCGCGTGCGTCAGCTTCCTGCCCGTTGCGAATGAGCAACAGCACATCCGAGTCGATGACCGTGTACCAAACCGCTTTGCGCTGGCTAAAGGTCGGGAAATGCTGTTTCATCGCGGGGCGTAGCGCCTGCATCCAAGTTAGAAAAGTCGCGTACTCATCCCCAAACTCCTTCTGAAAACGTTGGCGCAAACGCACGGCCAGCGCAGGCGCAGCCCCGCTGGTCGAAATCGTAATCGCCAGCGGCCCCTGCCGAATCACCGAGCCAGCCACCGCGTTGCAGTGCGGAATATCATCCAGCACCGTCACAAGCGCCCGCTCCGCCTCCGCCTCCGCCCAAATTTGGGCGTTCGTCACACTGTTGGTGCGCTCCGCAATCACTAAATGCGCCCCGCACAAATCGCCCTGCTGATAATCACGTTCAATCCAAAAAAAGCGCCCCTCCTGCGCCCAACACCACATCTGTTCCGTTATTTCAGAGCTAATCACCGTGATATTGGCGTCACAGTCGAGCAGACCACGCACCTTGAATTCCGCTTCATGCGTGCCACCCACAACGATGCAGTGGCGATTTTCAAGACCAACGAGAAAAATTGGATAAGGTTTCATAAGATATATGTCAGGCGGGCAGGTTTGATTCCGTAGGGGTGGGACAGGCTGGGCGAATTTCCACATGATTGGACACGTTCATTCTAGCCTGTCTTGCCCTAGACCCGACGTGTATTTGGTATAAGAAGGGCGAGACAACGGGGGTTGAGATTTGCATTGGTGGCGAAAAGTTTATCCCGTTGCCCCGCCCCTGCGTGTATTTGGTGCAAGAGGGGTGAGACAACGGGGTTGAGATTTGCATTGGTGGTGAAAGGGTTATCCTGTTGTCCCGCCCCTGCGTGTATTTGGTGTAAGAGGGGGTGAGACAATGGGGTTGAGATTTGCATTGGTGGTGAGAGGGTTATCCTGTTGTCCCGCCCCCATGTGTTAATGCTTGTGCGATGTCGGCGATGATGTCTTCGTGATGTTCTAGCCCGGCCGAGATGCGGATGAGACCGGGGGTGATGCCGACGGTGCGGCGATCGCTGTCTGAGAGGGCGGCGTGTGTGGTGCTGGCGGGGTGCGTTGCGGTGGTGCGCGAATCGCCCAGATTGGCGGTAAGCGAACACATTTGCAGCGCGTTGAGGAAGTTGCGCCCTTGTTCCAAGCCGCCCGCCACTTCAAATGTGACAATGCCGCCGCCGCGCCGCATCTGCCGTTTGGCAAGTTCATATTGCGGATGAGAGGGCAAATGTGGGTATTTGACCGTCACAATGTCGGGCTGCGTTTCGATCCATGCTGCCAGCCGTTCTGCGTTATCGCAATGTCGTTCGACGCGCAGGGGCAACGTTTCCAAGCTTTTGCTGAACATCCACGCATTAAACGGTGACATCGCTGGCCCCGTGCTGCGCGTAAATGCGTAAATTTTGTCGATATATTTGGCGTCGCCGACCAAAACGCCCCCTACGCCGCGCCCCTGCCCGTCGATATATTTGGTAGTGGAGTGCATGACGATGTTTGCGCCGTATTCGATTGGGTTTTGCAGCATTGGCGTGGCGAACACGTTGTCCACCAGCAAGATAATGTTGCGCTGGCGACAGAACTGCCCCAGCCATTCGAGATCAACCAGGTCGAGCGTTGGGTTGGATGGCGTTTCCACGACAAGCAGTTTTGTGTTGGGCTGCACGAGTGACGCCCATTTTTCTGTCTCGCTCAACATGCCATAGGTGGTTGTGATGCCCCAACGCGGCAGCACCTGGGTCAAAATCTTGTGAGTCGTTCCGAAAACGTTCCGCGCCGCAATGACGTGATCGCCACTGCTAAGCAGCCCCGCCAGCGCTGAAAACATAGCTGACATACCAGAAGCAACGGCAACACCCGCCTCCGCTTTTTCTAGCACACACATCTTCGCCACAAATTCGTCGATGTTCGGATTGCCATAGCGCGTGTAGATCGACCCTGTCTGCTCCTTGGCAAACATGGCACGGGCTTGCTCCGCGTTATCAAAAGTGAAGCTCGACGTCATATAAATCGAGCTGGCGTGTTCACGATGGCCTGAAGGGGCCGTTTGGGTACGAATGAGAGCGGTTTCAATGTGTGAGTTCATGGGGAAGTGGTTAGTAGCGAGTGAAGAGTCAAAACGCTTCACTCGCTACTCGCTTGTTTTTTTCAACAACAACAGTGTTTGCTTTGCATTTAGATTGCCTGTGCCGAGTTGAGGGTCTGCTGGACTTTGCCAGATGAAAGTAAGGTTTGGGCTGTTTCGTAGCCGCTGGTGATGGTGGCTGTGTGTTTGAGTAAGAACAGGATAGTGCCGACGGTGAAGGCGACTTGATCGGTGGCGGGGCTGGGGTTGCCTGCTAGGATGGTTGCGTTGAGCTGGGTGTGTTTGCTGAGCGTGGGCGGGAGCTGGATTTTTTCGCGCTGTGGGAGGCCGACGGCGCTGGGGTCTAGGGTGAGGTCGTTTTCGGCCGAAATCGCAAAAATCCGCGACCGCCGCCCCGCCGCCATCTCAACTGACCCCTCCTCACCCTGTACAATATAGCTCAACCGCGCACCCGTTTGCTGCGCACGAATGCGATCAACATAGTTTGCGTGGAAAAAGCCGCTAATCTGATAAGGCGCATTCGCTGGATTGAAGAACTTTTCGACCGTGTTGAACACCGTTCGCAGCCCGAAATGATGCCGCAACGGGATGAGCGCATCCCACGCGGGCGCAAACTGACTCGCATCGATGTAGCCAACACCGACACGATCGACATCAGCCGCCGCTTGCGCCACCGTGCCGTTGGTACGCAAGCCCAACGCTTGCAGCACCATGCCAACGGTGACGCCGCACTTGGTCGGCACGTTGGCCGCGCCGTGCAGCAGCACGGGAACGCCAGCCGCCGCCAGCGTCAGCGCAACGGCGGGTGCAAGCTGTGCCGTTTTTGCCTTGCCATCGTAGGGGGTTGCCAAGTCGAGCAGATGATTGACGCTGGGCTTGACGGGCGTGGTGAACTCTTCGCGCACCACGTCGGTGAAGGCGCGAACCTCGTCCACCGATTCGCCTTTGACCCGCTGAGCGATCAAGAACGCGCCCGTTTGCGCTAGCGAGGGTTTGCCTTGCAGGATGAGGCGCAGCGCGTTGCGGGCTTCGTTGTAGCTTAGGTCGCGTTTGAGTTTCTCGCCGCGACCAACTGCTTTGATGTAGGGAATGAATTCGGCCGAAAAGTGAGACATAAAACAGGGTTTAGAAGGTCAGGGTTTCAGGTAAGAAGCTGACCGCCTGACGTGGCAGTGTCACTTTCGCCGTTAGCGGCCGGCGATTGTCGTTGATGACGCGCTTGATTGTGACGTTGCCAACCGTTTTCGCGAATGCATCGGCAAACGCTGGGCGCAGTGTGTCGAAGGCGGAGGCACTGTTGGGAGCAACGAGGCGATCAATAATGCGCAGTTCGATTTCGTCTGGGGCAAATTTCAGATTGAGCGTTGGCTCGTTGGTGAGCGCCTCGCTGGCCTTGAGCAGCGCCGCGATGGCGGTTTGTAGCTGCTCTGAAAATGTTTGCACACCTGCCGTGCGTGAGGGTTTGCGCGTGTGCAACAGACCAACGCGCCCATCGCTCAAATCAATCGCGTAGTCGACCTCATGCCCGACCAGCATCACACCGGGGCCAGTTGGCACGTGCGCGTAGTTGGCGACATCAATCAGCAGGCCGTCCACCGCATTTGTCTGAATCCAGCGGTGAAATACGGGGATAATGCTGTGTAGGTCGACGCGGCTGTTCTTGGTTAGGAAGAGCTTGAGTTGAATTTTTTGTGGAATCATGGTTGAAGAAGGGCGAACGGTATTCCGATAACGGAATACCGATCACCTGTTTTAGACTAGCCTCGTTGTTGGTAATGTCGCAAGCCGTGCGTCGGCGGCGTGGCAGGCTTCAATGAAAAGCTGTGCTTCTTCTATTAACTGGTGGGCTGATTCTTCGGTGGGTTGGGTAGGTGGGTTTGTGTGGCGTTTGAAGAGGTATCGGCCGAATTTTCCTTTGGCAAAACGATCGAAAAAGAGCTGTGTATCGTAAAGTCGGGTCTTGAATTCAGCCACAACTACGTCCGCCTCGTCTGCCACATCAAGATATTGCGTGCGAACCAAGGCGCGAGCCGCCATAATCATCGAACGATACGCTTTGGCGTCTGCCTTCGCATAATCCTGTTCGTCTAGCGCCAGCAGCGCGTCAAAATGTTCACCCTCCGCCTTTGTAATCTCAAATGAGAATAACGAAATCACCTCGCCCGCACATTCGCCAATGCCAATGTCGCCAATGCTGAACTCACGCGGATCGTGCCAATCAGAGTAGAAAGCGGCGTTATCCTCATAGCGCGGCACGGTTTGGAAGGGTTTGAGCATTTTGCGAACTTCGACTTTGCCCAAACGAGCTGCCCAACTCTGGAATGCCTCTTGCGGTTCGCGTTCGGCAACATAGCGATTGGTAATGGCATCAAGTACATCGGGAACGATTTTGGACGGGACTGCGCCGACCGCAAGCCCGTAGCTGCCGCCGTTTTCTTTCCACTGTCCACCCAGCACCACTTGAAAGTGAGGCACGGCGCGGTTGTTGCGGCGGCGACTGTTGCCAAAGAAGCCAATATCAGCTACGTGATGCTGTCCGCAAGAGTTGAAGCACCCGCTGATTTTGATTTTTAGATTTTTGATGGCGTTGGGCATCGAGGCGCTTTTGGCGCTGAGGCGTGTACGCAGTTCGCCAGCCAATCCGCGTGAGGCGGCGATGCCCAATTTGCAGGTGTCTGTGCCGGGGCAAGAGGTGATGTCAACGATTGTGCCAGCGCCAGCGGTTGCCAAACCGATTGGTTTGAGCGCGTTGTAAAGGCTGATCAGATCTGCTTCGGAAACCCAGCGCAAGACGATATTTTGCTCAACGGTTGTTCGCATTGTGTCCCCGACATAGTCGCGGGCGATGTCGGCCAGCGCATACGCCTGTTCGCTTGAGAGGTCGCCCAAGGGCAAATTGAGCGTGACGGTGACGTACTTCTCTTGGCGTTGCTGATAAATGTTGGTTGCGTACCACTCGTCAAACCCCTCTGGGCGCGGCGCACCGT
>JBMZDF010000457.1:0-5310 GCA_049614105.1 Promineifilaceae bacterium (SeqCode)
TATAGATTGAGAGTTCACGGTTCAATATCAGAATCGTACACTCGATTATATGATAGGTGTGAAAACTTATGGTCAGTGCTTCGTAACCTTCGTGATAAGAGCGAGCTAGGCGAGCCAAGTTACGAAAAGATTATAGGTTTCATGAGGGAAAGCTTCCCAACATTTGATAAGCTCTATTTAGAACAGCAAGGGGCAAACAGTGTTTATGGGAGCTTCATCGAGGTGGATCACAAAGATCCAATCAAGGCATCAGGAGTTTCAGATGGACATCTCCAATTGCTAACACATCTAACTGCACTATTTTCTGAGGGTACAAGGCCAACATTAATTCTTTTTGATGAGCCTGAAGTTTCTCTTCACCCGTATGCTATTTCTATTTTTGCAAAAGCCGTCAAAGAAGCTTCAGCGAATTGGAATAAGCAGGTATTTATCGCAACACACTCGCCAGTGCTGATTAGCCAATTTGAAACAGACTCCATTATCGCGTTTGAGGTTGGGGCTAATGGGCAGACAATAATGCAAAGAGTTAATGAGATAGAAGGAATTCAAGACTTGCTAGACGCATATGCTGTTGGATCATTGTATATGTCAGAGCTTGTTGCGCCCCAAAGCAAATTAATAGTATGAATATAGATGAACAATGCTATCACTTTGTATTTATATTGTTCGTAACTGGACGCGGTGAAGAAAAACATCTGCCAAAAATGTTCGGATCAATAGCTAATTCGGGTTTATGTTCGTTTGTGGTCAAAGAATTCATAGGGCAACGAAAACCCATTACATCACAAAAGCGAACTGCAAGAATGGTTGGCACGGGAAAGGTAGTTACAGACAAGGACTTCGCAAAATTTGCCCCAGCTAGACGATACATTTCTGCAAGCTCTTGCAACCGAATATTGTTTATTGATGATTTGGAAGAATCAAGCAGGCATGAGGTGGATGAGAAGTTTGCCCGCTATCGCACTGTATTAAATACAGTACTTGGCGAGCACAAGGAGCGGGCAGCCGTTCACTTCCTTGTAAACATGTTAGAAGCATATTTTTTTGCACACCCTGATGCCGTGAATATTGCACTTGAACTCGAACCGCCTCTGGAACCTTACGATGGTGATGTTGAGACGATAATTCATCCAAAAAATCGGTTAAAAAAGATTGTGCCAGCATATAATGAAGTCGATTCGGCGGGTAGCATTTTGGAGTACCTTGATTTAGATGAAGTGTTATCCGAGCCAAAGGCATGTGCATTCCTAAGAACATGCATAAAGTGGGTTGTTGATGAACTTAGAAGCTATCCTGATCCTGCAACTTTTAAGAATCAAAACTTTGATGAAAGATTCCATCTTCAGGTAGGTACGCTTTCTCAAACAACAATGAGCCAGTAAGATAGCATCCGCTTTTTAAAGCAAGCTGCGCCCAACAAAGCTTACAGTCAACGCCCTATCGGGACGCGGCTGAAGCAGGCGTTCGGCGGGCTAGCTCAACAATACTCGTCACACCAGAGTAAATTGCCCGCCTAACACAAGCATCAAGCCGACAAAACTGCTCACAGATTTTGCGGCTTATGCAACTAACCTTGAGTAAAAAAGCCATACAGAAATATATATAGAGGAGTTTGCATGACGCCTGAATACGCATTTTATTACCCAAATCCATATTGGTACGATGGAGATTGGATCAAGAATCTGATCTTGTTTTTTGATGGCGTGGCAATGCTCATTCCTGAGTACATGCAGGATCATTCAAAATTAGACGATTTAGCTATTATTCAAGCGCTCAAAGATAACGATCTATTCAAAGTGATACGACCAGAAAAGTCAGTAGATGCTAAAGCTACAGAAAGATTGGCTGAGGCGCTAACAGATATAATCACTTCTGGAGCGTTAGATGAATTGTCGTCAAAAGATACGCAGTTTGGCTCATTATCTCGTTCTCGCCTTGGTTACTACGGTGATCCTGAACTAGCACAAATGCTATTTGAAGAATTAAAAAAACGAAACTTGGCACGCGATTCAGAAGACGGAGTATCCATCCCAATGAGTCGAGTCGTTCGCTCATTGATTCTAGTTTTGCTGGCTCAAATTCTCCGTCCCGAGGGTGAAAATTATGGTGTAGAGTTGTCTCCAGTCACTGACCAATCAAGGCTGGTGAAGTCACTTTCAGAATTTCTTTCCTTACCTCAGAGCCCCAGTGCAGGGAATGTAGTATCGTTTGATATGCATATTGTTGGGACTAATCTATCAACTGTCCCTATTGAAGACATTCTTGCATTCCGTAAGCAGAACTATTCTCTTCATCGTAATTACGTCTTATCAGTAAAAAAGTTTGTCAGGGAATTGTCGAGTATGCCGATAGATGAACGTATGCTAGCCTATGATGTACGAGAAGAAGAGTTGAATGATATTGCAAGTGACATCAGAAAGGTATCTCGATCAACATGGAAAACTCCAGCATCCTTTGGACTTACAATAGCTGGGGCGGCGTGGACTGCTGTAACAGGCGACTTTTTTGGAGCGGTGATTGGAGGCGCAGGTGGGCTATTGGGATTGGCTGGCGGTGAAAAACCCGATGCAGGAGCTTATTCGTACCTGTTTAGTTCTAGAGGCTTATACTAGCTTCAAGAAGCAGAATAATGTCAATCAACTACACTTCGCCGCCTAACATAGCTTCAGCCTGACGCCCTAGCGGGACGCAGGTTAAGCAGGCGTTCGCTTGCATAGACAATCCTATCGCACTGAGTCTAGTTTGCGGCTGATCGCTTGCCCTAAAATTGTCACGCCATGAATAATAATGATATAAAGCTTCCAGATGTTTATTTAGAGGGTGAACAAAAACGTGAGCCAGCGTTTGTTGTTCAACAGGAACTCGTCTCGGCGGGTCTGGCGGCACTTGACCCTGTTGCTAAAGCTTATTTGATCGGAGGCGCTGAGTCAGAAGCGACCATTTTGCGCAATCGTGCCGCCATCGAACGTCGCGCCCTGCGCCCCCGCGTATTAGTCGATGTCAGTTCGTTGAGCAGTGAGGCGCAGGTGCTCAAACGTGTGTCGAAGATGCCGATTTTTCTTGCGCCGATTGGGGCTTTATATCGTTTCCATTCTGAAGGTGATCTGGCTGCTGGTGCGGCGGCTTCTAACTTGCAGATACCCATGTTTTTTGGCTCGTTGTCCCAAAGCACAATGGCTGAGATGCGTACCGCAACAACGCATGACGCAGCTTATCAGCTTTATGTAAGCGGGGACTCTATGTGGGTTGATGAGCAGGTTCGCAAGGTCGAAGATTACGGGTTTGAAGCACTCTGTCTTACGGTTGATAGCGCAGTCTATAGTCGGCGTGAACGTGATTTGTTGCATCGATTTAAGAAACCGTGGCGCAAGGATTTAGAGTCGAATGCCATGACCTATCAGGCAGCGTTTACATGGCGAGATATCGGCCGGATCCGCAACAACACAAACCTCCCTATCATTCTAAAAGGCATCGCGTCACCAGATGATGCCAAACTGGCCATTGAGCATGGCGTTGATGTTGTCTATGTTTCTAATCATGGGGGGCGTCAATTAGATCAGGCACAAGGAACGATGGATGGACTTGATGAGATAGCCAGAACGGTTTCTGGAAAAGTAAAATTGTTTGTCGACGGTGGTTTTATGCGCGGCACCGATATTCTAAAGGCGTTGGCGATAGGTGCGGACGCGGTTGGCATCGGCCGTTTGTACTGTTTTGCGCTTGCCGCAAACGGCGAGGCTGGTGTGGCACGAATGTTGCAGATTCTTGAGGAGGAGCTAGTGACAGCGTTGGCTTTAGTCGGCGCTAGCTCTCTGGCCGATCTGACGCGCAATCATGTTATTGAAGAGTCCTTTCTGGTTTCGCAGCCTCACCTTTTGAGTGCGTTTCCATTGATGAATGAGACGTAGGCATGAGTCGATACGACGAAGTAGATTCTCTTGGATGTTTATACTACGGTCAATCGCGTTTTCACCGTCGCCAGCTTACTTATACAGAATCGATTCGGCATAAATAAGCCCATACTGGTATAACAAGAAAGAAATTCGGCAGTTGTCGGCGATTTACCATCTTATACGGAATTTTTTCCGCATAACATCAATAATCACTTACTTAAGCGGAATGGAATTCCGCTTAATAATATGTTGGTGCGGGCTAGTTCAACAAAACGTTCTACACAAAGTGAAACGCCCGCACCAACACGAGTATAAAGCCGACAAAACTGCACACAGATTTTGCGGCTTATGCAATTAAACGAGCGGACGTTTTGAAGGAAGATTCACTAGCTAATGAGTACATTTCTTAGAGCAATTGCCGTTGCAGCAGTAGCCGTCGTTTTGGTTTTGATTTCGGTAGTGCTGATTGATACATTACTCTTGCCCCGACTGCCAGAGACGGTTCAAGCATGGTGGATATACCTAGGTGTCTCTGCTGTGATCATCATTGGCGTTCTGGGATCAATTGGGAGTATAACTGGCTACTCTCTGCGAGATTTTCTGACTCCAAACAAAGATCACTTTGCTCTGAAAATTGCATTGGATTATTTTCCAGAAACTGGCCGAGGAACAGCGTTTCAAGTCGCTATTGCAAACATGGGCCCCGCGACAGCAACAATAAATGAGATCGTGTTGTTCTTAGATAATGGGCAGACGATTGAGTTTTCGGAGCTATGGACGAAGGACATAAACTTACTGTCAATGAGGTTGCCTAAGAAATTGGAGCAATCTGACGAAAAGCAATTTCTATTACCATTCTACAATATTGTGCATCATTCTAAAGCGGATTTTACAAGCCCAATGCAGGTAAGTGCCGTTGCGGTTATTGATTCCTATGGAAACGAACACAAGTTTCCAAACGAATCTAGAAAGCAATCTACCGAATTTAAAAAATTAAAGGAACAAATTGACGCAAGTTGGAGTGAGATTGATTGGATCACAAACCCTCGCCAAAATGGCTAGCTGTTTTCCAAAAATAAGCAAAAGCGGTTTGGAGAAAAAGCATGTACGAGATTTTACTGAAGTGGGGAGCTGACAGCTTAACTAAAGCGTTTTCACAACGGGGTGAAAAGAATGTATCTGTGCTGATCGAAGCGATGAAGACAAAGAACGCTTTGGTTTTGGAACGGTTCAAGTATGCGCGGAATGCTAGCGAATCAATAATTGAGCTATCGCTCGAAATTGATGAAGAATTACCTCGCTTCCGAGAAGCGATACTGCAAAGTGATGGCTCGCAGAAAGCGACAAATTCTATATTGACTACTCTCAAACATGAGTTTCACCCAACGTATTATCGAAGATTCAAGCAAATACGCAG
>JBMZDF010000458.1:0-5307 GCA_049614105.1 Promineifilaceae bacterium (SeqCode)
GTATTGGACAAGCAATTGCTGAACAGCGAATGAATGTCTCTCACAATTAGCTTCTCCCTATAAACTATCCTTGACAGGGACATCACACAGGGGTACGATTGCGCACGTTGTCAAGATTCATATGTTTAGCGACATGGCTCCCCCGATATTTGCCAAAAAAAGACAGTTGCCATTTATCACAATCAGCATGATTATGATAAATCTGCTCTTGTTTGGTCACACATTAACACTCAATACACGAGCATTGGCACAGTTTATGCGCCAATGGGCTATCCAACCTGTTCAATTGTTTACGGACTTTTCTAGAGAGTTTATTACACTACTGACAGCATTTTTTCTGCACGGTAGTTGGGTTCAACTCGCTACAAATATGGCTGCTATCATTTTCTTTGGGCGACTTGTTGAGCAGCATTTTCGGCCGAATCAGGCCACAATGCTACTTTTTGTGAGTGGTTTAACGGCCACATTTGCCCAACTGCTAATTGAGCCTGCAAATGCGGTTCCCATTATGGGGGCTAGTGGTATAGTCGCAGGTTTCATTGGTGCAGCCCTTACAATTCATCAGACAAATATTTCGCGCGTGCAACTATTTGCCGCCGCCGCCCTGTGGTTTATTGCACAGCAGTTTAATGGCTTCTTTCCATTACAGGGGTTGCAGTTCCAAGTAGGTAGCAGCGCGTTTTTTTCCGCCGTTGGTGGAATCACGTCAGGCATACTGGTAGCAAAACGGTTGCGCCCGACACCCAAGCAATTACGATAGATTCACGATTTATTCTAAAATAGGCGACTCAGTCTAATAAACAGTTGTCTACAATTGGTTATTACGGCTAACACTGGAGTTAAGCATGGATATGCGGCATGAGGTTCTGACTTGGTCAGACGCAGACAAACTAATTGATTATCTGGTCCCCCAAATTCAAGGGCGTTTCGATTCAATGGTCATCATTACGCGCGGTGGCCTTGTGCCAGGCGGGATGTTGGCCGAAGCATTAGATATTACCTACATTTTGAACGCAGCCGTTCGTTTTCCGGCTGATTTCCCTAGCGGACGCGCAATTCGCCCTGAAGACCGTTATGCGGTTCCAGAGTTTATTCAGTTCCCAAATAACGATCTAATCGAAGGGCGTCGTGTGTTGGTTGTTGATGATGTTTGGACACGTGGGCGCAATATCGTCACCGTTGCCAATCGTATCGATGCGGCAGGTGGACACCCTGAAACCTGTGTGCTGCACTATAAACCAGCCTACTCCCTTTATCCGGGCATGACACCAACTTATTATGCGGCTGTCACCGATGCACACATCATCTACCCTTGGGAACAAGATCGCGACAAACGCGGTTTAGGGATGCTGAACTAGCATTCTCCTTGAAAACCCTAGCCTAAACAGGTGAAATGACCTGTCAAACATATCGATCTCAGTTTCAAATGAAAGATTTCGATAAAAAACCAAGATTTATGCAAATTATTCGTTAATCTTGGTTGACCCCTTCGCATCGTTCTGCTACTATCCGAAGCGATTGTTAACAAGATAAAATATGCCCATGGGTCTGGTGAAAATTGGGACTCTAGCGGCGAGAACCACTGAATCGTGTCAGGTCCGGAAGGAAGCAGCACTAAGGTGTTATTCTTGGGCGCCTAGGGTATCCCGGTTTTCGCTGGTCCCATGGGCATATTTTTGTTTAGGATAAATTGTGCCAGTGACATCTCCTTTGAGGCAATTATCACAATTCATCTCTTTATTTCGCATTTAGGTGCGCCACAAAAAGTACTTGAAAGAAAAGTTGCAAGTGGCGCTTTGCAAAAACGGATTATTAGTCTGTCAAGTAGCTAATTTTTAATCGTTTTTGCGGTCAAAGACTTTTTGTCATCTACTTAGCGTATGCGTGCGACCAAACTCGGCCTTATCGCCTTCTTCTCCTCACTCATTCTAGGTGGCTTAGCAGTTGCCACATTTGCCCTATTACAGGTTAAACCTTATACCGTGTATGTCGATGGCGAGGTGGTGCAGGTGCGCGGCTCATTTAATGCCGTTGCCGAAGTTGTACAAGCGGCCGAGGTGATGCTGGGGAACGGGGATACGACGGTTCCGAGCTTAAATAGCCCCGCTTCGGCCGAAACTGCCATCCAAATTCTGCGTGCCAAAGCGGTGCGCCTCATCACAGACGACCGATCACAAGTTTATTACACCCAACAGCCCACCATCGGCGCATTTTTTAATGACATCGGTTTAAGCGTCGGGCATACTGATCAGGTCTTTGCCGATAACAGGCGAATCCTATTTCACGATCTGAACAACGTGGGCGTTCCGCGTGAAATCAACGTGGGGCGCATTAAAAGCGTCAGCATTCAAGATGGTGAAAATCAGGTGACGATCATGACGCTGGCTAAAACGGTTGGTGAAGCGGTCGGTGAGGCGAATATTCAGCTATTTGCGGCCGATTCCGTGACGCCAGGTTTAGGTGAGTGGATCGAGCCAAATCTCAACATTGTAATTGAACGCGCACAACCAATCACGATTCGCGTGGATGGGAAAGAGTTACAGACACGCAGCCACCATGAAAACGTGCTGGACGTGCTGGCTGAGTCAGGTATTGGGCTTGTGGGTGCGGACTATATTCGGCCGAATACCGAAGGCAAACTTCAGCCCAATCGTGTGATCGAAGTGGTGCGCGTGCGTGAAGATTACCTGTTTGAAGATACCCCCCTCCCCTACGAATCAGTTTGGCAACCTAGCGAGCTACTCGAAATTGACCAAACAGGCATCGTCCAAGCAGGACAACCTGGCATCTATCGTCGTCAAACAAAAATCCGCTATGAGGATGGAATCGAGATTGAGCGCATCCCTGACGGGGAATGGGTGGAACAAGCGCCACAGAACGAAATCTTTGGCTATGGAACCAAAATTGTCGTGCGTACGCTCGACACGCCTGATGGCCCAATCGAGTATTGGCGCAAGGTCCGCATGCGCGTTACATCCTACACGGCAGCAACATCAGGCAAGGCCAGAAGCGATCCTTGGTACGGCATTACCGCCAGTGGATTGAGAGCCCGCAAAGGAATTGTTGCCATTGATCGGGCGATTATTCCTTGGATGACCAATGTCTACGTTGAAGACTATGGAACGGGGTTGGCAGGTGATGTCGGCGGCAGTATTATTGGGCGTTGGATCGACCTTGGCTATGGTGAGAATAATTTTAGAAGCTGGTCAGGCTATACAGACGTCTATTATCAAACCCCTGTCCCTGAACCAGAACGGATCAATTATTTGTTACCACAGTGGTTGCCATAGGGCAGAACATGAAATGAAAAGGGTGAATAAACATCAGAGGTTTATTGTTGTCTACTCTAATCTGTGCATAAAAACCTCTGATGTTTGTTGTTGTCCACTCTAATCTGTGCATAAAAACCTCTGATGTTTTCATCAATGATTAATTGTTTTCCTCCTACTCTCGTCTAACCCTTATCATCACAGCCCAATTAAGATACTATCCACTCGAAACCGCAAGTCACCTTATACAAAAATGAAAAGTTAGAACAAGGATGCTCCATTCTTCATTCTTCATTCTTCATTTTGCTTTACCTTTTGCATCCTAAAGACCTTCTCAAACGTTTTGAAATTGAACCGAAAAAGAGCCTTGGTCAAAACTTTCTATTTGACCCGAGCGTCTTGCAGCGCATTGTGTCTGATGCGGACATTGAGCCGCATGATCATGTGCTGGAAATTGGCCCAGGGTTAGGCGCATTGACGACCGTGCTGGCTGATTCGGCCGAAAAAGTGGTCGCCGTTGAGCTAGACAACCGTCTACTTCCTATTCTGGATGAACAGTTTGCCGACTACCCCAACATCGAACTAATTCACGGGGATATTCTAAAGCAAAACCCAAGTGAGCTATTTGATAGGCCTTACAAGGTCGTGGCAAATGTGCCTTATTACATTACAGGTGCGATTTTGCGGCATTTACTTTCGGCCGAAAATAAGCCTTCAACCATTGTGCTAACGGTCCAAAAGGAAGTCGCAACCCGCATGACAGCCTCGCCAAAAAAAATGTCGCTCCTCGCGGTCAGCGTACAGTTTTATGGGCGCACAAAGGTGGTGCGAACACTTGCCGCAGGTGCGTTTTGGCCTCGTCCCAAGGTTGATTCGGCCGTTGTTCGCATCGATGTTCAAACAGGCCAACCCTTAGCAGCAAACGAAGCAAACTTCTTTCGCACAGCAAAAATAGGCTTTAGTCAGAAACGTAAGCAACTCAAGAATAATCTGCGCGGTCTTGGTCTCTCAGACACAAAAACGGCTCAAGCGTTTGAACAAGCAGGGGTTGCGCCCACGCGGCGTGCGCAAACGCTGGAAATTTCGGAATGGGTCGCTTTGACAAATGCACTCTATTCGTGAATGGTATGACGCCCTCTCACGGCTTGCACCCGTGATGAATCGCTCTAAAATTAAGTTTGGCAAATAGCTGACGCACATCAATAAAGCTGTGCGTCCCCAATCTATGCGGAGGAACGCATGTCTAAGTACAACATTTCGATTGAATATTGCGCAAGTTGAAACTACTTACCACGAGCTGCTAGTTTAGCAGACGAACTATTGAGCAATTACCAACACCTCATCGACAATCTAACCTTGATCCCAAGCCGTGGCGGTGCTTACGAAGTTATCATCAATGATGACCTTGTTTACTCCAAAAAGGCAACCAAACGCCATGCAGAAGCGGGCGAGGTATTTGGCCTTTTCAAAGGTATCATTGGCCCTGACATCAGGGTCTACGGAACATGATAGGCTAGACAAACAAAGGTGGCGATCCTCATTAGAGGCTCTCCACCTAATGTTAGCTTTTGAACTATCCTCGTTTCTGATAAAGCCTCCCTCTTTGGCTCAACACTCAAAAATCCCCTTCCCATTCACACGAGCTTCACCTCACCTTAACCCAAGTGGCAAGGGTTCCTTGCTATGATATTGCAAATGCCCAAGCATATGGAACATATTTCGGGCAATTTGTGTCTATTTCGTATCGTTAGGTGTCTTATAATCAAGTAGTTGGATAATCAAGCTGATTGATGTTCAAAACAAGGTTCGCTTGGATCTTGAAGTAGCACTCAAATCGAACGAGTGTTATTTTACAACTCTGGTTCACCGTACAAACGCTTTATTATCTATATCGGGATGTGTATGATTGCATGGCTTAATGGGCTAGTGGTCTTTTTGGCCTTCCTAGTCACAATTCCAATTGGGGTTCTACTAATCGAATGTATTGCGGCTTTATTCCCTCCTCGTAAAGTGGTGGAGAATTCGGCCGAAATTAAGA
>JBMZDF010000459.1:0-5304 GCA_049614105.1 Promineifilaceae bacterium (SeqCode)
TTATCCAAAGAGGGGATAAAACTACAGCTTCTCCCAATCTGATAAGCCGTTTCCGAAATTCTCAATTAGATTGGCCTAACCAAGAAGTCAAAATAAAAATGGGGCTGATCCTTTCAGGGGGAACTCTTGTTGATGACTATGAATATCGTCAAGGGCTATTGGAGTTGCAACCTGAGGCAATAGGTGGCGAGATGGAAGGCGCTGGGTTAAGAGACGCAGCAATTCGGTATGGGGCAAACTGGATTCTTGTAAAAGGAGTGTGTGATTATGGGCATAATAAGCAAACTCCAGACAAGGATGCTGACCAACACTTGGCCGCGACCAATGCAATCAAATTTGTGGTTCACACTATAGAACAAGGGGGCTTTGGCAATACGGTTACTCCTCAAACTATGGAGGTGTACGAGGCAACTCAGGCTGTTATTCCAAATCGATTCCCTCTTGAGCTAGAACCTAAGCGCTCCCTTATTGGTAGAGATGAGGAGTTTGGTTGGTCAGTTAAGGTGTTATCAAATGACTGGAGTGGAATTGTCATTCAAGGTCTAGGAGGAGTTGGTAAGACCTTGCTAGCAGAGCATCTTTCTAAGCATTGCTTTGATAATCAGCTATTTCAGGTAGTTGTTTCCGTATCATTAAAACAAAAGAGATTTAGTGCTCAGGGTGTTACGAGTCATCGTCACTCTGATGGTAATAGTCTTAAAGATGTATTAAATACAATATGCCAACGTTCTCAAAATAACCATCTGCTTCGCAAAGGATTAGCCTTAAAGACAGCAGGTTTGATTAAACATTTTTATGAAACCTCTACTGCAACTAATCAAACCCTTTTTGTGATTGACAATCTCGAGACATTGACAACTGATGAGCAAGATCAGTTATTTGATTTTTTTGGTCAGCTTCCATCATTTTGTAAGGTCTTACTAACAAGCCGTCTTGAGCCAAACTGTGATCTACAAATCTATACGCTTCGTTTGAAAGGGCTCAGTCTTCCAGACACCAAGCAACTTTTAGTAGAACTTGCTAGTCCCAGCGAACGACTTTCGACGTGTATTGCAGAAGCTACAACAGAGCAGCTTGGTCGATTTCATACAGAAATAGAAGGCCTCCCATTATGCATCGGTTGGTCGTTGACTGTAATCAAGAAACAGCTATTTGGGTTTCAGCAATTTCTTGACTACTTAGACGAGCGGCCGAGTACGTGTTCACTGGAACAATATCTATTTGACGGGGCGATAACTACACAGTATGAACAACTAATTATGAAGACGTTAGTTCATTTTCCTTCGCGAATTGCAAAGAGCACCCTCAAAGAAATTGTTGACTACGAGCAAAACGGTGAGTTTGAAGAGGGGCTTTCAAGATTGGTCGCGAATTGGTTGACCGAGACTGACTTTGGTCAGAACTTTTGGTTGCATCCGCTTGCCAGACAGTTCGCGAAAAATATCAAACTATCGAACCCTGAATATGTGGGGAGGGTGCCAGCAGGTTTAGTTTTGATATGGAGCGACTTCATATCTAAACATGGCCTTGGAGAACATAGCGACAACAAAACACACGCCATAAGATATTCAGACGATAAGAAAGACCTTCAGAAAATTGACTCGGAATGGAATAATATCGCGGCTGCAATTGAACTAATCCACAAATCTGTCTATCCTGACAATCAACCAATCGAACCGTATTTTGGCTACCGGCTCATTGAGATTATAGCTGATGTTAGTGAGTATCTTCTATTTTATGGGCGTTGGAAAGAAAGAGTTGAACTCAATAAGATTGCATTTCAGGTTGCAAAGGATTTGTCCTCGTTGCCAAAAGATCAGTTTTTTGATGGACAAAACTATGAAGAACATGCAGCGTGGCGAGCCTACGCAATCGCGTGGACATACAAAAAAGGGTACGAGGATGAGCCAGAGATTCTAGAGCAATGGCTGCAAGTATTTGAAGAGTGTGCACAAGAATCTGGGGATGACCATATAGTGATTGAAGCTATTCGTATGCGAGGGATAATTGCTCAGGAGTCAGGTAACTATGAAGATGCAAATAGACTATTATGTGAAGCAATGAGAAAGTATGAGCAGATTGATGCTTTGAAATCTGTCAGCAACGTTTTGAATGACATAGGTACTCTCCAGTTAAAGCAAGGCAATTTACAGTTGGCCCGAAAGGCGCTAAAACGAGCCTATGATTTGCAAGTATCGTGTCAAGGTGGAACACAAGAATGTACTTCAGCAATCTGTGGGAATCTGGGGGATGTCGAACTTGCGGACAATAATTTCAATGATGCTCGGCTATGGTATGAAGAACAAGAACAGCTAGGAAAAGTGTCTGGAAGGTTGTCATCAATTGCGTCTGCACTATGTGGGCTGGCAAAAATTTGTGAGAGACAAGATCAATTAAAGAGAGCAAATGAATTCGCTATGGAATCGCTTAAAATAAGAAGGCAGATTTGTGCTAAATCGGGTGAGAGTATCCCAGAAGAGATTGTGGAACTTGTTGCCCGAACGAAATAGTCACAAAGGAACATGCTATGTGTTAGGATGTTTTCTGCCGAAAACCTATCCCAGCACAAGACCAATTATCGCCAACCGACAATCCAATTCGCGCTGCCCAGAATCGGCATTATGCGATAGCCTTTATACATTTTGGCGTGGTGCGCGACCTCATTCAGGTGATTCGGAGCAAGTAGCTGCCAATACGATTCTCTACCCATTCAACGGCAGAGATGGAGAAAAATTTGGTCGACAACCATTTTCTAACGAACCCGCTTCAAATAACGGCGCAGCTCTGACACTTGGCATTCGGCCGAAAATCTCCCACCTTTAAGAATTGCATGCAGGGTGAGGCCGTTGATGGAGTCAATTTCGACAACCGCTGAAGAATGAACGCTTCACATAGCTCACTGCATCGTCAATCTTCAAGTCACCTGATGCGATTAGCCACCAAGCGGCCATCAACGTGCTTTCGTGAAGCGCAACCAGCCACTTCGTTGGCAGCGCAGGATCAATTTCGCCAGCTTCTTTCGCCTGATCAATCAAATCACCCATCGCTTGAGCCAACTGATTGTTGACTTGTCTAATTGCCTCACTATCGATGTCATCCGTCCAGAGAGTTGCCAAAAAATGAAAGCGGTCTGCCAGCGGCATTGTGACTTCAATCGCTGCTTCGATGGCAGCGCGACCTGCGAACTGATTGACAGGCATGCTTACAGCCTCCAACTCCTCAATGCAGACAAGAATTAGCTTTTCGATCAATACCTCGCGTGATTCAAAGTGGCGATAGAGCGTGGCGCGGCCTACGCCAGCGGCCAACGCAATATCAGACATACTCGCCGATGGATTGGCTAGCAGCGTTTTGATGCTGGCTTCGATAATCGCTTTTTCAGATTGGAGCAGTCGTTTGTCTGTTTTTGATCTCATTGCGCACCTTTGCCCTTATGATACACAGGTGTCTCATAAATGTCGAATCCGTGCTACAATCACCCCATGAAAATTTTGATTATCGGTGCCGGCGCATCTGGAATAACGGCTGGACATATTTTAGAAGAGAAGGGAATTGAGTTTGAAATTTTAGAAGCGAGTGCTGTTCACGGCGGCCGACTCAAGAAGATCGAAGGCTTTGCTGATTTTCCCATAGATTTAGGGGCGGAGTGGGTGCATAAATGGATCAAGGCGAATCCTCCTTTAACTGAGAGCATATTGGATGAGACGAATTCTGAGTTTGAAACGTTTAAATATCGGCCGAAAACCTATTCGCTCTGGAAATTCGGCCGACTCTGGAACGTCAATTTTATCCGCTTTTTTTTCTCGGCACTTGATGACCATAAGTTTGTCGCGGCCACCTGGTTTGATTTTTTCGATCAGCTAGTCACCCCCTCATTACAAGCTCACATTCACTACAATCAACCTGTCAATAAAATTGAATATGGGGGCGAAAAGGTTGTCGTGACGACCACATCAGAACGAAAATATGAAGCGGATAAACTGTTAATTACTGTCCCCATTACCATTCTGCAAAGAGAGTTCATAACTTTTGATCCACCGCTTCCAGCAGAAAAAATAGCAGCGTTTAACAAAGAGGAGATGCCAGATGGGCTCAAAATTTTCATCCGATTTTCAGAGAAATTTTATCCCGATTTTCTGTTCATTGATTCCATTTTCTACAATATCACACATGGCTATGGATATTATGATGCTACGCTTGGGAAAAATAGTTCCTATCATGTATTAGGATTTTTGGGAGATGGCGACCGAGTAAAATTCTTGGCCAAACTTGAAAATGATGAGGAAATCATCCAAACGGTATTGGCTGAACTGGATGAAATTTTTGATGGAAAAGCGAGCAAATATTACCTGAATCATATTGTACAAAATTGGAGCCAGGCGCCGTTTATTCAAGGCACATACTCACATCGCAAAGGGGATGTAGCGACGCTTTCTGCCCCTGTTGGTGAGCAGCTTTTCTTTGCTGGTGAGGCGATGAATAGTAAGGGCAACACGATTGCGGTTCATGGGGCGAGCGAGTCGGCATATTTGGCATTGGAGAGGATGTTGGGGAGCTAATTTCTGCGCTTATTGAGTCACTCATCCTACAATAACAACAATCGCAAAGCGGCAAGCTCATCAGGAGCTTGCCGATAATCTCAAGGCGATGTTGAACGATATGGCTACGGTTGCTCAGTTGCTTTGAGATTATGAACAACATTTAGGGGTTGATTTCGGCCGAAAAACCACCCCTCTAACGCAACCGCTTCAAATAACGACGCAACTCTGACAATCTCAAAGCGATGATAAACGACTAAGTTAGGCTTAGTTCAGCTACTTTGAATCATATTTTGTTCAAATTGGGAATCAATCATCCCAAAAGGTCTATCGTTTTCAGCACCAATCAGATCGTATCAGCTCTTCTCTGAAGCATGTACTTCACTTAACTGCCGCTGCAAAAATTGACCATCGACACTGTTGTGTTCCTGCGCTATTCTCTCTGCGCGATCTGCATCTCCCGACGCAATCGCGGCAACAAGCGCAATGTGTTCATCCAACAGTTCATCAAGATTCGCCCGATAACCGCTCAAAGTATTCATGTATAAGCGTGTGAGGCTTTCCAGCTTTCTATATTGCACCAGTAATAACTTGTGCTGCGAAAGCTGAAAAACAACCATATGCAGCGCGAAATCGGCATCGACAATCGTATTTTGTTCCCCACTGACAACCGCTGTCTTAAGGGTTGCCAAAGCGCCTTTGAGCTGCGCTTTTCCTTCCTCCGTAATTGTTTGAGCCGCTAGTCGGCTCGCCAGTGCTTCCAATG
>JBMZDF010000460.1:0-5296 GCA_049614105.1 Promineifilaceae bacterium (SeqCode)
TTATTGGCATTTAGCCCTACCGTTTTTGTAGTTGAGCTAGAATGCAATCGCCCTGTCCTGCTTCGCCTTTCGTAAAAATTCGTTATAATCTTGAGCGTCATCATCTTAATATCTTCATTTCATTTGTCTCATTATGAAAATTAGCAGAGCTGCCCTAACCCACCTCGACGGTGTCGCCACCTTATTCAACAACTATCGCATCTTCTACGAACAGGATTCTAATCTCGACGGCTGTCGTGATTATATTCAGCAGCGACTTAGCAAGAATGAGTCTGTCATTTTCATTGCAGAGAACGAAGCGGGCGAACTCGTCGGTTTTACCCAGCTTTATCATTCATTTTGCTCCGTTGCGATGCAGCCCATCGTTTATTTGTATGACCTCTTTGTTGATCCCTCTGCCCGACGTACGGGCGTTGGACGGGCGCTGATGAACCATGCCACAGCCTATTCGCGTGAATCGGGCGCGTCTCGCATGCAGCTTGACACGGCGCACGACAATATGCCAGGTCAATCGCTGTATGAATCGCTTGGTTGGGTGCGCGACACGCATTTTTATGCTTATCAGTTGGGGCTTTAGTCACGTTTGAACCCATGATTACAAGCACACAAAACGCGCTGGTGAAGCGCATTCGACGTTTGCGCCAGAAAAAGTATCGGTTGAGTGAGGGCGTCTTTTTTGTAGAGGGGCTGCGCGTGGTGGCGTCGGCGCTGGAGCATGGGGCGCAGGTTGAGCAGTTGGTTTGGTGTGACCGTTATCTGAAAAGTGAGTTTGGGCGTGGGTTGGTTATTTCGGCCGAAATTCCCACCAACGAGTTCGCCCCCAACGTCTTCAAATCGATCAGCGAGCGAGACAACCCTGTGGGCCTCGCCGCCATTATCCACACACCAGTCCAACCTTTGGACACGCTCAACGTGCATCCAAGCACAACCGTTGTCGCCCTCAATGAAATCGGCGATCCTGGCAACCTTGGCACCATCATTCGTACCGTCGACGCAGCAGGTGCAAACGCCGTCATTCTTGTTGGCAATACAGTTGACGTTGGGCATCAAAGCGCGGTCAAAGCAAGCATGGGCGCTCTGTTCAACGTGCCGATTGTCACGGCACAGACAATTGGGCAGTTATTGATGTGGGCGGCAGAAAACAAGCTGCAAACGATTGCGACAACGGCAAACACCGACACGGACTATCGTTCGGCCGATTATCGATCCCCAACGCTGTTGCTTATGGGTAATGAGGGGCGTGGACTTTCGGCCGAAACAATCGCACAAGCCGACCTTGCCGTCTCGATTCCAATGCGCGGCGTTTCTTCCTCTCTCAACCTCGCCATCGCAACAGGGCTGATGCTCTACGAAATCACAAGCGCAGACTAACCTTATATACAAAAAGACGCGCCAGCGGCGGCATCTCTACAAAGTAGAGACGCATCGCTGATGCGTCTGTGAAAATTGCTGAGCGCCAATCTAGCGGCGACTTTGCAACCACAGGCTTGGCAAACGGCGCAGTTTACCCCATTTGCCCACGTGGGCGCGGCGCGTAAACACATCATAATCGTGCTTTTCAATATCCTCTAAAATCGCGCGGTACAAACCCGCAGCGGCCGCAATCGCAAAGCGGCCGTCTTTGCCCAACATCTGGATACCAGGCCATGCTTCTGCATAAAGACGACGGTTGCGCTCAATTTGGAAACGCATAAAGTCGCGCCACTTGTCAGTCACAACCCCCGCCTCAATCGCATCCTCGGTCAACCCAAACGCCTCAAGTTCATCAAGCGGCAGGTAAAGTCGCCCGCGCTGCCAATCTTCGGCAACGTCGCGCAAAATATTGGTAAGCTGGAGCGCCAACCCCAGTTTGACAGCATAAGGGATCGCTTCTTCTCCAGCATAACCAATGATGTGCATGCTCATCAGTCCAACTGTGGAGGCAACGCCATAGCTGTAGGTCGCCAGATCAGAAAATGTTTCGTAGCGTGAGTCGGTTAAATCGCGGGCAACGCCTTCAAATAGCTGTTCGGCGTAGCGGAGGGGGATGCGATAACGGGTGCGGGCATCGGCCCAAGCAACGGCGACGAGATCGCTTGCAGGGGGTTCGGCCGAAAAGGCGCGACCCTTCCAAACTTGCAAATCGATCTCCTCGGCCAGTTCATCATCATCAACAATGTCGTCTGTCACACGACAAAACGCATACAGGGCACGTACCGCCTGCCGTTTGTCGGCTGGCAACATGCGTGATGCGAGGTGAAATGAATGGCTGTGAAAGGCGGTTAGGTCGTCACAATGAGCATAAGCTCGCTCTAGCAAGCTTGTGTCACCAATCAGATTAGGCAGTTGGAGCTTCGGGGGTTGAATCGCCTCATAGGCCAGTGCAAGAACGCGTTGCTCCCAGGGTGGTGCTTGTTGCATGATCGCTTCACCTCTTCCATGAAATTGAGTTTTAGGCTATCCGAAGAATTAAATGTCCCCGTTCTCACTGAGAATTGCTGATTGTGTGGGGTCATTGTTGTTGGTAGATAGTCTTTTGACTTCGGCCGAAGTTGTCACAAATGGGTTTATTGATTGGAACATTGCTTGCAACAACTTCCAGCTTTCGTCAAGGTTTGTTTCGAGCATAACAAAATGACCCACGCCTGTCAATCTTTTGCACAGCAAATCTTGACATAATGTATGCAAAACGCTAACATGTCGCAAATCACATTGCGATCTGTCCTGTTTTCTATGATTCTTCGGATCTACCGCTGCAAAAAGACATGGACAGAACATGGACGAGGCGGCAAAAACGAGAACATAGCGCACTTATTTGCAAGAAGTGAAAAGTGAAAAGCGGGAAGTGAATGCAAAAAGACACTCACACACCACTTTCAACAAAATGCTTTCCACTTTCTTCTTAGATTGGAACAAATCATGCGAGAAAAAGTAATCATTATTGGCTGTGGATTTGGCGGCTTGGGCGCAGCGGCGCGACTTGCCGCACAAGGTTATGACGTTGAGATGTTTGACAAGCTGGATAAACCTGGCGGTCGTGGCTATGTCTTTGAGCAAAATGGATTCAAATTTGATGGTGGCCCTACGGTGATTACAGCCCCCTTCATGTTTGACGACATTTTTGAGCTAGCGGGCCGCAAACGTGAGGATTACGTCGAGTTCAAGCCCGTCGACCCCTTCTATCGGATTTTTGACCATCATGGCGAGGCATTTGACTATAATGATGACCCCGAGTTTATTGGAGGCGAAATCGCGAAGCGGAATCCGGCCGATGTTGAAGGGTACAAACGCTTCATGGCGTCCACAAAGGCCATTTTTCAAAAGGGCTTTATCGAGTTAGCAGACAAGCCCTTTCTTAGCTTTAGCGACATGCTACGCGTTGCGCCCGACCTGATCAAGCTCAAGTCACATAAATCAGTCTACAAATACGTGTCTGAGTTTATCGAAGACGATTTTCTGCGCCGCGTTTTCTCCTTCCACCCGCTGCTAATCGGCGGCAATCCGTTTGACTCCTCTTCCATCTACGCCATGATCCATTATTTGGAGCGCACATGGGGCGTTCACTACGCGATGGGTGGCACAGGTGCGATCATCAACGGTATGGTCGAACTAATCAAGGAGCTGGGTGGCAAAATCCACCTCAACAGCGAAGTGCAGGAAATTATTATCAAGGGCAAGCGCACCACGGGCATTCGCCTTGCGGACGGCACAGTTCACATGGCAAATCATGTCGTTTCCAACGCAGACGTTGCGTGGACCAACATGAATTTGATCCCCAGCAAGGCGCGTAGCATCCGCAACAGCGATTTTCGCTGGAAGAAACTAACGCGCTACAGCATGTCGCTTGTCGTCATCTACTTTGGCACAAAAAAGCTGTATCGTCATGAAGGCAAACTGGCCCATCACAACATTATTCTGAGCGAACGTTATCGCGGGCTGCTTGCCGACATCTTTAAGAACAAAACGCTGCCCGAAGATTTCTCACTGTATCTGCACATGCCAACACTGACCGATCCGAGCATCGCACCAGAGGGACATGAAGGATTCTACGTGCTAGCACCCGTGCCGCACATGGGTTCAGGCGTCGACTGGGCGCAAGCGGCCAAACCGTACCGTGACGCGATTATGCAGTTTATCGAGGACAACTATCTCCCCGACCTACAAGAAAATCTTGTTGCGGAGCACATGATCGACCCCAGCTATTTTGAAGGGACGCTCAACAGCTACATGGGCGCAGCGTTTTCGATTGAGCCGATTTTGACCCAGTCAGCATGGTTCCGTCCACACAATCGCTCTGAAGATTTTGAGAATCTGTACTATGTTGGCGCAGGCACACACCCTGGGGCTGGATTGCCAGGTGTATTATCCTCATCAAAAATTGTTGAAGATTTGATTCTCAAGACGCGCCCGCAAGAAGCCGCCGTTAAGTCCCAACAGTTGGCATTTAGCGATTAATTATGGGTGTGTTTCATTTGAGTAAAGAGTGGTGGCTCAGTCTACGTTATCGTCACCAACCCATTTGAAACACACCTATTAACTATTATTTGTTATTCATGATAACTTATCTATTATCCGCATCCCAATCAGAAACGAATAATGGATAACGTATAACGGATAATTACCAATGACAGATTCCTCTAAGCCTCAATGCCCGATGACGCTGCCGATTGCAGAGTCGCAAACGGGCTTGACCATTCTCAAAGAACTAGCCCGCGACCGTTCACTGCTGACCGCGATGGCGATTATGCGTGATGAGGTTGGCCCTGCCTTCCAGATCACGCTGCCAGGGTTTCGGCCGGCCGTAATGGTCGGCGCAGACAGTAATCGGCAAATCATGGTCAGCCAAAGCGATCATTTTCGCTGGCGCAACCCCTCTGACCCCGTCACCAAGCTGTTGCGCCACGGTGTGCTTGTGGAAGATGGAGACGAACATCGTTTTGTACGCAAAGCGATGGAGCCTGTCATGCTCAAGCGGCATGCGGTCGGCCATATTCCCAAAATGCTGCACTACACCGATCGCGTTTTGGCAAACTGGTTTGACGGTGCGATTCCAGACATGCTGGTTGAAATGCGACGTGCCGCGCTGCTCATTTTCATGGGCACATTGGTCAACGTCGACTTCGACGCCGATATGGAGCGCATGTGGCGGCCGATTCTGAAATCGATCAAATATATTTCACCCGGACTGTGGATTATCTGGCCCGAAATGCCGCGCCCTGGCTTCAAAAAGGGGTTGGCGGAAATGGACGCCTATCTGTTCAAAATTATCCGCGAGCGGCGTGTAGCGGTTGCCGAGGGGCAACACGACGGCGATCCA
>JBMZDF010000461.1:0-5275 GCA_049614105.1 Promineifilaceae bacterium (SeqCode)
CTAAGTTGAGCGCAACTTGGACCCCTAACACAAGTTGTAGCCGCAATAAAGACATTGGGATTTTAGAGAGTTGACAGCGCCCCCACCTAGCCTCCCCCGAAGGAGGAGGGATTAAGGGAGGGTGTCCCCTGAACTTCTAAAGAGCTAAAATAATTAATAACAAATAGTTGATAATTATTAATTATTTTCTGAAAAAAAGTCACAGGAGCCGTGACCTACGCAGCTTCTTTCGCGACAGGTGTGCAACATGCTTCGTCTACTTTCACATTGAGCGTGATAGAGTTGACAGAGGTTGCTTCTGGTACACAACAGTCGGGGCCACAGCAATCTGTGCTTGCGAGAGACAAATCGAGTGAGATGAGGGCTGGGGCGGGCGTTTCGGCCGGCGCACAGCACGCTGCTTCCACGATATTCACATTGAGCGTTTCAGGTACACAGCAAACGCCTGTATCTGGCAACTGTAGCTCAACCGCTTTGGCTGACGCCATATCGTTGTCTAGGGCCGCAACGACAGAGCGAATTTGCTCATAGCCAGTCAACAGCAGGAACGTTGGCGCACGACCATAGCTTTTCATACCAACGATGTAGAAATCTTTTTCAGGATGGGCCAATTCAGCATAGCCATGTGGCTCTACCGAACCGCAGCTATGGAAGTTGGGATCGATCATTGGTGCAAGCTGGGTGGGGCTTTCGACACTTGTATCAACATCAATGCGTAGTTCGCGCAGCATGTGCAGATCGGGACGTGAGCCAGTGGCGGCGATGATTTGGTCGACCTCAATCTCGTGTAGCCCGACTTCTTTTTCACCACCGATCACAACTTTGCCGTTGTGCTCTGATAGTTCACCGATATAGAACGGGGTGTGGACCTCAAGCCGTTTAGCGTCAACCAATTCCTTGATGCGAACGCCTAATGCACCGCGCCCAGGGAGTTCATCGTCTGCAAGCCCGCCGTAAGCGTCAGCAACTTGTTTTTTGCGCAAGATCCAGTGCAGCATCGTGTTTGGATAGTCAGCCTGTAAATCGCCCAGTTCGAGCAGGGCATTGATAGCTGAGTGACCGCCACCTACAACGGCAACTGTTTTGTCTGCATATCGGCCGAGATCCTTATTCAACACGTCAGGAATACCGTAGCGAATATGCTTGGCAAGCTGTAGCTCACCGATGGCTGGCAAACCATCTGCGCCGATCGGATTGGGCGTGGTCCACGTGCCAGACGCATCAATGACGGCACTGGCCAGAAAACGCTGCTCGCCATTGGGCGTTTCGGCACGAACGATGAAGGGGGCTTGCGCACGGCCGCGCTCTTTCATTTTGTCGATGCGGCGGCGCGTGATGGCAATGACCTTGTGATTGGTGCGAATGTGTGGCGCGATGGTGGGCAGATCGGCCAGCGGTTGCAGATAGTGATCAACAATCTCATCCCCTTTTGGCAATACATCTGCGGGGGGATGTGTCCAACCTGTTGGCTCAAGCATCGCTTGGACGGTTGGATCGACGCAGTATTTCCAAGGAGAGAAAAAGTGGACGTGACCCCAGTCGCGAATGCTGTTTGCAATTTGCGGCCCCGCTTCAAAAATGAGCGGTGTGCCGCCACGGCTGACGATGTGAGCCGCTGCGGCAAGCCCGATCGGGCCAGCGCCGATGATGGCTACGGGGTGTTGTTTTTGTGATAACATAGTAATTCCTTTTTATCCCTTCGGCCGATCTGTTTGCGTGGTTTCGGCCGAAAGGGTGTTTTTTTATGGGTGTGTTTCAAATGGGTTGGTAACGATAACGTAGACCGAGCTTGTCGAAGTCGCAGCGGCGTATCACTCAGGCTTCGACAGGCTCAGCCACCGCTCTTTGCTCAGATGAAACACACCTGTTTTTTTATTGCCCAGATAAACCATCAATAATTATGTTGTGGAACATGATGATTACCTCAAATCGAAGGTTATCTATATGTTCAGGCAAAAAAATTTGCCCCTAAATGGAGATTCTAGCTAGCAACCTGTATGCTGCTTGGTGCAATTAGTTGCTTTTCTGGTGCAAATGTAGACATCAACATGCCGCAACAAACGGTCACCATCTCCTGATTAAGTGTGCAAAATGATTGCTTGCCTTCACGCCGCTTGATGAGCAGGTTGGCGTCATTTAACACCTTGAGGTGATGTGAAATAGTTGGTTGTCGTACACCAATGCATTTTGCTAGCTCTCCGACGTTGAGCCATTGGCAGCAGAGTTCCTTCATAATCTGCTGGCGCGTGTCGTCGGCGATAGCCTTTGCAAAGGCGACGGTATTTAGGTCAAATAGAGTTTTCATATTGATGTTTGTCTATATGTTCGGATTATATAGATGATCGTCGATATGTCAAGCGTTAAATTTATTTTGTAGCCTGCGTTGAAAGCACGCTAAACGGGTTCGCACCACTTTCCGCCAGCAAATACCATGCGGTTGCGCCCGTGTGGGCTGCGTGTGGGTAAGCAAAACCGAATCCAGAGGGCGCACCGCTGGGCGGAGCAGCAACGAGTCCCCCAAGCATTTCAGATTCAGTTATCAATACAGTTCGCATGGCGCTTAGAAATGCTTGGGCTTCCAGATTTCGGCCGATATGCCTAAGAGCCAGAGCCATATGTGCAGTTGCCTCAAAAGAACAGCCCGACCCACCATTGCTGAATCGCACCCCAGAGACGCCAACATAGGCATCTGAGCAGGTGGCGACCCCTAAGTTTGCCAGCGCCCAGTCGAGCCCTGCACCGTAGCTTGTTGAGTTTGCCAACGATAGGATGGGCCAGCTTTGGGTATCTTCAGGAATGGGATAGTAGTTTGGCGTTACGCCATTATTGGTTGTGCCTGTCCAGAAATGCCCTTGTGCTTCGTGCCACATTGATCGGACGAAGCTGTCGGCATGGTTTGAGTGAGCAAGCCATTGTGTATCGTTTGTGGCTTGGTAGAGTCTTCGGAAGGCGGCGACAAGATCGGTGTTGTGTTCGGCCGATTTCCACTGACGCGCCACATTGTCCCCATCAACACCTCCTGTAAACCCACCGCTGCCGCGTGTGTCGTGTGTGTTTGTGACGATCCAATTGGCTAGCTTTTCGGCCGATTCCCAATAAACAGATTCCCCGCTATCCTCCCAAACAGCCAATAACCCCAGCATCGCCCAAGCCATGTTCCCCGTACTCGATCCATAACTAGCCGCGTTTGTCGTCCCGTTCGCATTGACAAGACGTGCTGCATGATACCCATCCCGCAAACGTCCATCTTCATAAGTCGGATCGTGCGTTTGCGCATAGACGAAAGCGTCCGCAAGCAAACGCGCCTGTTGTTTGTCGAGCGCATCTCCACGTGCCAACAGCGCCAGAATGATTAAGCTGTTGTCATAAACCCAAGCGGTGTCGCCTTGATCATTCGCATTGTCCGAATAGCTGTCCACTAACCTGAGCGTGTTATCTGCATGATAGAGGTTGATCATTCTATGCAGATACGCATAGGCTGCATTGATTGTGGTAGGGGACACGGTGTCTATTGATAGCACAAGCGGCAAGTAGACAGTTGCCGAGATTAGGTTTGTTTCGGCCGGGCTGAGAGATGCTGTGGCAAGGGTAGGAGATGCAGATAGAACGGTGTGCGACGCAGGCGGGTTTGAATCTGCGAGGGCTGTTGTTGCGCTGAAATATGTGTGCCAACCGCCCAATACACACACGATTAGCATAAACACGACTGCCAACTGATTTTGGTGCTTCTTCAAGATTTTCATTGCATGCAGGAGTGCGCCACAAAAAGTTTCGATCAATAAACCTCAGAGGTTTGTTGTTATCTACTCTGGTTTGTGCATAAAAACCTCTGAGGTTTTCATCAACAATTATTTGTGATCTAATTAAAGCGGTATCCGAACTGTAAAGACAGATCCAAGCCCTAGCTGGCTGGATGCCTCAATTGTACCTTTGTGCGCTTCGACTAGCTCACGAACAATGGCAAGCCCCAGCCCTGTCCCACGCTGTTCAGAGTTGCGAACACGCGATTTATCAGCTTGGTAGAACCGCTCGAAGATGCGTGACAGGTCGTTGGGGGCGATGCCTTTGCCTGTGTCCTCGATTGCAACGGCGGCCATGTTTGATTCTTGCCATAGCTTGAGTGTGATGGTGCCACCGGCTGGGGTGTGGGTGATGGCGTTATCGAGTAGGTTTGTAAACACTTGGATGAGGCGATCTGGATCGGCCGAAACTAGGGGCAGTTCTGTTTGACGCACCTGCACGTCAAGCTGTTTTTTCTCAGCTTTCAACGCTAGCTTTGCATAAACATCCTCAAGCAGGTGGCTTAAATCAACGTCGCGCAAATGGAGCTTGAATTGACCCGCTTCGAGTTTGGCGACTTCGAGCAGGGTTTGCACCATGCGGGCCATGCGCTCTGCTTCGGTGTTGATAATTTCGGCCGATTTTCGCACCAACTGCGGATCGCCCGCCGTTCCGTCCAATAGCGCCTGACTCCAGCCCTGAATCGACGTGATTGGTGTTTTCAAGTCGTGGGAAACGTTCGCCACAAAATCACGCTGCGCCGTTTGGGTTGCAGACACTTGCTGCGCCATTTGATTAAAGTTGCGGGCCACTTCGCGCACTTCGGTCGGGCCTTCAATGGGGAGCTGTTCGCCAAACTCGCCCTCTGCAATCCCTTGGGCGGCGTTTGCCATGCGCTGGAGCGGGCGAGCGACGGAGCGTGAAATGAAGTAGCCCATGATGAGTGCAACTGGGACGGTGACGAGCATGGCGCGTCGCAGAATCATTCCGAACTGGTCGCGAAACCCTGACAACGGGTTTTGAGGCCGCATCGCTAAGATAATGGCAAAGCGTTCATTAACCTGTCGGTCTGGGAGAAGTGTGACCCAGTCGACCTTGTTGGCGTCGGTGATTTTTGAGATTTCGCCGTTGACGGTGGTGACTGTTTCGGCCGAAAACCATTTGCGAATATCTTGCCCAGTCCACTCGCCACCCGTGTCATGCACAACTTGCCCATTGGCACGTACAACCCAAATCAGCCGCACGCCCGAATTTTCTGCAAGTTGATCCAGTCGAACAATAAGCTGCTCACGCGCATTCCCGCCGCTTTGGCTAATATCACGCAACACCATTCGCGCCTCAGACACAATTGTCCGTGACACGACGCTCATTTCAAACGCCGCCCAATTTGAGCGCGTTTCGCGTGCGAAGGACGTTGTGGCAAGGATTGCCAACACGAACACAAGTGCCAAAATCGCGATAATCAATAAATATGAGAGAAGTAGACGGGTGCGCA
>JBMZDF010000462.1:0-5258 GCA_049614105.1 Promineifilaceae bacterium (SeqCode)
CCTAATCGTAAACAGATGGGTTCGCACAAAACGGCAGTTTTTCCCCACGCAACCCTGCTAGCAGATTGGCACAGGCGCGTTCCGCCATGCGACGGCGCGTGCGTTCGGTTGCCGAGCCGATGTGTGGTGCAATCAAGCAATTTGGCAAGCTGAAAAGCGGGTGCGATGGTGGCAACGGTTCGGGATCGGTGACATCGAGTGCCGCCGCACGGATTACGCCGTTGCGTAGTGCTGCTTCGAGCGCGTTTTGATCGACGACGCCACCGCGTGCCGTGTTGACAAGGATGGCGCTTGGTTTCATCTGGGCCAACGTTTCAGCGTTGATCAGGTGCTTTGTTTCGGCCGAAAGCGGCGTATGCAAACTGACAAAATCACTACAACGCAACAGCTCCGACAGAGACACACGTTTGGCGTCCACGGCCGATTCTGCTTCGGGATGGTCGCTGCGGCTGTGATAAACAATGTTCATGCCAAACGCTTTGGCCCGCTGCGCCGTTGCCAGCCCGATACGACCCATGCCGACGATGCCAAGGGTCGCGTTTTCTAAATCAGCGCCGATCCAGCCGATGGGCGACCATGTTCCCCAGCGCCCTGCGCTTGCATCGGCCGATGCCTCTGGCAAACGTCTCGCCGCCGCCAGCAGCAGCGTCATCGCCATATCGGCCGTCGCTGCCGTGAGAACGCCCGGCGTGTGTCCAACGGGCAACCCTTTGGCGGTGCAGGCTTGCAGGTCGATATTGTTCACCCCCACCGCCATTTGGCTCAGCACCTTTAAGTTGCTCGCCCGTTGGAGCAGGGCATCATCGACAGAGACGGTGAGCATGGTGAGCAGTGCGTCTGCGTTGGGAAGCTGGCTGAGGAGGTTGGGGGTTAATTCGGCCGAAACAGAAGTAGGCGGCCCGATCAACACGTCACATTCATCATAAAGCGACGCGATCCAAGCACTTGGCAATTCATGGGAGACAATCACAAACGGTTTAGACATAGCACGATTATCTGTGGCAAGGATTGAATCTGCAAAACGGATTTAGGCAGGTTGGGGAATCAGGCACAGCACCCGAAATAATGCTCACTAGGAAAAGAAAAAGCCCTGCGGGGGGGCAGGGCTGTCTGTGAGAAAAGGAGAAAAGGAGGAATTTGTTTAATCAATCAATCTATAACCACTAGTGTAAGGACAATAGAAATTATTCTTGTTAACCGTCTTACACTAGCCGTGAAAGAGGAATGAAGTACTATAAAATTCACATACCCCTACAAAACCCCCGTTGAACGGACTGCCCTATCCGCTCCAAAAACCCGTTGAACGGACTGCCAGTCCGTTCCAACAAACCTCAGAGGTTTTCGCCAATTGCTAATGGGTGTATGACGATAACGTAGACTGAGCTTGTCGAAGTCGTAGTGGCGTGTCGAAGTCGTAGCCACTTGCCGAAGCCGTAGCAGCGTGTCGCTCAGGCTTCGACTGGCTCAGCCACCGCTCTTTACTACTCAAATGAAACACACCCATTGCTAATTGTGATCGGCCTATGGTTTTATCGTGCTGGGGAAAAGAAAAAGCCCTGCGGGGGGAGCAGGGCTTGTCTGTGAGAAAAGGAGAAAAGGAGGAATTTGTGTATCAATCAATCTATAACCATTAGTTTAAGGACAACAGAAATTATTCTTGTTAACCGTCTTACATTGGCTGTGAAAGAAAAATGAAGTACCAGTAAAAGATACATGAAGGGCAATCGGCCGCCGCTTTTTTGTCTAGATCGCGCCGTTTTTTCCATCGAACTCAATATGTGCTTCTCGCAAAATTGATGATTGTCGGCGTGTGATTAGGCAATAACAACCCGCTGCTCCGCTTTCTGGTAAAATCTGCGCTATGTCGGAATCGAAACAGTTCAATTACGGTGGCCAAGCGGTCATAGAAGGTGTGATGATGCGCGGATCGCGGGCTTTGGCCGTGGCGGTGCGTAATCCACAAGGCAAAATTGTTATTCATACGGAGCCGCTCAATCAGGCGGTCTACGGTGGGCGTTTGATGAAAACGCCCTTTGTACGCGGGCTTGTCCTGCTGTGGGATGCGCTTGGGTTAGGCATCAAGAGTCTGATGTTTTCGGCCGATGTGTCCCTCATGGAAGAGGAAGACGGGACGCAGCAGGATGCAACGATTGTCGATGCGGCCGATGCCAAACCAAGCGAAGCGTTCAGCACCCCTGTGCAAGTCGGCACCGTTCTTTTATCGTTGACGATGTCGATCGGCCTATTTTTTGTGCTGCCTGCTTTTATTGGTGGATTAGCCGAAAACTGGATTGGCGAGCCAAACGGTACTTTTTGGAGCCACGTCATTGAAGGAATTGTGCGTCTAACGCTGCTTGTGGGCTACGTGAGCGCTATTTCACTGATGGAAGATGTCCGCCGCCTGTATGGGTATCACGGCGCGGAACACAAGACAATCAACGCCTATGAGGATGGCGCTGAGCTAACGCCCGCCATTGTTGACAAATACCCGATTGAGCATCCGCGTTGTGGCACGGCGTTCTTGCTAACCGTCGTTGTGATCTCAATCATCCTGTTTACGCTGATTCCGTTAGACCCGCTTGAGGCGATTATGCACCCGCTGCTGGCGCGTGTTGTGACTCGTATTTTGTTGCTGCCCGTGGTGGCTGGCATCGCCTACGAATACATTCGCTTTAGCGCAAAACATTTAGACAACCCAATTATTCGCGTGTTGACCATCCCCAATTTGGCCCTACAGCGCCTCACAACGCGCCCCCCAGACCATACAATGATTGAGGTCGCTATTGCGGCTTTTGAGCGTGTGGTTGATTATGAACAGCAACAGGATGTCGCCGTTGTCGATGAGACGGTGATGTTGGTTGAGAAATAGTCACGTGCGGCTGACAGTCGCGCCTACTTATCTTTTAAGGTTGCACGAACATGCTCCGAATAGCTGGCGTCAGTCGCGATGGTGAAGCCAAATAACTGATGTGCAAAGGTGTTGTTAAACCCTAGCCAAGCTGAGAGCGGGATGTTGTGCATAAAAAGGATGACGATGCGCGGTTGTTTAGCATAGTCGCCGTTGAGGGGAATAAAGTAGGTGGCATCTGTGGTGATGCCTAACAGGGAGCCGCCTTTGTTGCCAAGGGCTTGAAATTCGGCCGAATTTCCCGCAATCTCCATCGGCCACTCAAGATGTGAGCGCATGATTTGGCTGATTTCGGCCGAAAACAAGCGCTCACTCACCACCCCAGCCATAATCGTCGCAAAATCGCGTGTCGTTCCCTGCGCAGACAAAAGCGCCATCGCTTGCAATTCAAGTCGCGGATCACGAATCGACTCATCCGCCCGCCAGAAATCACGTGCTGCTGCCCCCCAGACTGTCTCATCGATAAATCTCGCCTGATTGCGCCACACGAGCGCCTCAAACGCCGGCCGATCCATTGCCAAAAGGGCATCAACATGTTCGGCCGTCAGCTCATCCTGCTCATGATTTTGCAACGTGAGCAGCAGCCCCGAATGCGGCAGCAAGCGCAGCGTTTCATCTAGATCCAAGTCGGTCACCACCGCCTGAATCGCTTCATAACCCAGCCGATCGATTAACCATTCGGGTGCGGCATTGTCGCTTTGGACGATCATAGCGTTGACAAGCTGGTCAATTGTGACCTGCTGTGTGTCGTCTAACGCATATCCCCACTGATCATGCTCAATGTCGAGGTCTGACAGGGCCGCGATATGTGCGCCGCCGTTTGTGTTGGGAACATGATAGCGATCCCATTCGGCGAGGGTGAGGGTTTCGGCCGAATCTAGCACCCCACCCGCAATCGCTCTCGCATAAGCGGTCAGCACCACAATTTTCGCAGTTGACGCCAACGGCAAGGGCCTATCCGCATTATGGAAAATATGCGATTCGCCCAGCTTGGCATCCCCTTCAACATCCACGCTGTAGGCAACAAGGCTGAAACTATCGGGATTGTTGTCTAGATAGTTGAGAACGTGATCGGCCGATTGAAGGCGAGCATATTGCGGGGCTTCAAAAATGAGACCGCCAATCGCCGCCCACTGACTCACGCGCTGCCGTTCCACAATCACATAGATAGACAGGCTCAGACAGCTAAAAAGTATAAGAAACAAACAGCCAACTGTTATCCGACGTACCCAAATGCGTTGTTTAGGCATAATGATTTTAAGATGCAGAACCCCCACCTAACCTCCCCCAAAGGGGGAGGAATCCGATCCCCCTCCCTTCGGGAGGGGCTAGGGGAGGGTGCTTTTTAAGCTCAAACGTTAACCGTGATCCACTTAGTCGAAATAAGCCGCCAGCAAATCCTCAAGGTCTTCACGTTCAAACACGTATTGTTCGTGGCAGAAGTGGCAGTCGACCAGCGCCTGACCTTCTTCAATCAATTGTTCAAGGTCGGTGCGACCAAGCGCAACAATGCCTGCCTCAGATCGTTCCACGCTGCATTTGCATTCAAAGAACAGACGGCGATCTTCTAATATCTTGTGTTCAAATTCGCCATAGATGTCGGCAATAATATCTTCGGGATGGCGTCCGCTGTTGAGCATTTCCTCGATAGGGGGTAGCTCTTCAAGTCGTTCAACGGCCGCATCTAGCTGCGTCACGTCGCTGTCGCCAAACGTTTGCACAAGTACGCCGCCTGCTGCCGCAACGGAGCCGTCTTCATTAAGAACAACGCCCGCTTGTACCACAGAAGGAATTTGCTCTGATTGAATCAGGTAGTATGCAAAATCGTCGCTGATGTTGCTTGTGAGCAGTTCAACTGCGCCTTCGATTAGCTTAGGAAGCTGCACGTCTTTGGTTCCTGAAAGTACGCCAATGCCGACGGCGGCGGGGATGTTGATTCGGCCGAATTCATCCCGCTCAACCTCAACTTTTGGATTTTGCACATACCCACGCACGCGCCCCCAACTGTCTGATTCAGCAATTAGCTTGCCGAGCGGCCCATTGCCGTCAAATTTGAGCGCCACACGATGCCCTCGTTTGAGTAATGAACCCGCCAAGGTTCCTACCGTCAATGCACGTCCCAGCGCAACCGTTGCCGTTGGTGTCGTCTTGTGACGACGTGCGCCTTCCGCTGCAATTTCCGTTGTTATGCAGACCATGACTCGCACGCCTGCTTGTTTTGCCACTGATCGGACTACATAATCGCCCATAACAAATTACCTCATATCAAAAAAACCGCTAAACAATTGTAGCGGTTTTACCTGAAAATTTTCAATTGTGTTGTCCAAATTCTACCGAACAACTGTGTTTA
>JBMZDF010000463.1:0-5235 GCA_049614105.1 Promineifilaceae bacterium (SeqCode)
CTTATTATCGGCCGATTACAACAAGCTTCACACGCCACTTAAACGACGCAATCTTCAACGCAAACGCAAACGCCCATGAACTAAGTAAGTTTAAGAATGCCTCGACAACGCTCGTCGGTGGCGTGATTAAAGATGGGCAACTGCATGTGTTTAACGTAGGCGACAGCCGTGCCTATCTGCTTCGTGATGGCAGTATTCAACAGTTAACGGAAGACCACACGTTCGGCACGCGCCTGATCCGCTATTTGGTCGCAACCCGTGATGCAGATCCCGATATTTTCAAACCACTGACGCTTGAGTTTGGGGATCGAATCTTGATCTGCTCCGATGGCTTGTACAAAGCGATTCCTGATGAGTATGAAATGATGCAACTTGCGTTGCGTGGTTCGGCCGAAAGCGCCACCCGTAACCTCGTCCAACGCGCCAACGACAATGGCGGACGAGACAACATCACCGTCATTCTCGCCCGTATCCATGCGCAACAGCCAGTGCTGAGTAGTTGGCAACCCCGCTATGAAAGTATTTGAGTGATGGGAAGCGGAGGAAATTGATAACGGATAACGACCAATGTTGTCCCTATCGTAGCGCCTCGCCTCTTAATTCATCATTTCCTACACGGGTTTGGAAACCGTGGCGGCATCTTGTCCGCTGGGATCGGACTCATGTAAGGTGTTGCCGCTGTGGCTTGTGCAAACTCGGCGCGTGCTGCCGCCAGCTTTTCTGGTCTGTCGTACAGTTCAATTGCCGCCCGCGCCATCACTTTTGCCGCATACATCATCCCTTTATGTCCAATTCCCATACCGCCCGACGCGACAACACCCCATGAGTGGGCTGCGACGTTGGTCGGCCAACATGCCGTGTGCAAAAGGCTGACGGGTGTTTTCCAGCTCAAATCGCCAACGTCAGTTGAGGCGGTGTGGATCTGGCCCTCGTCAAGGCTGGGAAACACGTTGCCAAGCATGGGCGGCATATCGGCCGCAGAAGCCGCACCAATCGCGCGTGCGATCATCTCGCTGTTGCCGGGTGGGTTGTTGGCGTTGATTTCGGCCGCATAAGCCAATTCTGCCTCTGTAAACTCAATCCCACCAATTTCCTGCATCGCCGCATATTGCAAATCGGCCAGTACGTGGTTGTTAAGCATACAGTTCGTGCCGTGCTGCGCCTCTTCCTCAACACGTGTCTCGGTCATCATCGCTGCACCTGCCGCAACTTTACGCACGCGCTCAACAACGTGCTCAACCTGATGTGGCATGTGGGCGCGAACATAATAGTAGACCTCGGCTTTGTCTGGCACGATATTGGGGAAAGTGCCACCTCCGTTGGTAATCACATAATGCATTCGCACGTTGTCCTCGACATGTTCGCGTAGGTAGTTGACGCCGACGTTCATTAGCTCAACGGCGTCAAGGGCGGAGCGGCCCATGTGTGGGGATGCGCCTGCGTGGGAAGTTCGGCCGAAAAAGCGGAATTTCATACTCTTAACCCCCAAACAACTCCCCTTCGACGCGCTGTTTGTATAGCTTGGATGAAAGTTAAACGCCGCATCCAAATCGTCAAACGCCCCTGCACGTGCCATGTAAACCTTGCCACAGCCGCCCTCTTCCGCAGGACAACCCAAGTAGCGTACCGTGCCAGTCGTTCCCGTTTCTTGTAGCCACTGGCGCACTGCAATTGTTGCCGCCAGCGCTCCTGTGCCCAGCAAATTATGTCCGCAACCGTGTCCGTGTCCGCCCTCTTCAATCGCATTAGGCGACGACTCTAGCGCCTGCGAAAGACCGGGCAGGGCGTCATATTCGCCAGCAAAACCGATAATTGGCCCATCGCCATTGCTCCATTCAGCGGTAAAAGCGGTGTTCAAGCCGCCCACATCCCACGTGACATCAAACCCCGCCTCCTCCATAAAGTCAGCCTGTAGCTTTGAGGATTTGAACTCTTGAAAACGGATCTCAGGCATTGCCCAAATGTCGTCTGCCAAGCCAATAAAGTGCTGTTGATTGCGATCTAGCCAAGTGGCTATGTCTTTTTTGTTTTGCATTGTGTCTCCGTGGCGCTGTTTGTAGGGTTTGGTTTTCTAGTTGATCCGTTAACTGAGGTTTAGCGCGTTGAGATTCAAATCTCAGCGTTCGCTGCGCCTTTGCGGTGAATCTTTCGTGTCTCATCATACAAGGAATCGTTATTCACGCAATTGAGGTAAAATCGAAAAATGTCCCGCTTACACAAACTTACCGCCGCCATCGAACGCGGCATGTTTACCGCCGCTCGTGGTGTGTCCCGCTTTGGCTATCCGCTTAGCTGGGAGAATATGGAAATTGACGAGAACCGTTCTGTTTGGGCATCGTATACGCCTAATTATGAACCGCTGCCCGCACTTAACGGCACGATTGATGCTGATCTCGCCGTGATTGGCGGTGGCTATACGGGTATTTCAACCGCTTATCATTTTAGTCAGCGTTATCCTGAAAAGCGGGTTGTGCTATTGGAAGCGAAGAAGCTTGCAAATGGCGCAAGCGGCCGCAACGGCGGCATGATGCTCAACTGGGTATACGGCACAGGCCCGATGAGCGATGCGATGACGGCGCGTGTTTATAACGCGACCAGCAAAACGATTGACGGCATTGAGGAGACAATTACCAAACACAAACTTGACGTTAGCTATCGTCGAGATGGTTGTTTTGAGGTGTTTACCGATGCGCAGCGGGCGGCCGATGCGAAGGCCGAGGTAGCTTATCTACAGGGTTTGGGCCTGCCGATTCAGTTTTTGGATGCGGAGGCGGTTCAAGAAAAGATTGGCCTGAAAGGGATTTATGGCGGGCTGTTTGACCCCACCGAGGGACAGCTTAACGGGGTGCAGTTTATTCGCGAACTTCGGCCGATTCTTCAAGCCCAAAACGTCCACATCTACGAAAATAGCCCCGTCACCAAGGTCGAAGAAGGCCGAACGATCCGCCTCACGACACCCAATGGTCAAGTCAAAGCCAAGGCGATTGTGCTTGCAATGAATGGCTACACGGGCAAACTCGGCTACTTCCGCAAGGCATATTTCCCGTTGCATTCGCACGTGTTTGCCACAGATCCGCTCAGTGATGAAAAGGCGGCAAGCCTCGGCTGGCGCGGCACGGCTGGTTTCTCAGACGATCTCAAGCGAATTTCCTATGCGACCCGCACCAAGGAAGGGCATATTGTGTTTGGCGGCGGTAGCAACATTTCGTATGGCTATCGCTTTAACAACCGCACCATGTTCCCCGGCTCGCCAGACAGTGCAAGCCGTGCGTTTGAGGATATGCACAATACGTTGAACGAATATTTGCCCGGCATGGGGCATTTTCCGCGTGTACATCGTTGGACAGGCACTTTAGCGATTACGCTGCGGCGCAACTGCTCGATGGGCGTTCGTGGTGAGCACAAAAATGTTTATTATGCGCTGGGTTACAGTGGTCATGGCGTCACGGCGGCCAATATGGCGGGTAGGGTGTTGACCGATCTCTACAGCGATAATGATGCGGAATGGCGCGGGATGCCGTTTATCAACGCCGACTTTGCACCGATTCCGCTGGAGCCGTTTCGTTGGATGGGGTATCAGATGATGACGCGCCTAACGGGGCGGTCGCCGCGCGATCCCCATCGTTAGAATGAACTATGAAAGCGTGACAATGCAGAAGGAACGGTGTGATGATTGATTTGAATTTGTTGGACACGGTTGGACTGGTTGAGGCGATTCGGCAGAAGCAGGTTAGTGCGGTTGAGTTGCTGTCGTACGTGATGGCGCGGGTTGAACAGCATAACCCAAGACTCAATGCGGTTGTACAGACTGATTTTGAGGCGGCGATGATGGTTGCAAAATCGGCCGATGCTACTCTCGCTCAAACCAGCCACGTTGGCCCTCTGCACGGCATCCCGATGACATTGAAGGATTGTTGGGAGGTGGTCGGGTTTCGGGCAACGGCGGGGGCGGTTGCTTTGAAGGATTATCGGCCGAAAACAAACGCCCCAACGGTTCAACGGCTGCTTGACGCTGGCGCTATTGTGTATGGCAAAACCAACACGCCTCCCTACGCGATGGATGTCCAAACGTATAACGATATTTTTGGCGTCACCAACAATCCGCACAACGTGGCCCGCACCAGCGGCGGCTCCTCAGGCGGCGCTGCGGCGGCGGTTGCGGCAGGATTTACCACGCTTGAAGTCGGCAGCGACATCGGCGGCTCGATCCGCACCCCCGCGCACTATTGCGGCGTTTATGGTCACAAACCAACCCACAACATTATCCCGATGCAGGGCCACATCCCCGGCTCCACAGGCGTCGTCGATCTGGCGGTTGCTGGCCCGATTGCGCGATCTGCACGTGATCTAAAGCTGGCGCTCGATGTACTTGCCGCCCCTGATGCGCTGAATCAAGCAGGTTGGCAACTCCGACTTCCCAAGCCCAGACACGAATTGTTGCGGGATTTCCGCGTTGCGATTTGGTTGGATGATGAGACATGCCCCGTTGAGTCAGAGATGCTTGCTCAATTCGATTCGGTTGTGGAAACGTTGCAAAAAGCTGGGGCGACTGTCACCAAGGCGATCCCTGTCCCGCTCCCCGATATTCTGGCCGTTTATTACACTTTGCTCGCCAGCTTTACGGGCGCGAGTTTGCCCAAGTCACAATACAATCATTACGCTAAGCTGAAAGAGGATTTGCCTGTGTATCAGGCGAAATATGGTTTGCCAGCATCGTTTATGTCGCATGTTTCTGGACGCACGGCAACACATCGGCAGTGGCTTGGTGCAAACGAACGACGCGCTAAAATGCAGTATCAGCTCAAGACGTTTTTCAATGAGTATGATGTGCTTTTGACACCCATCACGCCTAATGTAGCGCCTCTGCACAATCACACAACGAGCAATATGGAAAAGCGGCGCATTTTGATCAATGGTCAACAACGACCTTATGTTGATCAGTTCCCATGGATTGCGTTGGCAACCGCAACAGGTTTCCCCGCAACATCAGCGCCAATTGGCACAACACGCTCAGGATTGCCCGTCAATATCCAAATTATCGGCTCTTATCTGGAAGATCAGACAACGATTAAGTTCTCCGAACTATTGGCAGAGGCACATGAGGGCGTGTTGCTCTCAAAGTAGAGACAATCACCCGGAGACGCCCTAGCGGCGTGTCTCCGTTAGAAAAGCTAATTAATTTTTGGGTGTGTTTCGATAACGTAGACTGAGCGTGTCGAAGTCGTAGCGGCGTGT
>JBMZDF010000464.1:0-5234 GCA_049614105.1 Promineifilaceae bacterium (SeqCode)
GAAGATTGTATGCAGAAATTGTTTTGACCTCATAATGCCTGAACAAAACAGACAGGGTCGGTTAATAATTTATAGTCGCATCGCTTCACAAATCATTAACCATTCCTTATAAATCCTGTGCCGCTTGTGAGACATTTGTAATTCTTATCGAGATTTCACTTCGCATTCATCCTACAATCCGTTACACTAACCAAAACATAACCTTTGTTACCTTAGAAGTTTTAAATCGAATCCTTACTCGTTTTCAAACCGATATCTTGCCTCTATTATGCGTCGTCTCGTCGTTATATTATCTCTCTTAATCATACTCGGCTGTCAGCCGCTTGAGCGACCGCTCAAACCGTTGCGACCCACCGTAACACCGGGCGGCGTTTTGCTGCCCGATCCGCGTGTCCTATCCTTTGCAGAAGTCGCCGCCGCCCCACAACAGTACGTGAATCAACCGATACGTATCACGGGGGCATTTACACCGCTTGAGGTTGTCGAATGTGCCATCTTCAAGGGGCCATCTGTCCATTGGGGCATGGTGGCTGAAAATCTTCAGATGAATGCCACGGGGTTTGAATCAGTTGTCCAGATTGTTCCAGACGGGACTGAGTTTACGGTAGATGGTATTTGGCGACTGTACAACGGGCCTGCGGGCTGTGGCAAGGAGCCGCCAACAGCGGCCGTTTGGTATGTTGAGGTCACGCAGATTTTGAAGCCCAATCCGATTACGCAGTTTGGAACGGTTGAGGAATCGGCCGAAAATAACGCAGCCCCCGACCCCTTAACCGAAGGTGACAACGGCGACGCAGCCGCTCCAGCAGCAGGCGGATCAAGCGATGGTGGCGGGCAAGCACCTGTAGACAGCAACTCCGGCTACCCTGTCCAACCTCAACAGAACAACAATACAAACGCATCTGGCGGCAACGCGGTTGTCAACCCAATTCCCACCTCTGTTGTAACACTTGCGCCTCCAACGCCAACCCCTTCATCCACCCCAACCTCTCGCGTTACCTCAGCTCCCGCCATAGCAACCACTGCACCGACGGCAACCACGCCACCCACCGCGACTTCTCAGCCAACGGCAACCACGCAGCTACCCACCGCGACCTCTCAACCAACGGCGACAACCAGATCAACCGCCACGGCAACGACTGGGGCAACTGCCACGCCAACAACCGAGGCAACTGCCACGCCAACAAACGAACCAGATGACGCATCTGAAGAAGAAACGACAACGTCAGAGCTGACCACCACATTAACGACCACCGCAACTGTCACAACGACAACCACCTTACCCGCCACGGTTGAAACAACTGGCACGGTAACGGTCACCGCAACAGTTGAGACAACGCTAACGACAGAACTGACCACAGAGGCGGCCGAAACAACAACTGCAACAACTGCAACAGCTACTCCCACTCCAACCTCTGAAGCGACTGCTTATCCACTTAGCGGATCAACCCCAGCTCCTACAACGGAGCCAACAGCTTATCCCTAACAACTAGAGGGGCTGCGCTGTCAGCCCCGCAGTTTTGAATTCCTAAAGAGCCAACCATATCTACCTATTCAAGCGCAATGTGCTTTCCCAACACATCCACTGGCGGGAAATCCGTGTAATTTGCACCCCAATTTAGAATCATTTCTGTGCAGTTGAGTTAAACTTCCCACCCTAGGGCTTTTGTGGTTTGCGATTGCCCTGCTGTTAAACGAAACAGCCGCACATAAAGACACAGTCTGCCGATTAGCGCGGACAATATTTCGAGGAACACCGTCATCTGATGGTGAATCTTTGCTTTGCACCTCGCTATCTGATGAAAAACTACATCAATTACCTTTTGATTTTGTTACCTGGCTTTGTTTGGGGTGGCTCATTCATCCTAACGCGCTTAACGCTCCCCTTTGTGCCGCCATTCTCATTGGCGCTCATTCGTAACGGCATGGGGCTTATCTTTTTACTGGGGTTGCTCACTGCCTTAGGGGGGCGTGTTCATCGAGATTGGCGCGAATGGCCTCCCATCATGGGATTGGGTATCTGCAATTCCTCTGCATTTTTGCTAACCGCTTGGGGGCAATTGTTTATTCCAGGTGGGTTAACGACCATCTTAGCAGCTACCATCCCGTTTTTTACGATTATCGTGGCGCACTTTGTAACAAAAGATGATCGTATCAACACGGGTCGCGCATTTGGGATTTTCTTAGGGTTGATCGGTGTCGTGATCTTGGTTGGGTTTGAGGCTTTATCAGACATGACCCAAGGTATACAGGGGCAGCTTGCCATTTTGGGCGCTTCGTTTTTGTATGGCGTTGCGGGAGTGTTTGCGCGGCCCGTGTTGGCACGTCAATCAACCAACAATGGATCAACGTGGATTCCGCGTGTGCGCGTCATGGCGATGCAAATGATCACATCGGTGACGATTCTAACGCCGATTGCGCTGATTTCTGATCAAACGTGGACGCTTGAAATTCCCCTGTACATTCTCGGCTATTTGGCAATGATGGGGGTTGGCGTCACCGCATTTGCCACGCTCACTTTCTATTATTTGATCGAGTCATTTGGCCCTTCACTGGCGTCCATGACGATGTATATCATCCCAATCAGCGGCGTGACGTTAGGTGTTTTTGTGCTTGGGGAGCAGTTGACATGGACAATGCCTGTTGCGGCGCTGTTCATTTTGGGTGGGGTATTTATTGCCAATCGGCCGAAATCACATCGGCCGAAATTGGCATCGTAATTACCCCTTACCCCAAAAATACAATATCGTGCGGCGGGTACTTCATCGTCAGCTTGCTACCTTTAATCTCAACCACTTCGCTCAACTTAACAAAATCACGATCGGCAATCAAAAATACATAGGGGTTGCCTGTCTCAAACAGCGATTTTGGGTAAATGCGCGAATCGTTCCGCTCGTAGTTTGTTGACCCTTCCCCAGACAACGCCGCCCAGTACTCTTTCATGTTGCGCAAATGCCATGCCTTGAGCAACTTGCGGAACAAGTAGGGGAATAGTTCAATCTCTTCATTTAACTTACGCACCGTTGTAATCGATACGCCGTTGGCCGACTTATCTTTACTCCACAGGTTCAGCTTTTTCTTGCGGGCGGCCTGAGCAGCAGCCGCTAATTTGTTGCGCAGCGTTGCGGGCAACGTCATAAAAAAGTACGGATAAACTAGCCCCTGTTCAAGCAAATGATAGTTCGCGCTGCGGTGGACACGGCGCGAAAAAACGGAGGCGGTCATCGATGACCCGTCTCGCGTGCGCGTTTTCCCTGCAAACACCCACGCAATCGGCCGACCATTCTTCTCCATATCACGGGCCACAATGTACCCTTCAAGCGCATCTTCACGTTTTTCTGTATAGGCGATTTCTTTGCTGCCCTTTTTTGCATACGCCTCATCAATCCACGTGTGCGGCCCCCAGCTTTTCCAAACGGTACGGTCGATCCCCAAGTAGCTAAGAATCCCATCTGTTGCCAAATCGGCAAACTCCTTGGGCTGTTTGTGTGCTCCGCTAGCTGGCTTTTCTAGCTCGTCCGATTGGACCCCGCTCAGCTCTTTGGGCGCTTTTGGTGTGGCAGGGGAATAGTGGGTTTCGAGTGCGTCAACCCCTTGCAAACGCAACTGCACAAGACCATGATCGGACGCAAGCTGCTGGTCAAACTTTTTGCGGAAATCTGTGTCTATTTTGTTCCAATTCTTGGGATTGCTAGCGCGAAATTTGATCGAATCGCCGTCTGGTGAATATCCAACGACATGAAAAGTGCCTTTAATCAAGTAATAATCCATTTCCGACTCCTTAAAACTGCGAGCGATGGCCGTAGCGAGATAACGTAATCTGCTAACCTACACTTATTGCTGTTTGATTTTTTAGGCTTGTGTACCTTGGCACGTGATTATAAACCCTCTCAGTCAAAATGTTTAATACAGCGAACCAACTCCTCTGTGTACCCAATACGTTCATAGACATGTCGCGCCCGTTTGTTGTTGGCAACCACGTGCAGCGACATACTGCCCGCGCCGCGTTTGCGTGCCTCAGTCTCAGCATTATCGATCAGCACTCTGCCAAGACCGTGTCCATCGGCCGATTTTGCCACACAAACCACCTCAAGGTGGGCGCTGGGTGAATGGTCAAAAAATTCCTCGCCCAGCGTCACGATGGTCACGCCAACCACAACGCCATTGGCATCCGCCACATGGACAAAGCAGTTGGGCGCATCACCTGCGCCCCAACGTTTGAGCAGCTTGGCATCTTCTGACCAGAACACCTCGGCGCTGCGCCGCGCGGGCAGGTCAAACTCGGCCAATCGCGGCATGATTTGCAAAATTGTGGAAATATCGGCCGAAGTTGCATCACGAATAATGTAGTTCATAAGCAAATTATCCCACCAATCAGGGTGATTAATCCAAAGGAAGTGAGAAAATGACGAATATTGAATAAAAACCTAATGCCTGTTCGCTGTTCTTCATTCTCTATTCTCTTCCCATCCTCTTCTCGTAATGCAGGCTTGCGGGAATTGGCTTGAAACCAAGGCGCAAATTGATTTGGTACATCCAATTTGTCTCATGATTATCCGTCTTAACCACTTCGACCCCAGACTGCTGAGCGTATGTGAGCGCGGCGACTTTCATTGCCATCGCCAGCCCTTTGCGCCGATAGGGGCGATCAACCCCTGTCCAGCCTGTGTTCCACCGAGTCGACTTCATTTTATCGGGCCAAAGACAGCTCATGCCTGCAAAACGATCGCCATCCAGCGCCACAAACCAACATTCTGGCTTGAAATCAGGGCTTTCGAGCGTGTTTTTTTGATAATCTTCAAACGGCTCTTGTTTCGGTGGAACAGAGGTTGGCTCGTCCAGCTCAAAAATCCACTCCAAATCATAGAGTTTGCGTTGCCATTCAGCATCGTGCGGGATAATTTCAGCGAGGGGTTTAATGATCAAGCCAGCAGTTGCCGCGCGGGTTGGATAGCTGGCAAACTGTGCAGAATCAAACTCGGAGAGCACTAATTCGCTATTTGGGTAGCGATTCTTGCGCTTGAATCCGTACTTTTCCAGCCAAGCGATTGCGGCAGGTTTGTCCTCACGAGTTCCACATTCGATCATTTCAACGGTGCGCCCGTCTGACTCGATTCGGCCGACCGCATACTCATAAAAGCTGGACGCATACCCTCGTCTTTCAAACGGGGGCAATGTCCGCCATGAGACAGAAAAATAGTTAGGGACGTCTGCCCACCAACATTCGCTCATTC
>JBMZDF010000465.1:0-5233 GCA_049614105.1 Promineifilaceae bacterium (SeqCode)
CCACTTACCAGACTAATGAGCCGTTTTTGCAAAGCGCCACTTGCAATTTTACTTTCAAGTACTTTTTGTGGCGCACTTAGGCGATTTGTAAATTGGGAACCACGTCAAAGTCGAGTGTGTCACGTTGACCACGAACATAGCGTTGATGAGCAGCAGCGGCGATCATGGCTGCATTGTCGGTACACAGTACGAGTGGTGGATAGCGCACAGGAATAGATGCTTGCTCGGTCATTGTTGCACGCAACTCGCTGTTTGCCGACACGCCGCCCGCGATATGGATCGCCTTGGCCTTTGTTTCACGCGCCGCAGAGAGCGTTTTGCGTACTAAAACGTCCACAACCGCTTTTTGGAAGCTGGCTGCCATGTCGTTGACATGCACATTTGTCCCTGATTCATATTTGCGTGTCTCGCGCATGACGGCTGTTTTTAGACCGCTAAAGCTAAAGTTATAGCCGTTGCCCATCACCGCACGCGGCAGGCGAAACGCATTTTCATTGCCAGATTTGGCCGCTTTGTCGATATGTGGCCCACCGGGGTAGGGGAGGCCGAGCAATCGGCCGACTTTGTCAAACGCTTCACCCGCTGCATCATCAAGCGTGCCGCCAAGATGACGGAACGTTAGATGATCGGTCATCAGATAAAGCTCGGTGTGTCCACCGCTGACGATCAGATTAATGATTGGAAATTCAAACTCAGGCTGAGTCTCTTGTAACCACAGCGAATAGATATGCCCTTCAATGTGATTGACACCCAACAAGGGGATGCCACGTGCAATAGCTAACCCTTTGGCTGCATTGACGCCTACAAGCAACGATCCAACGAGACCGGGACCCCGCGTGACGGCAATCGCATCGAGGTCGTTGTAGCCGATGTGCGCCTCGCGAATGGCGCGTTCGATGACGGCATAAATTACTTCGATATGCTTGCGGGAGGCAACCTCTGGGAAAATGCCGCCAAATTGGGCGTGTAGCTCCGTTTGGCTTGCGATGACGTTGCTTAGGATCTCATACCCGTCGCGTACGACAGCCGCTGCGGTTTCATCGCAGGAAGTTTCGATGGCTAGGATGCGGGAATGTTGATTCATTGGGGGGATTATACTGGAGAATAGAGAATAGAAAATGAAGAATGAAGAAGTGAGTTTAAGCAGAGAGCAAGGTGTCGAGATTTTTTAGGAATTGTTGGTGGGAGTGGAAAATGTGATCTGCTTGGGGAAATTCGGCCGAAGTTGCCCCCTCAAATACCACCACAACCAGCATTCCCGCCGCTGCCGCCGCACGATGCCCCACCTTTGAATCTTCAACCGCGATGCAAGCGTTTGGAGCAACATCCATTAACTTTGCACAGGCCAGAAATACATCGGGCGCAGGTTTTGCATTTGGCACATCATCACACCCCACGATGGCCTGCGCACGGCTGACGAGGTTGACGTGGGTAAGATGTTGAGTTGCATAGGCGTGATCGCTATTGGTGGCGACGCCCCAAGGAATCCCACGCTGGTCAAGCGAGTCTAACAGCGCCCCGACGCCGGGCATCGTTGGCAAGCCGTTTTTTGTCAAATCAGCCCATTCTTCCGAAAGTACGCCAAATAGCGTTTCAACCGACACGTCTAGTTCAAAATGCCGTTTGATGTTTTCCAGCGCTTCCGACAACTGCCAGCCCAACATCAAGCTTTCATGTTCAGGCTTGAAAACGCGCCCAAAATGGCGCAATGTACGCCCCCACGCTACGTGCGCTAGCGATTCTGAGTCGATTAATGTTCCGTCTAAATCAAAGATAGTGGCTGATCGGGTCATGTGGTGGGCTTGTCTGTATCTGTTTTTACTGCTCGTTTAGGTTTGCTAGCTTTTATCCTAGCTGGCTGTTTAACCGTGCGACGCAGCGGACGTGATGGACGTTCGGGTGCTTGAGGTTTTTTTGTTTCTTCAAGCAAGTGGGTTGGTAGCGGTTTGTCAGTTTCTTCGCTAATCGGCCGATCGCGATAAGGTGTTTCCGCCCCTGTCAAGTGCGGCGGCGGATCCTCAGTACGGAAATTTGGCCTTATAGATTGTGAACTCACGTAAGCATCTTCGACACCAAAAATGCGGAATCGCATGCGTGTCTTGCCAAACGTCAACTCATCGCCGTCAACGACAAGGCGCGGCGCTAACCCAACGCGCTCATAGTTAATGCGCGTGCCGTAGGCGCTGCCCTCATCATAAAGAACGTACTGACTATTTTCGTAGACGATACGTGCATGCAGGCGCGAAACCGAGCTACTGTCGAGAATGATGTCCGCCTTAAACGGATCAGAGCCGATGCTGACCGTTTCCGTTTTGATCGGGATCAGGTGCGAGGGGCTGCGATCGTCCGACATTAGCTCAAGATAGACATTTTCTGGCAGGATAAGGACGTTTTGTTCTGGCTCAATTTCGGCCGATTCTTCCGCCTCTTGCGTGCGTTTGGCCCATTTGAACAGCAAAACGACAAACAGAAGCGCAACTAGCCCAATCAAGCCATAGGTCAAGCGCCCCGGCGTCAGCCACCCCGCCGTTTGCCCAAACACACGCTCAATTTGATCGGTAACGATGTTTGGCACGTTGGTTGGGACAGGCGTGGGTACTTGTTCGGTTGCCGCAGTCTGTGGTTGAATTGACTCCGCTTCGATTCGCTGGAGCTTCGCCGAACTGCGCTGCGAGATGCCGAGTTCGTCCGTCACCTCCACTTCAAGCTGATAGGTCCCTGTGCCTAAATTGCTAATGTCCCAGACAAAAGTCAATGTGCCGCGCGTGTCGAGAATGGGCGGCTGCACAAGACGTTGTTCTAGGCCGTTCACAAACAGACGCACGTTATCAATGGCGCGAGGATACTCGTCGGGCCAGCTAACTTGGGCGGTAATTGGGTGAATGCGGGGTTCAAAGGTGTTGAGATCGGTGCCAGGATCGCCTTCACGGATAAGTGGGTCGCCTTGGATGATGTCAATTAGGGCGGGGCGAATCTCGATTTCGTATTGTGTTTCGGCCGAAACGCCACCCAATCCAAGCTGAACCGCGCCAGATCCGCTTTGTGTCAAGGTTGACCGATAGCGCACCTGTGAGCGCGAACTGTTGCTCTTGATAATACGGGTCAACGGCTCGAACGACGCTTGATCTGGCATATGGATCCACGATCCATCTGTTGGAATCGCCAACTCATTAATATTTTCGACTTCAGCATCGCTGGCAACTTTGCCCAGAATCGCACCGAAAAACACCACATCGCTTTGTTGTGCCAACTCGCGCAGTGCAAAGAAGTCAACCTGATCGCCCAATAGCTCTGTGTCTGAAAACAGCACGATCGCCTGATATTTATCGGTTGGCTCACGCTGCGCTGCTTGCTCGAAGGCAAACTCTAGCATTGTTTGGACGGGGGCGACGGCGGGAAGCTGTGGGGGCGTGTAGGCACGAATGCCAGCCGCGATTAAGTCTGGATCTGTGACGTCGCGCAGCAAAAACTGCGGTTGCCCATCATTTGGCGCGATCACGCTGATGCGATCGCTGTTGGTGCGGCTGACGTACTGCACTGCAAAATCTGCAATCGTCTGGCGCACCTTTTCCAAACGGGATGTATCCCCAATCAGGTCGATCCCTTCGATGGTGCGGTTGGCATCAATTACAAAGGTTACATCAACGCCTGAGGGCAGTGTGACTAGCTCAAATGCTTCTATAGGGTTGCCGTTTTCAGTAAGTTGAAGCCCCTCAATTTGCTCAATGCCTGCCCCATCTTGGTTCTTGGCGGTAAATGAGACGGCAATTGCGGGGTAGTTGCTGTTATCAATCTCTGTAATTTCGATCGCCCCAACGTCCGTCTGAGCGAAGGTTGATTGGGGTAAAAGCAGCAATAGCAGTAGCGACAAAAGGCGCAGGTGTTTCATCTTGGGGACAATTTTAGACAGATTTTAGTTTATCTGCACGACATCTATCAGAAAAACATGTTAGACGCAGATTATAGCAATCCGCTATAGCTTTTCTAAATCGCCGATGTCGAGCGTGGTTTCTTTCAAAATGGTTGCGATGATACTGCTAAGCGTAACGCCACGTAACGCTGACTCTGGATGAAGCAGACAGCGATGTGGCAAAACGTCAACCGCTAATTGTTTGACGTCATCAGGGAGCACATAGTCACGTCCTTGCATGGCCGCATACGCTTGACACGCTCGAAATAGCGCGAGCGAACCGCGTGGACTTGCGCCATTGGCTAGGTCGCGGTGGTTGCGTGTGGCCTGTGTCAGCCGCACGATATAGCGACGCACCGTTTCGTCAACGTGAACCTCCCATACCTGACGCGCAAGCTGCGGCAATTGTGATCCATCAACTACTTGCCCAAGCGCCTGAATGGGGTGACTGCGACCAAGGTTCAACAATAGTTGTGACTCGGTTTCTTCGTCCAGATAGCCAAGCGAGAGCTTCATAAAAAAGCGGTCGAGCTGTGCCTCTGGCAATGGAAATGTGCCTTCGTACTCAATTGGGTTCTGGGTTGCCAGCACTAGAAACGGTTTTTCCAAATTGTGCGTGACGCCATCAACGGTGATTTGCCCTTCACCCATACATTCTAACAGCGAAGACTGCGTTCGTGGTGTGGCGCGATTAACTTCGTCTGCCAGCAAAATATTGGTGAACGCTGGGCCAGCAATAAAACGAAACTGTTGTTCCTGTTGATCGTAAATTGACACGCCCGTGATGTCGTTTGGCAACAGGTCAGGCGTACACTGCACACGCTTGAAATCAATGCCAAGCGAAATTGCTAGGGCGCGGGCGAGCATCGTTTTGCCTGTGCCTGGCACATCTTCAAGCAAGATATGTCCTTCGCAAAGCAACGCAACGAGCAAACGCTCGATGATGTGCCGTTTGCCAATGATTACTGTTTCAACATTGCTAATTACTGTTTCAACAAATTGCTGGATGGTCTGCATAGTTGCTAATCATAACACGCTGTTTGTTTCGCGGTAGAAAACTTTGATTAGATATTGGGAATTGTCTTGATTCGGCCGAATCAGCTACCATCAGCGACTGAATAAACATTCAGGACTTACGCACGTACTCTGGTGGCGAAAGGTTGCCTACATAAGTTCTGCATCTAAAGGTTGCAATCGAACACGTCATGGACAAACGATCTAAACATCTCATACGAAACTCAGCGATCGTGATTGCTATTTTTGTGGTTGAAAAGATTGGCGGCTTCGGCCGATTATTTCTCATCACAGGCCAATTTGGTGCAA
>JBMZDF010000466.1:0-5225 GCA_049614105.1 Promineifilaceae bacterium (SeqCode)
AAGCGGTCCATGAGCTGCGCGCGGTTGGTGCTGGCATTTGGATGCCATCCAATGCGATGCAGGTTTTCGGCCGATTAAATATCGCCCACAAAATTGAACAAGCTGGCGCACAGCTTACAAGCATCCAGCTTCAAGATTGCCAACACGGCACGCTCACGAAAACAGACCTAACAAACATTTCGCAGAAATTTGGCTATGCAACCACGGCGATTCATCGCGGCCGATTACAGGCGCTGCTTGTTGACGAGCTTGACCCGCAGCATTTGCACCTCAACAAACGTTGCACCCACCTGACCCAGCACCCCGACCATGTTGAAATCAACTTTACCGATGGCACAAGCGTCTCTGCGGCCATTGTGATTGGCGCAGACGGGCTAAATTCGGCCGTTCGCCAACAGCTATTTCCCACGGCAAAAACACGCTACTCAGGTCAAAGCTCCTTCCGTGCGGTGGTTCCCGTTATGCTCAATGATACATTTGCCAATCAGGGGATTGAGATTTGGGGGCATGGCTGTCGTTTCGGATTCTCTACCGTTTCTGACACAGAAACTTACTGGTACGCAACCTTCGACATTGCGGAGAAAACAACCCTCTCATCAGAGACAAGTAAAACGCTACTCAAAACATTCGCCAAGGATTTCCCACACCCCATTCTCGCGCTTGTGCAAGCAACACCCACGGACAAGTTGATCCGCGCCGACATTCACGACCTCGCGACACTTCCCAAGTGGCACACCGATCGTGTCGTGTTGATAGGTGATGCCGCCCACGCAACGACGCCTAATTTGGGTCAAGGAGGCGCACAATCGGTTGAGGACGCCTACGTGCTGGCAACAGCGCTTGCTGAACAACCCAACCCTCAACACGCATTCCAACAATACGAAAACACACGACGGGCCAAAGCGCTCTCGATCGTTAACCAGTCGTGGCAATTGGGCAAACTTGCGCACCTTCATAACCCTGCCATCCGCTGGCTACGCGACACAACGCTAAAGTTAACGCCAGCCAAGCTCGGACAACGGCAGTTTGAATCAATTTATTCGCTTAATTTTTAAGCGGGATAAACATCTCGATCAATAAACCTCAGAGGTTTGTCGTCATTGGCGCTAGCGTAAGTATAAACCTCAGAGGTTTGTCGTCATTGGTGCTGGCGCAAATATAAACCTCTGAGGTTTTCGTCAGCGATTAATTAAGACTTGCTTACCAATATAGTAAATTGGCTCAAACGCAGGCGTCACAACACGCCAATCGTACTGTACTGCAAACTGCTGTGCCGCTGCTGACATCGTTTGCGAATCCGCTGGATCGGCCAAAATACGGTTGACAGCATCCGCAAACGCGGGCGCAGCATCGGCAATCATTAGTTCTTGTTTGTCAGTCACAGGAAACCCCGCCGCACCAATCGTTGTGCTGACAATTGCTTTACCCGCCGCCATCGCTTCAATCAGCTTCAAACGTGTCCCGCTGCCCATGCGTAACGGCATGATGAACACCTTTGCGCCATGTAAATAAGGCTGCACACTTTCGACCCAACCTGTCAAAGTCACACCTGCCACCTCGCGAACGCGATCAAGTCGCGCGTGCGGTTTTTGGCCAACAATGGCACAGGTTGCGTTTGGGTGTTGGGCGCGAATGGCAGGCCAGATCGCATCGACAAACCAGAGCATGGCGTCAATATTCGGCCGATAATCCATCTTACCCATAAACACCACGTCAAAAGGCTGCACATCACCCTCATACACTTGATACGGTTGTGTGTCAATGCAATTTGGGATCACCGTCACCTTTTGCGCTGGCACGCTAAGATTGCGTAACGCGCCCCGATCGCTTTCGCTAACGGCTACAACCGCATCCGACTGTTCACAAGCCCAACGCTCAAAACGGGCCAGCCGCTGCACTTGCACCCACGAATAAGCGGCCGCAACCCAACGGCGCGGATTACGCAAATCAGTTTCCATCGCCCGCCGCTGTAGCTCTGTCTCAGCATTGTGATTATCAAACACAATCTGCGTTTTCTCGCCGTCAATCCGAACCAAATCAATCGCTTGCGCCAGCTCAATCCCCTCGATCTGCACCACATCAAAGTCGTTTTCTTCCAGCAGCATATCAAGCGCAATGTTAAACGCCAACGAGTGCAAACGATGCGCCATGTCGGGCAGGCGCGTCGAAACCATCTGCCACAGCCGCAGCCCCGTGCTGCGCTCAGGCACAGGCACGGTCACAATTTCATGGCATAAATCTGTCAATTCACCAAACTCATCCACCTCATTTTCAATAAATGAAAGCAGCGTCACCTGATGATGTTGTGCCAAGCCTTTGATGATGTGCAGATTGCGCAAGGTTGTCCCCTGATGCGCAGGGTAAGGTAGTTGAGGCGTGAGAAGTAGAATTGAAAGCTGTTTGGTCACAAGGTAGTTAGCAACCCGCAAACCGTTATTAACTGTCCTAGTTGAATACCGATTACCGATTACTGTAAAGGTTTAACGTTTGCCGCGCCGCATTGTCCCAAGAAAATGTCTGCGCCTGTTGATAGCCACGCGCAATCATTTTCTCGCGTGCGTCACTGTCATGCAACACGTGATAAAGCGTGTCGACCCATTGCGGAATATCGTCTGCATCGAGCAAAAAGCCCGCGTCGCCTACAATCTCGGGCAAACTGCCGCGATCGCTCGTCACAACAGGGCAACCACAGTGCATCGCTTCGAGCGGCGGCAGGCCAAACCCCTCGTAATGCGAGGGTAAAATGAGCATCGACGCCGCATGATAAAGATGCGCAAGCTGTTCATCAAATACGCCTGTCAAGTGACGGACGCTTTCCTGTAGCTGAAGCTGATCGATTAATTCAAACACATCGTCAGACAGCCAGCCACGCCGCCCAACAAGCACAAGCGGCAGGTCAAATCCCGCATCGTGACGCAAATCATAATAGGCTCGCAGCAGCGTCGGGACATTTTTGCGTGGTTCAATTGTGCCAACAAAGAGCAGGAAGTCGTTGGGCAGGTTGTGTTTGGCGAGCGTTCGGCCGATTTCGGCCGAATCATACGCCAACTCATAAATCGGGTTTGCCGCCAGATGCACAGTTGTCACCTTTTCAGGCGGCACGTCTAATTGTTCGATCAAATCTTGGCGCGTATGATGGGAATCGGCCGAAATTGCATCCGCCCGTGTCACGGCCCAACGGATCTGATCGTTGTAGTAAGCCCGACTCTCGGCCGTTAAATATTGTGGATAATAGAGAAAGTTAAGGTCGTGGACAGTGATAATCTGCCGTCGGCCGCCCCACTGCGGCGGAATGAAGTCGGGGCTGTGGAAAACATCGAGATGGTGGGGGATTAATTCGGCCGAAAGCGCCCAACGTTCCAAACGATGATGACAGGGCGTTAGCAAGTTCGCCCGTCTAAAATTATCCACATCTGGCACGCGCAGCACCGCATCCTTCCTCATTTGCAGAACTGTATACGCATTGTCAGCATCAAGCGCCGCCAACGCAGGCAGCAGATGCAGCGCATACTGACTAATACCACCCATCTGATAATGAGGTAAACGCAGATCAATTCCAATTCGCATTAGCAAGAATTCTAGCCTGTTACAAGCTAGCAGGCATTTTGCATAAGCAACCACTTAGTTTTGAGCCAAACTATCAGGAAGAACCACTAATCAGATCCCTATTAGTCGTTGACGAAAACCTCAGAGGTTTTTGTATGCAGACCAGAGGAGACGACAACAAACTTCTGAGGTTTATTACTCGACGACCTGACCGTCTATCCAATAAACTAACCCACCTATCATTCACGAGTCTAGCTAAACAAGTTATAATCGCGGCATCAATTACGGAGCAACACATGGCAGATGAAAATAACTCACAAAGTCAAGAATTCGCCGCCCTCTACCAACGGTTAGAGTGGTTCGATGGCGAGCGACGCCAAACAAATATCAAACTTGCCGAACTAGAACGCAAGTTAGAGCACCAAGCACGCGAACTCGAAACGCGCGATCAGCGCATCGAGTCACTAGAAACACAGCTAACACGCCAGCGTCGACGCAACACCGACATTCCCGACGTCAACTTTCAGCTTGAACAACTGCGCAAAGAGTTAGTAGGGTTAATTGACAAAGCAGAAGGGCGTCGTCAAGACTCTGAACGCGAAATCGAGCGCTTGCGCCGTGTTGAGCGTGAAATCACCAACCGTGAGCTAACTGACATTCGCACCGAGTTACCCCATCTGCCGCGCATCCAAAACGCACTGGATCAGCGTCGCGCCGAAGAAGGCCGTCTTGCCCAAATGATTGGCGGCGTTCAAAATCGCTTCCCGTCTATCGACAGCCGTCTCGACGCGCTTGGTAGTGCTGTGGCCTACTTGGAAGAGTCGCTCAAACAATATGCGCGTGAATCATCCCAATTGCCGCCACAAATTATGGCACTTGGCAAACAAATCGATGATTTAGATGAACGTCTGCGCTTGACCAGCTTAACGGCCAGCCGCTTTGAAAACACGGTCAACCAAACGGCTCAATCTCAATCTGGGATCGAGCGTAAAGTCAAAGATTGGTTTGAACAGATTCGCATCTCCGAATACGATCGCAACAAGCGTGTAGAGGCGTGGCAAACGGCGTTTGGCGCTTACAAAGACGATATGCAGCGTTTCCAAGCACAGTGGTTACGTTTTTCAGATCAGGCAAAAGAGAGCAAAGGGGCCGTACAGGCAATTGCTGGATGGCGCAAAGAGATCGAGCGGCAACTACGCGAACAGTCGGAACTCAACCGCGTCGAAGTGCAACGCATGGGCAACCGTTGGCAAGAGTTCCAAAATACAAACGACAAGTTCTGGAAGAATATTGAGGTTGAACAGCTACAGCGCCGCGCGGCTGGCGACCGTCGCCAAAAGGAGCTATTGGTACTGCTCCAAGACCTAGAAACCCAGATCACGGGCTTGAAAACACAGAAAGAAACGCTCTGGCGCATCCAAACGGCACAATCAGACGCGATCAAGAAAATTCCGACGCTGTGGCTCGAAGAAGTCGAAAAGGCGATTGCGAATGATCCAAACCGTCGCCGCGCAGCCACGTCAACCCCGACACCTAATGAATTTTAGCCTTATGGCTGGCTGACTCTAATTTGTTATTCAGGAAATCTAACAACCCCAGTAACGTATTAGATCATCAAAATAAGTCTCTAGCCATTTAGATATTCTTATGCTTTTCAATTCGGCCGAATTCTTACTCTT
>JBMZDF010000467.1:0-5196 GCA_049614105.1 Promineifilaceae bacterium (SeqCode)
TGAGGAGGACGATTGGCCGAACGTGACGGTACAGCTTCCTATTTACAATGAGCTAAGCGTTGTGGAGCGTTTGATTGATGCGGTTGTGCAGCTTGACTATCCCGCAGACAAGCTGCAAATTCAGGTGCTGGATGATTCAACCGATGGGACAACGGCGTTGGCAGCGCAGCGTGTCGCGGTGCATCAACAGCGTGGGATCAACATTAGTCTGACGCATCGTGAAAACCGTGCGGGGTATAAGGCTGGGGCGCTGGCCGAGGGGATGATTTCGGCCGAAGGGGAGTTCATCGCCATCTTTGACGCAGACTTTGTGCCAAACCCCTCTTTTTTGCAAGAGACAATCCCATCCTTTCTCGACAAACCACAGCTAGGCAATGTGCAAAGTCGCTGGACGTATCTAAACGCCAACGATTCCTCGCTGACAACGGCCGAAGCAATCGCGCTCGACAAACAGTTCACATCTGAAAAATCGGTGCGCTCTCAAGCTCGCCTGTTCCCCAAATTCAACGGATCGGGCGGCGTATGGCGACGTAGCTGTTTGGACGACGCAGGCGGCTGGCACATGGACACGCTCTGTGAGGATTTGTGCCTCAGCACGCGGGCAATCCTAAACGGCTGGGAATTTGAGTATCTTTATGATGTTGAGACGCCCTCAGAATTGCCGACCACGATTGGGGCTTACAAGGTGCAACAAAGCCGCTGGGCTACGGGCGGCGTGCAATGTTTTATTAAATATTTTCGCGATCTCGTTGCCGAACGCGAGATGCGCTGGTTTGCTCGAATTTATGCCCTAATTGCAATGGGCGCTCACTTTACGAACGTCTGGTTCATCGGCTTGATCTTGCTTCAAGTCCCGATTTTGTATTATCAAGTGCAGTTGCCTGCCTACCTGTCGATCTTCACAATTTTTGCGCTTAGCCACCCGCTTTTGCTCGTTTTGGGACAGCGTGTGCTACATCGCTCAGACAGACGCCGTTTTCAACATATTCCAACGATGCTTTTGCTGGCAACAGGGATTTCTCTGTATCAGGCGTGGGCTGTGTTCAAGGGGTTGTTTGGCGGATGGCGAACAAAAACGTATGAGTTTGTACGAACGCCCAAGGGCAACCGGTCGCAGACGGCGAACCAACTTAAGTTAAACTCATTTATCCTGCTGGAAATCGCGATGACGCTCTATGTGCTCTTTGGCATTTGGGTAGCTTGGCAGAGTCGAGAATTTGGATCGCTGTTCTTGCTTTTGCTCACGTTTAGCGGGTTTTCCTACGTTGTGGGGCTAGGAATCCAGGAGCGGATCATTTACAGGACTAAATCCTTATCTTAGTCGTTTGTCCCTGATGACCAGAGGAAAAATCAATAATAATCACCTTACAGTATGAAAAGAGGCAGACTGATTCCGACTCAGGCGCTTGCAAAGCCGTAATTTCTGTTACAATCTAGGCTGTTCCCGAATTAGGTAGTTAAGTTGGATTTGGCTGTACACATTTAATTCACCACGGTTGCGGTTTAACAGAGCGCCCCCGAACTATCTACGCTAGGATGTACTCCAACTATTGCGCAGTAGATTTTCTGCGTACCCAGTTTCGCGTTGACTTTGCTCTGCTGAAATTTGTCTGTCGATAATTTTTTATGCAAGCTGTTCAGTCTGTCGCTCTCATGCGTTTCTCGCGATACTTGCATCCTTCAATCCAATCTTCCGCTCACTCAGATGTAACGAGGCAACAAGTAACAGCGGAAACAGTCTACAAAGATTTAGGAAGACGTAATGCTGCGTGACCGTAACGGTTTAGCTCAATCTGAGGCGGTGGAGCCACCACAAATTGCGTGGGCAGATCAAGAAGATACAGCACTGGTTCAGGGCTGCCTAGATGGCAATGAGGTAGCATGGGACGCGCTGATTGAACGCTATAATCGCCTAATTTATTCAATTCCTCTTCGCTATGGGGTTTCCCAATCGCTTGCAGATGAGATATTTCAAGAGACCTGTCTGATTATGCTTGAAAAGCTTGGGACGTTGCGCGATCAGGCGCGGGTTGGGTCGTGGATTATCACCACAACGCGCCGCTTGTGTATGCAACACTGGCGTCAAAACAAGCGTTTGAAAACAAGCCCAATTGAAGATGACATGGATTTTGATAGTGGTGAGGAAGCAGTTGAAACAAGCATGCTTCAACTAGAGCAACAACATCTTATTTATCAGGCGCTTGTGAACATCCCAAGCCGTGATCAAACGTTGTTGCGTGCGCTCTACTTTGATGTTCCCCCGCGTCCTTATGCAGAAATTGCTGTTGCGCTTAATGTTCCGCTGGGCAGTATTGGCCCGTTGCGTGCGCGAGGGTTGCAAAAGCTGCGTCGTGAGATGATGCGGCTTGAATCATTGATGGCTTAGGCTTAGGGTCAAGTGCGCCACAAGTAGTCATTGACGAAAACCTCAGAGGTTTGTTGTCATCGACTCTCGTTTGTGCATAAAAACCTCAGAGGTTTATTGATCGAAAAGATGCCCTCACCCATCTGTATTCAAAACTTCATCAAGCGATGGATCTGCTTTCTGAACGGCCGCGCGGACTTCCTCGAACTGAGCTTGATTGATTAGATGTAGATGCAGGGCATGTTGGGCCGCGTTTTCGGTTGTTTCAGTTAGCAGCATTGGGGTGTTGATTTCGGCCGAAATACCCACCACCGCCATATCCCGCTCTCCATTTGTCACATCACGAATATAAATTGCCAAAATTCGATCTGGGAAACGCCGCGCAATCTTGGCATACACTTCAGGATCTTTTTGCCCGCTATCCCCAATAAGCACAAACGGCAACTCAGGGTAGGTTGTTAAAATCTGTTCGATATGCTCAATCTTGTGCGAACCATGCCCCGTGGTGATGAACTTATCCTCGTCAATCCCCAAATCGCGCAGACACAACGGCCCTGCTGGAATATCGTGCAGTTTTATGAAGTCGGTCAGCAGATCGTAGAGGTTCCAAGGGCTGCTGGAAACGTAGAAAATTGGATTGTCTTGGTCGCCGCTCGCGCCCGCTTGCAGCGCCCGATAGAACGTTGCCACGCCGGGAAACGCGAGACGCATTTTGGCATTTTGCATAAACGTAAGCTGTGCAACTTTGAGCAGATTGGTGGCAAACGTTTGTAAAATCGTGTCGTCTACATCGCTAATAATGCCAATTTGGGCGTTGGCGGGTGCGATCCGCACGTTGGCTTGGGCGATTTCGGCCGAAAATGGCTCGATCAACTGCACGTTAACCTGTTGCCAGCCGTTGGTTGGTGTCTGGGTGGGATGAGGGATTTCGGCCGAAAAATACCCCTCATCATCCGCAACAACCTCTTGAACCACATCGCCCGCCCAAACTTTGAGCTTCGCATACCGTATTTCATCGCTGTTGAAACGTCGGTATGAGTTGAGCAGATTGTCCCATAGCCCGTCTGCATCGTCAGGCGAACGCAGCCCGTTGTGGCGCAACGCCCGCCCGCGCACAATCAGTTTGTCAGCCGTGCCAAACCAATCATAGGTGCGAACATACGCATCACGCCCAACGCCCAGTTTATCCTCTAACGATTGGCGCAATGTGTCAAAGGTGTTGTCCGCTTTATGTCCTAACGTTGTAAATGCTTGACGCCATGAAGTCATTGTATGGGTACTCAGGTTTCTAGTTGGTCGGTTTGCAAAGTGCTACTTGCAGCTAATCGTTGATTGGCAGGCCACTTGGCACGCTCTCTGGCACAAGATGGGCTAGGTCAGCGGCAGATGGCGATGTGAGTGTGTTAAGGAAGGCCACAAGCTGGCCTATTTCGATGTCGGTTAGCTCGATTGCTGTCTGCATCTCATCATCTAAGGTGTTTAACAGGAAGGCAAGCGAGTTTTCATCTAATTTGCAGCTTTCCCGCAGGCTTTCGTCTAGCTGCATCATGTCATAATCAGCTAAGGCGGCAGGCACGTTAAGATGATGACGCACGGCAGATTCTAGCGTGGCATAAGCGCCATTGTGCATGTAGGGAGCGGTGAGGCTAATGTTGGCGAGTGGTGGTGTGCGGAAGGCGAAGCGATCGGCGGCGAGGTTGGTTTCGAGGAATCGGCCGAAATCAAACCCATTCGGATTGGCTTTCCCTGGGCCAAGCTGTGGAACCGCGATATTGTGATACGCCTGATCAGTCATCAAACTGCCCGAATGACAGGCCACACAGTTTGCCTTGCCATAAAACAGCAGCGCACCCTGTTTCTCATTTTCGGTGAGCGCCGTTGTGTTGCCAGCTAGATAAGTTTCCCAAGGGCTATCGTTAAACGAGAAGGCATCAATCTCAAATGCAGCAAGCGCGTTGGCCGCATGTTGGAAGCCAATTTCTTCGGGCGCAAGCTCTGGATAAACCTCTGCAAACAGCGCTTCATATTCAGGAATTGACATGAGGCGTTTGGTCAGCAGTTCCCACGTTTCGGTTGGCAGTTCGGAGTCAGCAAGGGCGATCTCGTTGAGTCCGCCTTGATGCGAGATGTCCCCTTCATCGCCGCGCATTTCATCGCGTGAAGTAGGTGGGAACATTGCTTGCGCTGCTAGGGCGCTATCGAGGCCGCTGGGGAGTAGCTCGTCGGCGGGGTTGACAAAGTCGCCATAGACATCGGCCGCAATGCGACCATCCCAGAACATTGTCACCCATTCGGCCGAACCGCGATTAAACAATTCAGGCGCATTGCGCGGAACGACATTGCGTTCCTTGCCCAAAACGCGCCGTGGGCCTAGCCCTGTGCCGCCCGTGCCAACAGGCAAAGAGCGCCCATCTGCACCCGCAAAGTCGGGATGATGGCAAGTGGCACAGGAGATGTCGCGATTTCCGCTGAGTTCTTTATCGAAAAATAGAAGCTGGCCTAGTTCAACCTTGGCTGGGTCAGGCTCTGGCCCTAAATCTAACGGGGCGATGTCTGCATGCGCAAGCGTATAGTTGAGACGAGAATCTAAGGTGGTGGTTGCCAACTGCTGTTTGTTCATCTGCCAATTGATCATGGCAAAAACACAGGTGAGTAAAAAGGCTGCACAAATAGCAAGCGTAAAACGGGGGAGGTGATTTGATGTGTACAAAATAAATATACTCGCTGAACAGGTATATACGCGCCAACTTGACCAAACAGTTAAAAGGTTGCTTTGGTCAAATTGTGTGTGAAATACTATTTAATCTTAAAACTCTTTAGTCTGCTGGAAG
>JBMZDF010000468.1:0-5192 GCA_049614105.1 Promineifilaceae bacterium (SeqCode)
GGACTTATTAGTCCCCCCTCTGGCGCTACTCGTACTAATTTGGGGCTTAATAGGTGCAATAAGCGGATTGTTTGGTATGATAAGCGCGAACTGGTTTGCCGCAATTATCGTCGGTTTTGCGGGTCTAGCCCTATTATGCGCAATTGGATTGGCTTGGGTTCGATTCGGTCGAAGCATCTTATCAATGTCAAAGCTTCTGGCCATTCCATTATATATTGCGTGGAAGATACCACTTTATTTTAAATTCATAGTTCATCGCCAAACGGCATGGGTTCGGACAGAACGCGATTCGACGCATTCCCCTACCCCTGAGTGAAGTACGGCATGACGATACGAAATAGCTATCGCACGAGCGAGGAGCAATTCAACCTAGCAAGGTGATTGAATCTATGACAGTCTCGACCTCTCCCTACCGAGCTTTAACGATTCCCTTTACACGTCTTGTTTTCAACCGAGTCAATGATGACATGAAGACAGACCTACCGCTTGTTCGCCTGTTCAATGCGCAACTGCACGCAATTACTGAAGCTGAATGTGTGCAAGTTGTGATTGATGAGTTGGACAAAGGAAATGATGGATCTGTTCTAACGATGAACCTCGACCATCTGCGTCGGTTCAACCGTGATCCATTTTGTCGCGAGCTGTATGCGCGTGCAACGTTGCATGTTGCAGACGGAATGCCGCTTGTTTGGGCAAGCCGCATTCAGGGAACCCCTCTCCCTGAGCGTGTCACAGGATCTAACCTAATTTGGTCGCTGAGCGAAGCTGCGGCCAAAAACGGTCGTTCAGTATTTATGCTGGGCGGTGACCCAAACACGGCCGAATCGGCCGCAAAGGTCCTAAAAGAACATTATCCAGACCTAGAAGTTGCGGGAACCTTTTTCCCACAACACGGGTTTGAAAGCCGTGAACAGGAAGTAGCTGAAATGACCAAGGCGATTATGGATGCAAATCCTGACATCGTTTTTGTGGCACTTGGCACACCAAAGCAGGATACACTGATCGAGGCATTGCGTGACTACATGCCAACCGTTTGGTGGATCGGCGTTGGTATTAGTTTTAGTTTTGTAACAGGGTCAGTGTCCCGCGCACCACGTTGGATGCAGGACAACGGGCTGGAATGGATCCATCGTATGGCTCAAGAGCCTAAACGATTGGTAAAGCGTTATCTATTTAGTGGACTCCCTTTCTGTATTCGCCTGTTTTCTGTCGCTGTGAGCAACAGATTCGGCCGAATGTTGAAGGGTTAGACCTCTGGGCTTGACCTATGATTGATTATCGTTACACTAGAGTGGTCTACGTCAAAAAAGATGTGTCCTTTTTTGACAAACGGACTTAAGAATAGAGATTAACGACTTTCTGAAAGTCAAATGGTGATCACATAGGTGAAGTGTCTTACTTTAATTAATTCTCAATTCTAAGCCACATTCTTTATTACCACTCTGTGGCATAGCTCCCGACCAAAATTCGAGCAGCATCCGCGAATATTGTCATCAATAACACAAATGTTGTTTGATGCATAGGTGCAAGAGTTAAAATGAACAGAGAGTCAAAATCAGATTGTGTTGTATCAGAGGCGATGCGTTTTTAAGCAGTATTTGTAACTTGCTTCCCCAAACCCAATCAATTTGATTATCAGAACACAAATTGGTTCAGATAATCAATTAAACGATTTTTGCTCTAATGTGTTCTCTTTGCACATGTGGAGACGTAGTAACATATGGTAGACAATACGCAACTTGTAGCAGATGTGTCAGAACCGGAGCCAAAAGCAAACCCACCCTCAGCCCTCAAAAAACTGGCGGCAAGGGGAGCTGTATGGTCATTTGCAGGTTATGGGACAAAACAGGTTTTGCGTTTTGCCAACCAGCTTATATTAGCTGATTTACTTGTACCCAAAATTTTCGGGCAGATGGCTTTGGTTAATGTCTTTATTGTTGGTTTGGAAATGCTATCTGACATTGGGATTAATCATAGTGTTGTACAGAACAAGCGTGGGGATGATCCCGACTTCCTCAATACAGCATGGACAATGCAAATTATCCGTGGCTTGTTATTGGGGATACTTGCTTGCGGCTTAGCTTGGCCGATGTCTCAATTCTTTAATGTCCCTATTTTGCTCTATGCCATACCTATTTCAGGGTTTGTGGCTGTGTTCCGAGGCTTTAATGCCTCAAAGCTGATTATTGCACAACGCGAGCTCAATACACGGATGCTTGTTGCTGTTGAACTATCATCTTATATCATCGGCATTATTGTGATGGTTGTATGGGCGTATGTATCCCCTTCAATCTGGGTACTTGTTGCAGGGGCATTAACAACCTCATTAACTGAGTTAATCTTAACTCACACGATTCTTAAAGGACATCAGAACAAGCTGTATTTTGATCGCAAGGCGTTCGATGAAATCTACAGATTTGGTCGTTGGATATTTATCAGTACCGCATTCACTTTTTTGGTTGTTCAGAGTGATAGACTGATTATCGGCCGATTAATGGGAGATACCTTTCTAGGTTTATATTTTGTAGCTCTCACCTTTGCCAGCATGGTTCAACAAGCAATCATGCAAATGGGCTACAAGGTTTTCTTCCCCTCCTTTTCAAGAATTATTCGTGATAATCCATCACAACTATATGGGTTATTGCGTCAAGCGCGTATTGCTCTAATCACCTTATCTTGGTTAGGCGCACTTATGTACATTTTCCTTGGGTATCAGCTCATCGAGTATCTGTACCCAAGTGACTATCATGATGCCGGCTGGATTCTACGGATGTTAGCAGCCGGATCACTTGTAGGTGTGCTTAGTTACACCTACGACCATGTATTAATAGCAAAAGGTGAAACGTTTACAGTTGCATTTCTCAACGCAGTCCAGCTTGTCCTGCAAATCGTCGGGATGATTATTGGTGAACGAATGGCTGGGCAGTTTGGGATTGTTGCAGGGTTTGCCGCTGTCGGCTGGCTCATTTACCCATTTAAGGCTCTATGGGTTGCACATCATAAAGTATGGCAGCCTGAGGTTGACCTTCCGGTCGTGTTCGGGGCCATTACCATTGTTTCACTCGTATTTGTTTTCGTTTAATTGGCGCATTTTTTACGAAATTGCAAGCCACTTGGTAACCGCTAAAAGTTATACTAGGAATCTATCCAGGTTGTTTGCTTCGGCAGCCAGCCAAATGAGATTGTAATGACGTCAGACCGCTGATGCGAGGTAGCATCGTGCGTTTTATTTAGACAAGGCAAATTACAAAGTTAGTCACGTGTACTGAAGTAGTTTAAGGTAGCCATCATTTATACATAAGTAAAATGGTAACAAATTCTCGTTGTTGCCGTTTTGAATACTTGAAGTTTATCTGGGCGATCATACCGCAGGACCGTGTGAGCCTTAAGAAGGGTTTTGCATGGAGGTACCATGTTAGCGAAGTCAAAAGTGTTTATTCTGTTTGCGCTGTTCACAATGATTTTCACAATCAACAGTTCAAGCACCGTCAAAGCTCAAAGCAATACCGTTGTCGATGTTATTCGACGCGATGGGCGTTTGGGCCAGTTTTATTCTGCAATTCGAGCTGCTGGACTAGAAGGCATGCTTAGTGGGCCTGGCCCATACACCATTTTTGCGCCGGTGAACGGATCGTATGGTGCGGCAGGAGATGCGAATACAGCGCGTCAATCTGTCCTTTATCATGCAGTCAATTCACACGTCACGTTTGGTACGCTAAAAGCGTCTACCAAGTTAACCACCGTTTTGGGACCTGATATCTATCTCACAAACAACCGTGGCGTGACGCTAAACGACAGCGCAAAATTGGTTGCGATTGACCTACCAGCAGGCAATGGAACCATCCATCTGATTAATGCTCGGCTCGAACCCCAAGAGCCTGTGCCTGCCGCTCCTGCTGCCGCTCCTGCAAATAACAATAGTGCAAACGGCGGGCAGCAGCAGGCCCCAGAAACGGTTGTTGCACCTGATAACGTGAATTCTCTCGTTGCACCTGATTATTACAGCGTACAGATTCACAACCCCCATGCGAACCCAGCCTATGTGAGTGGCTCAACAATGGCCTACTCAACGGGGATTCACACGGATAGCTCAAGCTGTAAGGGGTTAACCTGGACGCTGCTTTCTCAGTCGAATGGGGTCACTAATATTGGGTCTGACAGAAAGAGTAATCCATATCGTGGTGATACAGGTTGCGGCACGCCACTTCCGATCTTGTGTATCAATCAAACGTATGCACCTTCGATCTCGGCGAGAACGCGTGACGGATGGGCGTTTGGTGAAGTCAAAATCACAACCCCAATTCAAGGTCTCCAACTATCATCTCGCCAACAAGCTGATTCATTTTGTCAGCAAGCCTATGGTGCAAACTGGCGTATGGCTGAATTCCACGATGCGGAACTAGGACGCGGCACGGGTCACGTCAGCGGCCACGACCTTTGGGCGTTAGGCGCTGTCAACACAGGACAACGATTCTGGGTTGCGATCAGTGATCAACCTGCTAACCCATGGAACAGTGTTGTTACAAAAGTTGGCCCACCTAACCTTCCTCATGGCGCAAATGTATTTTTGCGCGGTGGCGACCCAGCCTATGTCGGCACTCAACCATTGAGAATGTCGATGGCAGAAGGCGTTTCAGCAGGGCGTGCTGGGTGTAAAGGCACAACGATGGTTCTGCATCAGCAGATCAACGGGAAAGTGCAAATGGGTATGGATCGCAGCTCTAATCCATTCGTAGGCGATCGGTCTTGTGGACAGCGTTTACCAATTCTCTGCATCCGAACTGATGGATATGGTCCACCAGCAAATAGCCACGGCCGCAACTACAGCGATGGCTGGTCATCAGGGTGGGTCAAAGCATCAAACCCTGTCTCGGGTAATCAAATCAGTGAGGTTGGTCAGGCTTCACAAATCTGTCAGCAGACATTTGGTGTTGCTTGGCGTCAAGCAGTGTTCCACCAGAGTATTATAGGCCAAAGTGGCTGGGAATTCTGGGCTTATGGATCTATGCCTCTCGGTCTACGTTACTGGGTTGGGGTAAACGATCAGCCAGCAAACCCTTGGAACACCAATAATTGATTAATATTATGAGGTTAGATTGTCATAGATGATTTAACAACTTCAACAAAAGCTCTAGCTATGGCTAGGGCTTTTGTGACTTTATAACAGGCCCATTGAATCTTGTATTGGAAAA
>JBMZDF010000469.1:0-5190 GCA_049614105.1 Promineifilaceae bacterium (SeqCode)
TTCTCGCAGCCGCCTTTGGCACTGCGCCCTCACAAAATGCAGGGGTTGCTGTGGTTGAAGGGGTGCAAATCGGCCGAATTACCCCCCGCCGCTACCTACTCATCACCCCACAAGGGGACGAAACCGCTATCGCAGCCCAAGTTGAGGCAGCGGTTGGCGATGCGTTTATCACCGTATCAGCCCAAACAAACGGGCAGGCCATGATCCACGTTTCAGGTGCAGAAAGCCGCGTGCTGCTCAGCAAGCTCTGCGCACTTGACTTTGATCTGTCGGCGTTCCCCGTCAACACGGTCAAAATCAGCAGCCTCGCCAAAATCCGCGTCAACATCTGGCATGTTGACAACGGCTATCAACTCTATTGCGGTCGGTCTTATTCCGAATATCTTTGGGAAACGATCCGACAGGCTGGTGCGGAGTTTGGTCTTTAGGCCGTTAATAAATCCGTATTTTAATTGGAACTGAATACTGTTCCTCGCCAAATTGTGCGGCCCGCTTCGGCGGGCCGTTTTGTTTGTAGCGTTTGACTTTCCTTACCGCCCGCTGCATTTGCGACCAAGCGCATACAAAAGCTTCTATACTCTGCTGCTATGGCAGGAATTATTGAGGCTGACAGGGTCAGCAAAACATACACGATTGGCGAACGCACGTTGACCGTTCTCAAAGATGTGTCGGTCACGATTGAGGCGGGCGAGTTTGTCGCCATTATTGGCAGCAGCGGCAGCGGCAAGTCAACGCTGCTTTCGCTTTTGTCTGGACTAGACACCCCTACGACGGGGCGTTTGCGCGTTGCGGGGCAGGACATCACCGATCTAAGCGAGGATGAACTTGCGCCGCTGCGTAATAAAACGATTGGCTTTGTGTTCCAATCGTTTCATCTTGTGCCGTCGTTGAGCGCGATTGAGAATGTGATGTTTCCCGCAGAGTTGGCAGGAAAACGGGGTGCGCGGATTTCGGCCGAAAAACTGCTCACCCGCGTCGGCATCGCCAATCGCGCCGACAACTTCCCCCACCAGCTCTCAGGCGGCGAAAAACAGCGCGTTGCCATCTGCCGCTCACTCATCAACAACCCCGCGATTCTGTTTGCGGACGAACCAACAGGCAACCTAGACAGCAACAACGGCGCGGCAATTCTCGACCAACTGCTCGAACTACAGCGCGAACAGCAGACCACGCTCGTCATGGTCACACATGACCCCACCATCGCAGCCCGCGCCGATCGCGTAATTGAGTTGCAAGACGGGCGTGTCGTTACTTAGGTTGTCAGAGAACCCATTCCCCCTTCCCCATGCACAAACAATTTATCCTTCGCCAAATTAGTACCTCTCTCAAACAGACATTGGTGTTTATTGCCTGTGTTGCGCTGTCGCTTGTGACGCTCGTTTCGCTGGGCGGGTTTGGCGAGAGCATCAACAATTCGCTGCTGCGCGATGCGCGGCGCTTGCTGGCAGGCGATATTGTGGTCGCCACGGGGTTCCCCTTGCGCGAACCGCTGGTCGCAGAGCTGAACGCGCTGCGTCAAACGAACGGCGTGCGCGTTGCCCAAACGTATGAGTTTATTTCTGTGGTGCGTTTGGCAGGAAACGACCAAACATTATTGTCTGAGTTGAAAGTGGTAGAGGATGGGTATCCGTTTTATGGGGATGTGGTGCTGGCAAGCGGCGCGTCATTTACAGACAAACTACGCCCAGGCACGGCGATCGTGGCGCAAAATTTGCTCGATCGGCTTGATCTGACCGTTGGGGATGTGATCGAAGTGGGCGAGGGATCGCTGCAAATTGTGGATGTGGTTTCGGCCGAACCTGACCGCCCCATCGACTTTATCCAACTTGGACCACGCATTTTTATCCATGCCGACGATCTGCCCGTCATCAATCTGATTAAACCTGGCAGCCGCATCCAATATCGCACGCTGCTTGCGCTAGATGACGAATCACAACTAGATGCGGTGGCAGAACAGTTGGTGAATTCGGCCGAACCACGTCTCGAAACAGTCGAAACCTTTCGCAACAACCAATCACAGGTGCAACGCTTTTTTGAGGATTTTCTGACCTTTTTAAGCCTCATCGGGATCTTTACACTCGTTCTCGCGGGCATCGGCATCCAAACTTCGCTTGCCGCATTTCTCAAAGAGCGCGAAAGTACCATCGCCATTTTGCGTACGATGGGCGCGACAAGCCGTTTTATCATCACACAATATTTTGCGGTGGCGGTCGTGTTGGGCATCATTGGCACGGCAATTGGGCTGCTGTTGGGTTTGGTCTTACAGCAACTTTTCCCGCTGCTGTTTGCGCCATTTTTGCCGCCACAGGTTGAGTTTGTGCTGTCCTTGCGCTCAATTTTGGAAGGCATTTTGCTCGGCATCTTTGTGATTAGCGCCTTTACGTTTATCCCGCTTTATCAGTTACAGGAGCTAAAGCCGACTTTTATTTTCCGCAAGGAACGACTGCCCGTACCAAAAAGCTGGCCCTATTTTCTAGCGTTAACTGTCATCGCCCTCTTTTTTGTGGGGATGGTGTTTTGGTATTTGCGCAATCCAGAGCGCACCGTTTATTTTGCAGGGGGCGTTGTTGGGCTTGTGGCGGTTGCGGCTGGCTTGACACACCTTGTGCTGGTTATTTTGCGGCGACAGACGATCAAACCGCTGGCGGCACGTCAAGCGTTACGCGGTTTGTTCCGTCCGCGCAACGCCACCGCCGCAATCATTATCACGTTAGCAACCGCCTTGGGTGTGCTGTTCACCATTTATCTGCTTGAACGCAATCTCGACGCCTCCTTTGTTGAAGCTTATCCCGACGATGCGCCCAATCTGTTTCTGCTCGACATTCAGCCCGATCAGCGTGCGGCAGTGGCAGACCTGACGGGCGAACCGATCGAGAACTTTATTCCGCTGGTGCGGGTGCGCGTTGCGACGATCAATGGCGTGCCTGTCACGCCCTCGACCGAGGAACGGGAGGACGGTGGGCCATCTTTTTCGCTTGATCGGCCGTTTAGCGTCTCTTATCGGGATGGGTTGCTTGAGGATGAGCGGCTGGTTGAGGGGGCGGAATTGTTTGATGTTTCGGCCGAAATTGCCCAAGTCTCAATTGAGGCTGAGGCGCAAGAACGGTTTGCGCTGGCGTTGGGGGATGTGCTTGAGTTTGATATTCAGGGGGTTGTGATTTCGGCCGAAATTGCCAGCGTCCGCCGCGCAAACTCCGTCGATGGTGACTTTCGCCCCCGTTTTGGCTTCATCTTTCGCAGCCAAGACTTACAAGCCGCCCCGCAAACAATCGTCACCGCCATCACCGTTCCAGACGGCACATCGATCTCCGATCTGCAAAATCGCATCGTTGCCGCCCTGCCCAACGTCACCGTTGTTGATGTCACCGAAACGATCAGCGCCCTCTCAGGCATCGTCGCCGACATCACCGTGATTATTCGTTTCTTTACAATTTTTAGCTTGCTGGCGGGGCTGTTGATTATTATTTCATCCGTGCTGGCAACCCGCTTTGCTCGTATTCAGGAAGCGGTCTACTTCAAAGTATTAGGCGCAAAACGGCGCTTTGTGCTGCGCGTCTTTACCCTAGAAAATATGTTGATTGGGGGTGTTTCCGCCTTCCTCGCGCTGCTGCTGTCACAAGTCGCAGGTTATATCCTCATTCGCTTTGTGTTCGAGCTTGATTACCTGCCATTTTTGGGATCAAGCGTGCTGCTTGTCATCGGCACGGTGCTGCTTGTCACGCTCGTTGGCTTGTTTGCATCTGTTTCTATTTTGCAGAAAAAACCAATTGTGTTCCTACGTGAGCAATCAGACGATTGAGGCGTGGTACTAACATCACATCCCCTTTGTAGCGCCCAAATGCAAACCGCCCCGTTCTCTTGACGAGAAGAACGGGGCGGGTGCATGAGGTCTAGACATTGCACTGCTATTGTCTAGATTCGTTTGGCAGTTGTGTAAAGACCACCAAACGGTATAAGCGTTTCAAAATTGATTTGGAAATGGTACCCTCGTTCCCAAATCGGTGACGACACCTATTGAAACACCTATCCGCATTAGCCTTGCTGCGGTGCAGTCTGCTAGCTTTGACGTGTGCGGCGCTGCGAAACACAGCGGAGTGTAAAACTTAGTAAAATAGCCACAAGCGTATAAATATATCCTGTGGGTAAGCCGCTTGAAGAAGCGTTGATTCCGCTTAGCTGTACGGCGGAAACTGTGCCAGAACTGGAATCTGCGGTCCATTCAACCACCGTCATGGAGTGTGGCGGGAGGTTAAGTGAATAGTTATCAGAGAAATCGCCCAGTGTCGCGGTCGAAATAGTAATGTTTTCTGCATCTTCATTGTGGGCGTATGGCGAATCGGCCGAAAGTTGGCTCAATATTGCCGTGCCGCCAGCCGTGTTGCCCAAGTCAAGCTGTACCGACTGTGGCCCCATCACATCAAGATTGAACAGAATCATTGCATATGTGTCACCATCGCGATAGGCGAATGATTTCACATATGGGATTGACATTGCATTCCCAAACCGTGCGCCGTTGTCTGTGTGCGCCGTGGTGATTTGGCTGCCGCGAATCGCTTGATTGGCTAATTCCAAACCGAGCCACGTGGGGCGTTTGCGTCCCGTTGCTTCCAAGTCGCGCATCAGACCGAACAGTCGAGCATATTCTGAATCGCTGATTGATTTTGAAAATTGTGCTGAACGATAGGCCAACACGTTGCGGATACCTAGCTCGCTCTGATAGTTGAGCATCATCAGCGGCAGCGCAATCCCGCCAGCTTGACCCGATAAAAATGCGTTGCGTGTGTCGAGCGGTACGTCGCCAGCAACAGCATGTAGGTTCACTTCATAGATTGACGGCTGCGTGCCTTGGCCCGCGTTATCCATCTTTTCGATGCTGCGAGTTACGACGCTATCGGTAATATATTGCTCAGTCAATTCGTAAAGTGGTTCAAACAAGTTCTGGGCGTTGTCATACTCATCAACTGACCCAAAGTAGGGTGCAAGTCCGATACTGGTGTGGTTCGTACTGTTGTCTTCGATTTGTTCTTGACGACCCGGCCAGTTGACCTGTCCCCCAATCACAAGGTTAAATTTATCTTTGCTGTAGTTCGTGTCAGCTTGCACAATCGCAAAGCGGCTGTTTGCAACTTGGCCCGCGACGATGCCATCGCCCATCGTTGCGCCCCAGAATGGGTCACGATAATCATTAGG